>JBKJLX010000648.1:0-2666 GCA_046596645.1 Polyangiaceae bacterium
TCGCAGCGGTCCAGATGGGGCTGATCTACGTCAACCCGGAGGGCCCCAACGGCGTGCCCGACCCGCTCGCCGCGGCCTCGCACATCCGCCAGACGTTCGGTCGCATGGCGATGAACGACGAGGAGACGGTCGCCCTGATCGCGGGTGGACACACGCTCGGAAAGGCGCACGGAGCCGCGAAGGCGGCCGACTGTGTGGGGCCGGAGCCGGAGGGCGCCTCCCTCGAGGAGCAAGGCGCGGGCTGGAAGAACCGGTGCGGCTCCGGCAAGGGCGCCGCGACCATCACGAGCGGCCTGGAAGGCGCCTGGACACGCTCGCCGGTGAAATGGTCGCACGAGTTCTTCAAGAACCTCTTCGAGCTCGAGTGGGAGCTGACGAAGAGCCCGGGAGGAGCCCAGCAGTGGACGCCGAAGGGCGGCGTGGCGACCGTCCCGGACGCGCACGTAGCCGGCAAGTTCCACAAGCCGATGATGCTGACGACCGACCTGTCCTTGAAGGTCGACCCGGCGTATCGCAAGGTCGCCGAGCGCTTCTACAAGGACCCCAAGGAGTTCGAGGACGCGTTCGCCCGCGCGTGGTTCAAGCTCACGCACCGCGACATGGGGCCGCACGTCCGCCTGATGGGGGCCAACGTGCCGCCTCCGCAGATCTGGCAGGATCCCGTCCCTGCCGTCGACGGCAAGCTCGTGGGGGACGCGGACGTCGCCGCGCTGAAGCGCCAGATTCTCGACTCCGGCCTCACCGGATCGCAGCTGGTCAAGGCGGCCTGGGCGTCGGCTTCCACCTTCCGCGACACGGACCTGCGCGGCGGCGCCAACGGGGCGCGCGTTCGACTCGCGCCGCAGAAGGACTGGGCGGTCAACCAGCCCGCGGACCTTGCGAAGGTGCTCTCCACGCTCGAGGGCATCCAGGCGAAGTTCAACACGTCGGCGGCCGGGAAGAAGATCTCGCTCGCGGACCTGCTCGTCCTCGCCGGGAACACCGCGGTCGAGGAGGCGGCCAAGCGCGCCGGGGTCCCGACGAAGATCCCCTTTGCGCCCGGACGGACGGACGCGACACAGCAGATGACCGACGTGAGCTCGTTCCAGAACCTCGAGCCTGCCGCCGACGGATTCCGCAACTACGTGCAGGCGAACACGGTGCGGACGCCAGCGGAGCTCCTGGTCGACAAGGCCGACCTGCTCACGCTGAACGCGACGGAGATGACCGTCCTCCTCGCCGGGATGCGGGTGCTCGATGCGAACCACGACGGCTCCAGGCACGGAGTCTTCACGACGCGGCCGGGGACGCTGAGCAACGATTTCTTCGTTCACCTGCTCGACATGGACATCGAGTGGAAGAAGTCCGCGCAGAACGACCAGGTGTACGAAGGTCGTGACCGCAAGACCGGAGCCGTCAAATGGACCGGGACGGCGGTCGACCTGGTGTTCGGCGCCAACTCGCAGCTGCGCGCCATCTCCGAGATCTATGCGTCGGACGACGGCAAGGAGAAGTTCGTAAAGGACTTCGCCGCGATCTGGACCCGGGTCATGAGCCTCGACCGCTTCGACCTCCGAAAGGCGAAGCGCTAGCGCGGACGAGCCGGCCGAGCTCCAGGTGTCGGAGACAGCGACCGCGACGGCGCTAGGCCTTGGGCGCGGCACGTCGGACCACGCGCCCGACGGCGAGCGCGACCAGGGCCTCGGCGTGCGTCTCCGACGCGTCCTCGCGCGGGCGGAGCTCGACCGCGGCCACCACCGGGAGCGACTGGAGCATCGGCAGCAGATCCGCCGCGCGCTCGGGGAGGTAGAGCGGAACCTCGGCGCCGGAGGGAAACGTGAGATCGGCACGCAGGCGCGGCCCGCCGAAGAGGACGCGCTTCTTGTAGCGGCGCCCCTCGATCATCGCCCGCTCGAGCTGGCCCGCGAAGTACCGCGGCGGGAGCCCGGGCGACGCGTTCACCGCCTGCTCGACCTGCCGGACCAGGCTGGAGGCGACCTCGCGCGTCGGAGGCCAGGCCGCCTGGGTCGCGGTCTCGATCTGCTTGAGCAGCGGCGGCAGCGCCTTGTTGGTCGCCGCGAGCGGCTGCGCGATCTGGCTGACCAGCTTGAGCGTCTCCGCCTCCTCGTAGGAAGGTCGCAGCTCGCCGGCGACGACGACCACCGGCAGCTCGAGCTGCGTCTCATCGTCGAAGCTCGCCGCCACCGCATCGCGGAGCTGCGCCAGCTCGAGCGGCGCGGCGAAGGAAAGCAGGCGCAGCACGTCCCAGCGGGCGCGCTCGTCGTCCGCCGCGACCTTGCCGGCCGCCTCGTCGGGGCGGAGAAAAGCCTTGGGCGGCACGCCCCGCGCGAGCAGCTTGGCGTGCGTGGGATCGCGGCGCAGCCGCGCCGGCAGCGCCTCGTCGTACGCGAGCAGGTCGACCAGCGCGCGGCGCGCGACCGACTCGGTCGCCGGCGTGCGCGGCGACGTCGCCTCGCGCTCCTTGTCGTGATCGCGCTGCTCGCGATCGCGGTCCCGCTCCCGATCGCGGGTGGCCGCGGCGTCGGACGCGGCCTTGGCGCCGAACGCCGCCTCGAAGAGCGACGCCCCGTTCGCCGGGGCAGGCACGCCGCGCAGGCTGGCCGGCGGTGGTGGCGCCGACCCCGCGCGTGAGGGCGCACCCGACGGCGAACTGGTCGACGCGCTGT
>JBKJLX010000718.1:0-4191 GCA_046596645.1 Polyangiaceae bacterium
GGTGATCTCGTTGGCGTCGGCGCGACCGACCGCCTTCCAGTAGTCGTCCCAGGGGAACGACGGCATCGCCTTGCGCACGCCCTCGCGATCGAGGCGGTTGTACATGGCCTTCGGGTCGCGGCGCTCCACCTTGGTCTTGGAGACCTTGGCCAGCGCGGTCTCGATACGGACCACGTCGTCGGTCGCGGTCTTGGCGGCCGGGCCCTTGAGCCCGCCGAGCTCGAACATCTTCTGCACGTGCTCGCGGTACGCGGCGCGGATCTTCTGCGCGTCGGCGTCGTCGCGCGTGTAGTAGTCGCGGTCGGGGAGACCCAGGCCGGCCTGGTCCATCTCCGCGATCATCTTGGTCGCGTCCTTGGAGTCCTGCTCCGAGTCGATCCAGAAGAACGCCCAGATGCCGTGGCGGTGCAGCTCGGTGGTGGCGCGGGCGATGCCTCTGCCGTCGTTCGCCTTCTTGATCACGTCGAGCAGGGGCTGGATGGGCGCCGTCCCCGCCTTCTCGATGGCGGCCTCGTCCATGCAGGCCGCGTAGAAGCTGCCGATCTGCCCCTCGACGCCGGGCTGGCCCTTCTTCTTCACCGCCTCCTCGAGGATGGTCTTCAGCTCGAGCTCGTTGCCGTCCTGGATCTCGTTGAAGCTGCGGACCCAGCGCGACTTGTCGGCGGGGATCTCGGTCTTGTCGAGCCAGCCTCCGCAGGCGAAGCGATAGAAGTCGTCGCACGCGTTGACCTTGCGATCGACCGCCTCGCTGGAGAGGCCGACCTGCGCCATGGAGACGGGCACCTGCTTCTTTTGCGCCGCGGGCGGGTCGGGCGGCGGATCGGCCGCAGGGGGCACCACGGGGTCGGGCGTCGAGGAGCAGGACACCGCACACGCCAGGGAGAGGGCGGAGGCCGCGAGGGCGATCGTTCGCATGGCCGCCGACCCTAGTCGGGTCCGCCGAGGCCCGCCACCGGGTGCCGCGCGCCGCCCGGCGGTGGGTCGAGGTGGCGTGCTACCCGCGCCGGCGCGAGCGCAGCGCGCGCACCGCCGCCGCGAGCCCGAGCATGGCGAAGGCCGCCATGCCGGTGAGGCCACCGCGGGTCTTGCCCGGCGTCGCAGAGCAGCCCGCCTGATCCTCGCAGTACGCGACGACGTCGTCGGCGGCCGTGTAGCAATCGCCACCGGCACCGCAGTAGAAGGTGCTGCCGTCGTCGGTCACGTAGCGGCACTCGGTGGCGGTGCAGCATGCCTGCACCGAATCGCAGCCCTCGTACGCGCCCGCGTCCTCGCAGAACTCCTCGCCGGAGCCACCGCCCGGTGCGGTGCCGCTGCCGCCGCCGACCGGCGCGGTGCCGCCACCCACGCCTGGAGACGAGCCACCGCCGGGCAGGCTCTCGCCGGCGCTGCAGCCGTCGGAGCTGGTGGAGCAGTAGCCGTTGCCGCAGTCGTAAGGGTAGCCGGGCGGACAGTACGCGCAGTCGCTCGACGCGTAGCAGAGCCCGTCGCCGCACTGGTACGGCGCAGAGTCGGGACAGCTGCCGCCGCCGCAATCGCTGGTCTCGTAGCAGAGGCCGTCGCTGCACAGGTACGGCGCAGAGTCGGGACAGCTGCCGCCGCCGCAATCGCTGGTCTCGTAGCAGTAGCCGTCGTCGCAGAGGTACGGCGCCGAGTCGGGGCACGAGCTGCCGCCCCCGCCGCAGTCGCTGGTCTGGTAGCAGTACCCGTCGTCGCACAGGTACGGCGCCGAGTCGGGGCACGAGCTGCCGCCCCCGCCGCAATCGCTGGTCTCGTAGCAGTAGCCGTCATCGCACAGGTACGGCGCCGAGTCGGGGCACGTGCTGCCGCTCCCGCCGCCGTCGCAGCTGCCGTCCGAGCACTGCCCGCCACCGCAGCAGACAGGCGCGCCGTCCGGGCAGCAGTAGCCGTCACCACAGTCGTACGGGTAGCCGTCGGGGCACGATTGCGCGAAGGCCGTCGCCGAGGCGAAGGTCAGCGAGAACGTCAGGGCGGCGCCGGTGGCGGCGCTGCGAAGGAACCGTGAATCGATCGAGGCTTGCATCGTCGTGACCTCCCGGCGCGAGCTTCGCACCACCGTGCAGGGTCACGCGGCGAGGCTCTACCGGTCAACGGATCACTCGCGCGGCGCCTCGAGGTCTGCGTCCTTGGCATCAGGTCCGAGCAGCGTCCCGCACATCGTCTTACAGAGCACGTCGGTGGGCTTGCAGGTGCACGCGCCGCTCTTCTTCTGCTCGAGCTTCTCCTTCATGCTCGCGACGCCGAAGCGCGCCAGCGACTCCACGCGAGAGAACTTCCAGTCCTCGCTGCGCTGCCGCGGCGTCCTGGGATCCGTGGTCTTCCCATCGGGCTCGGCGCAGCAGCGGAAGCCGAGGTTGTAATAATAGAAGCCCTCGTCGTGCGTGTAGATCTTGGGCCGGCACTGGTTGCGGACGCCCTTGTACCAGGGGCCCCCCGTCACCACGCTGTCGAACTTCCCCTTCCAGTCCGAGCTGTTGGTCTCGCTCGAGGCAATGTCGTCGGTGTTGCCCGGCAGGTCGGGGACGCCGTGATCGCTGACGCACTCCGGCTGCGCGCCATTGCGAACTCCCTTCCAGAGTCGCGCCAGCTCCCTGGGGTCTCGCTTGGCGACCGCCTTCATGCGCGGGCCGTCCCACAGGTGGTCGCCGTTGCACTTGGTGGTGTCGCGCTTCCACCCGTAGGGGAAGGGCTTCATCTGCGGCCCCTCGCACGCCATCGTCCACTCGCTCTCGGTGCAGATGCGCTTGCCGACCGCCGCGCACTTCACCTGCGCCTGGTAGAAGTTGTTCATCACCTCGGGGCGCTCGCCGCGCACGTTCGGCCACGCGAAGCGGTCGATGCAGTAGCGCTTCTTCACCCGGGACCCGGTGCACTTCGCCCTGGGCGCGAAGTCCTCGCAGATCTCCTTCTTGTTCGACTTGTCGAACCAGCTCGAGAGGCAGGTGTGCTCGACCTCGCTGCAGTAGTCGCCCTCGACCAGGATCGCGTCGGCCGGGCAGGCGGCGCTGGGCGGCGCCTCCTTGCCGAGCGTGGAGCCGGCCGGAGCTGCCGCGCTCGACGCGGCGGCGGGGGGCGGCGACACCGGTGCCGCGGAGGCCGATGGTGCCGCCTCGACCGCGGCTGGCGACGCCGCCGCGTCGACCTGGTCCTCCGCGGGGCGCACGCCGCGCGCGGGCGGAGACGGTGGCGGCAGCGGATCGGCCACGGGCCGCGGCGCACATGCGAACCCGATCGCGCCCACCGCGAGCGCCAGCGCCAGCGCGGCGCGCGTCACGAGGCGTCCTCCCGCGAGGCCCCCTCGGGCTCCTTCTCCTTCTCCGCCTGGCTCGCCGGATTCTTCTTCTTCTTCTTCTTCTTCTTCGAGATCATCGCCGGCTTCGCCTCGCTCGGAGCCTCTGCGCTGGACGAGGTCTTGGGCGCGGCCCTCGGCGCACGTCTCCGCGCGACGGCGCCGCGCGCGACGTCACCGAGCGCGACGAGCAGGGCGGCGATGGCCACGTCGACGCCGAGCCACGTCGCCAACGGGATGGCCGGGCGAGCCTGGCATGCCGGTCCGCCGAAGCGGCACTCCGTGAGATCCCCCACCCGCATCTGCGCCGCGATGACCGCGTCGGTGCTCGGCAGCGCCCTGAGCGCCCCGCCAGCGAGGCGACCGAGCGCGAGCGCGTCCATGTCGCCGCTCGTGTCGCGCGGAACCGCCTCCATCATCGCGACCAGCTTGCCGGCGCGTGCGTTGGGGTCGAACTCTCCCATGGCGTCCACGAGGCGCGCGCCCTGTTCCTTTCCCAGGCTCTGGGCGCAGCGAACCGCCGTGTCGGCGGGCGGGGTCAGGTACACGGTGCGACCGTCGAGCGTGTCGTGGGGCTCGGTGCCGCTCTCGGTCTCCGGCTTCATGAGCCGGATCGTCGAGGCCGCAAAGCAGCGGTTGAACTTTGGCTTGGGGCGGTTCCACTCGCTCGCCCAACGTGCGTAGGTGACTCCACCGGCGACGCCGGAGACCACCGCGAGGAGGAGGGACCATCGCGCGATCTTCGACATCCACGACGGGGGAAAGGCCACGCCGCTCTTTCGCCCCGCCTCGCCGCGCGCGTCAAGGCGAGGCAAGCCATGGCGACGCGACGCGACTCGACGCGCATCGAGCCCGGGCGCGACCGCCGGGGGATCAGGAGCCGG
>JBKJLX010000746.1:0-24335 GCA_046596645.1 Polyangiaceae bacterium
CCAGCCTCTACAGCCACGAGTTCTACGAGCTGGTCCGGTCGCGGCTGGCGCCCGGCGGCGTGCTGCAGCAGTGGGTGCAGCTCCACCACATCCGCCCCCGCGAGCTGGGCGCCATCGTGCGCACGCTCCACGGCGTCTTTCCCCACGTGGCGCTCTTCCTCGGCGGCGAGCAGGGCATCCTCGTGGCGGGCGCCTCGCCGCTGGTCGCCTCCCGCGAGAGGCTGGCGCGGCTCGACCGCGACCCACACCTGCGCGAGACGCTGGAGGGGCGCCCCGCGGAGAGCCTGCTGGACGAGCTGGTCGCCTCCGACGAGGATCTGCGGCGTCTGGCCGACGACATCGCGAGGAGCGACGGCGGGCCCATCGTCTCCACCGACGACAACCTCTACCTCGAGGTGGCGACGCCCAAGGGCAACGCCCTCGACTACCGCACGTCGCTGGACGGCTCGCTGGCGCTGCTGCAGCGCTACCGGACCGTCGACGCGCGCGCGCGCCACCTGAAGTAGCGTCGGTGGGCGCACCTCCGGTGCGCGCACGCACGGCGCGGCCCGCGGCTACTGCTTCTTGGGCTCCGCGGCGGGTGCGACCTGGTCCGCGGGGACGATCTCCTTCTCCGTCGTCGGCTTCTGCTCCTTGACGATGTTCCCCTCGGGAACGAACGGCCTGGGCTTGGGCGGCGGCGGCGGCGGCAGGGCGGCCAGGCGGCGCTCCTCGAGGGAGAGGACCTCGAGGATGAGCCCGCCGTTGGACTCGTCGCGCGAGCCGAACGGCCGCCCGTTCACCTCGGCCACGTGGAACTCGGTGCGGCGGTTCTCGGCGCGACCCTTGTCGATGTCGTTGGGGGCGATGGGCTTGCCCTCGCCGAAGCCGACCGCGACCAGGCGCAGGTGGTCGATACCGCGGTCGACGAGCCAGTTGCACACCGCGAGCGAGCGCCGCGCGGAGAGCCCCTGGTTGTACTCGTCGCTCGCGTTGGAGTCGGTGTGACCCTCGATGCGCACGCGCGTCACGTCGGGCCGGCCCTGGAGGAACGCGAGGAGCGCTTCGAGCACCTTCTCGCTGCCGGGCTTGATGATCGACTTGTCGTTGTCGAAGACGATCTTGCCCTGGATGTAGATCCGGGTGTCGTTGCCCTTGGGATCCCACCGGGCGTTGGGGTCGAACCACGGCGGCACGTCCTTGGGACCCGCCGTCTGCGGAACCGGGTTGGGGGGGAGCTTCTCGGAGCACGCGCCGGTGCCGAGCAGTGCGACCCCGAGAAGGGCGACCCCCAGGAGTGCGCGGCCCAGTGAGGTTTGGCGGAGCCGCCCGTGACGCCGATCGTCCATCTCGGGGCGATCGTGGCCTGGGGTGCGTCCCGCCCGCAAGTTCCCGGGAGAAGGCGGTGGCGGAACGGCGGGCCGGAGCGGTAAAGAAGGGCCCGATGTCCCCCTCCGCGCGCGAGATCCCCGTCGTCGACCTCGAGGACCTCCGGAGCGGCGAGCGCGCCCGGGTGGGCGCCGCGGGCGCCGCGCTGACCCACGCCTTCGGTCACTTCGGGCTGGTCTTCGTGAGGAGCCACGGGGTCGACGCCGCCAACGTCGACGCGCTCCATGACGCGTTCCTGCGCGTCACTGCGCGGCCGGAGGCGGAGAAGCGCCCCTACGGCCGGCCCGATCTCTGGTTCCAGCGCGGATGGACGCCGCCCAACACCGAGAAGGCGGTCGTCGCCGGAGGGCAGCCCGACTTCAAGGAGTGCTGGTTCGCCGCGCCCATCCCCTCGGATCCCGAGATCGCGTCGATGTACCCGCAGATCTACCCGGAGAACATCTGGCCCCCCGGCGGCGAGGGCTTCGACGCCGACGACTTCCGCAGCCGGTACGTGCGCATGGGCGAGGAGCTGCAGCGCGCGGGCGAGGCCCTGCTCCGTGGCTGCGCGCTGGGGCTCGACCTGCCGGAGGAGACGTTCGTCGACGTCGTCCAGGGCGGCCCCCACGTGACGCGCCTGCTCCACTACCTCCCCCTCGACGCGGCGCAGATCGCGGCCGGGGTGCTGTGGGGCGAGGAGCACACCGACTTCAACCTGGTGACGCTGCTCCCCGGCGGCCGCTTCTACGACGCCCGGCGGGAGGGCTGCGCGCGCCCCGACGACCGGAGCGGCCTCTACCTGCGCACGCGCCCCTCGGCGGAGGAGCCGCTGGGCGCGCTGGTGCGCGGCGTCGCGCCGCCCGGGTGCATCGTGGCCCAGGTCGGCCAGCAGCTGGAGATCCTCACCGGCGGGGCGATGCTGGCGACGCCGCACGTGGTGACCGCTCCCGGCGTCCCCGGCTTCTCGCGGGCCAGCGCGGCGCACTTCACCCACGCGCAGTCGAACCAGATCCTGTTCCCGCTCCCGAAGTTCCGGACGCCGGAGAGCGTGCGCGATTACAGCCCCCCGGTGCTGGCCGGCACCTACAGCATCAAGACCCTGGTCGACATCGGCCTGGCGCCGGCCTCGGCCCTCGATCGCCTGGGCTACCGGCAGTACGACCGGCTCGGCACCATTCGCGCCGCCGAGCTCGATTCGAAGGGCTAGGATGGCGCCATGCTCAAGGTGTTCGAGGTCCACCTGGTGCCCGGCGGCGACGTCGAGCAGATCATCTCCGCCCAGACCCTGGAGGAGACGCAGGCCCAGATCATGACGGTGGAGGACGCGCGCGCCGTCGGCTTCCCCCTCCCCCCGGGGGTGGACGGCACGGACATGCGCCTGATCGCCGTCACCGCCCGCGACGTCCCGTGGATCTCACGCGCCCTCGAACAGTCCGAGTCGGTGAAGGGCTTCAAGGTCCACGACGCGGGGTGACCAGTCGCCGCGCGGCGGCGCGCGGCCACGGCCGTGGTAGAGCGACCAACGTGATCGACGGGAAGCTGGAGGCGCTCCGGGCGCGACTGCGCGAGCTCGGCAGCGCGCTCGTCTGCTACTCGGGCGGCGTCGACAGCGCCTTCGTGCTGGCGGTCGCGCACGAGGTGCTGGGCCCGCGCGCCATCGCGATGACCGCCGTGTCGCCGAGCCTCCTCCCCCTCGAGCTGGAGGAGGCGGCCGCCGTCGCGCGCGCGCTGGGCGCCGATCACCGCATCGTGGAGTCGCAGGAGATCGAGGACGCGGACTACCGGAAGAACGGCACCGACCGCTGCTTCTTCTGCAAGAGCGAGCTCTACCGCCTGGCGGAGGACCGACGTCGCGCCTGGGGCCTCGGTCACGTCCTGAACGGCACCAACGTCGATGACCTCGGCGATCACCGGCCCGGGCTCGAGGCGGCAGCGCAGGCCGGCGTGGCCAGCCCGCTGGTGGAGCTCGGCTTCACCAAGGCGGACGTGCGCGCCTGCGCGAAGGCCATCGGCCTCGGCACCTGGGACAAGCCGGCAGCGGCGTGCCTCTCCAGCCGCATCCCCTTCGGCACCGAGGTCACACGCGAGCGGCTCGGTCGCATCGGTGCGCTGGAGACCGCCCTTCGCGGCCTCGGCTTCCGCCAGGTGCGCGTCCGCTACCACGCCATCCCGGCGAGCCCCGGCACCACCGAGGGCGCGATCGCCCGAATCGAGGTCGACGCAAGCGAGATGGGCAAGGCGTCGGAGCCGGCGGTCCGTGACGAGATCGTGCGCATCGGGAGGATGGCCGGGTTCACCTTCGTGACGCTCGATCTCGGGGGCTATCGGATGGGGAGCCACAACGCGGTCCTCGCCGGCGGCGGCGCCAAGAGCCTGCCCGTCCTGCGCTGACCCCGCCCAGGGAGTACCCTCCGGCTGGAGGTCGTCTTCATGCGTCGTCCCCTGCTCCCCTTCGGGCTCGCCCTGCACCTCGCCGGCTGCGGCGGCATCGTCGTCTTCGAGGAGGACGGCGGCGAGGGCGGCGCGACGCAGGTGGCGACGGCGGTCACCATGGCCGTTTCGGTGGGGTCGGGCAGCGTCGGCCCCTCCGGCACCTCGGTCTCCGGCAGCGCGACCGCGAGCGGCGGCGGCGCGACGGCGTCCTCCTCCGGAAACGCCACGAGCAGCGGCCACGCCCCCTGCGAGACGCACGACGACTGCACCGGGGGGGTGTGCCTTCAGGGACTCTGCGCTCCGCGCTGTGAGGGTTGCGACGCCTGCGCACCCGGCACCGTGTGCGAGCCGTGCGCCACGTCGAGCTGTCCCGGCTGCGACGACTGCGTCGCTGCGTGCGTGCCGACCTCCGAGGGTCGCTGCGACGACGACGACCCGTGCCCCGGCGCCGACCAGGTCTGCCTGTTCCCTTACGGCTACTGCACTCCCACCTGCGAGTCCGGGGAGTGCGCGGACCCGAACATGGCCTGCAGCGAGTGCGCGACCGGGTCGTGCTGCGGCTGCAAGAACTGCGTCTCCGCCTGCTTCCCCGTCGACGGCTGACGGCGGGGAAGCCGGCCGCTCACGGCGCGGGGACGGTGATGAGGTTGTCGTCGAGCGTCACCGCCGCCCCGATGGCGAAGAGCCTGCCGTCGACGGTGGCCTGGTCATTCACCGTGATGGCGACCTGCGCGAGGATGGTGCCCACGAAGTCCGAGCGGACGTCCAGCGTCGCGGAGCTGCCGACCGCCCAGAACACGTTGCGCGCCTGGGCGTTGCCCGCGAGGATGATGGCGGTGTCCGGCCCCATCTTGAACGTGGTCCCGGTCTGGAAGATGAAGACCGCGTCGGAGTCGCCCTGGGCGTCGAGCGTGAAGTTGCCGACCGTGACCTCGCTCGTCCCTCCATTGCCGTAGAGGCCCGGCGCGAAGGTGAGCCCTGCGAGATCACCAGGGAGGACCGCGGCGCCGAGGCGTCCCGACGCGTCCATGTAGGCGGCCATCAGGTCGTCCCTGGCCGCCACCACGACGGGGTCGAGGCCGACATGGGTCGTCCCGACGATGATGCCGGGCGGGAAGCCGGTGAGCGCTTCGCCCGGCGTGATGCCGACGTTGCCGGTGACGACTGTTCCCACGGTGGGAACGTTGGTGACGGTGTCGAACCCGATGATCGCGAACGGGTCCGCGTCACCGAGATCGACCGTCTGCAGACCCGTGTTGCCGCCCTGACCGCCGCCGCCACCCTGGCCGCCGCCGCCACCCTGGCCGCCGCCGCCGCCCTGGCCGCCGGTGCCGCCCTGGCCGCCGGTCCCGTCTTCACCACCGGCACCGCCGCGGCCACCGTGGCCCTCGCCGCCGCCGCTGGTGCTCCCGGCGGTGCTGCTCACGACGGTCGTCGTCGTGCTGCCGGTCACCGCGGTGACCGAGGTGCTCGCGACGGTCGCGCCGTCCCCGCCGCTGCCCCCGACGCCGCCGGTAACGGTGACGATCCCGCCGGCGTCACAGCCGCCCCAGGCCGAGATGGCCACCAGGACACCCGTCGCGATGGAGGCCGTCGCCAATCCGGTCAGCCAGTGCGGTCGCTCGTCGATTGCCATGAGGTGCCTTTCGGGACGGTTCAAGGAAGAGCCGCGCGCTGCGGCGGAAGAGAGGTCGAAGCTCGCCCTACGGGCGCTTGGGCGCCGGCGGCGGAGTCGGCGTGGGAACGGTACCGGTCTTCTCGACCGCGACCACCGCGGAGTCGGCGCCGGCGAGCACCTTGAACTCGACGCGGCGGTTCGTCTGCCGGCCGTCGGGCGTCGTGTTGTCACCGATGGGTCGATCGAAGCCGAAGCCCTTCGAATCCAGCTTCTTGTCGTCCACCCCGCGGGACACCAGCCAGGCACGGACGCTCGCCGCCCGGCGCTGGGAGAGACCCTGGTTGTAGGCGGCGCCGCCGACGTTGTCGGTGTGGCCCTCGATCAGGACCTTCGTGATCTTCGGGTTGTTCGTCAGCACGTTCTTGACGCTGTCGAGCAGCGCGTCGGATGCGGGGAGGATGACGTGGCTCCCCGTCTGGAACTGGACCTGCTCGGAGATGACGATGCTGGCCCCCTGCAGGTAGGCGAGCGGGCAGCCGTTCTTGGCCGGATCCGCGTTCGGCTGGCCGGGCTCCTTCGGACACGCGTCCTTGTCGTCCAGGATCCCGTCGCCGTCGGTGTCGAGCGGGCAGCCGTTCCTCGCCGGTTCGGCGCTGGCGACCCCCACGACATCGGGGCACGCGTCCACGTCGTCGGTGATCCCGTCGCCATCGCGGTCGGGCGGGCAGCCGTTCCTCGCCCGGTCGGAGCTGGCGATGCCCTTCACGTCGGGGCATGCATCCTGTGCGTCGAGGATGCCGTCGCCATCGCGATCGGGCGGACAGCCGTTCCTCCGCGGGTCGGCGCTCGCCACGCCTGGCACGTCGGGACAGGCGTCGACGGCGTCGACGATCGCGTCGCGATCCCGGTCGGGACACCCGTTCGTGGCAGGAACGGCGGTGCGGTTGCCCTTCGCGTCGGGACAGGCGTCCTCTTCGTCGAAGACGCCGTCGCCGTCACGATCAGAGGCCGCGACGACGCCTTCGGGCTCTGGCGCGTAGGCCACGCTGAGCACGGCGCGGAACTGAGCGGTGCCCGCTCCCCGGGTGATACCGGGCCCGGCAGCCCCGCCGAGCACGAACGGCTCGAGCCGACCCTTGACGCCCAGGATCGCCTCCAGGGTGGTGTCCTTGGTGTCGAAGGGCGGCAGCGAGCCTTCCTGATCGTGCTTGTCCAGCAGCGTGGCCCCGTAGAGCTCGGGGCCGACCTGGAAACCGCGGTTCTCCGTCGCCAATGCAACGCCGCCGCCGAAGGTGAAGTTCGTCCCGAGCAGCGTGTTCCCGTAGGTCGACCGCTCCTGGATCATGACGCCGCTGTTCACGCCCCACACCACCGGCCCCGCGCGGCCGCCGAGCATCAGCGCGGGCTGACCGCGGACGCTGCCGTTGCTGGTGAACTCGGTGTCGTCACCGGTCGGGATGAAGAAATAGCCGCCGATGGCGGCGCCGATCGGCGCGTCGCGCTCGCCGAACAGCCGCAGGCGGAAGCCGGCGCGCAGATCGCCGACGGCAGATCCGGTGGGCGCCAGCAAGCTGACGCCTTCGGCCACGGCGGTGTTGCCGCGGTTGACGACGGCGACCGGCAGGTCGATCGAGAGCTGGAGCCGCTCGAGGATCCCGATCGACATCCCGATGTGGATGAAGAGCTGATCGGAGACGACCGTCGAGACCTCGCTGCCCGCCCCGAGCTCGTCGTCGAGCAAGTGGACGGTCAGCGGGTGGTGGGCGTACTCGCCCAGCACCATCGCGCCGAAGTCCACGTCGCCGTCGCCGGCGCGGAAGCCCTGCACCTGAAAGAAATCGTCCCCCGCCGGCGCGGGATCGAAGCGATCGAGGGCGATGTCCCCGAGCTCCTGGGCTGCCACCTGGCGTGGCGCAAGGGAGGTGGAGGCGACGGCACCAGCGACCAGCGCCAGGGCGAGCGAGCGATTCGAAGAAGTGTTCAAGCGACCTCTGCCAGGACCAAACCTGGAACGAGGCCTTCCTCGGAACATTGAGCTTAGGCACGAACGGCGGCTCCGCTCGCCGCGCGTGAAAGTATTCCGGAGGGTGTGGCGTACTGGCGTCACGCCAGCACGAGCGCCTCGATCATCGCGTCGGCCATGGCCTCGTGCGCGTCGAGCCACGGCCGCGCAGCGCGCCGGCGATCGATGTCGATGGCGTGCAGGTGCTGCGCAAAGGTCGGCGGTCGCTCGCCGTCGAGGGAGATGATGACGACGCGCTTCGCGGACGCGGTCGCGAAGCCGACCTCGAACGCGCAGGATGTGCTCGCCGCCGATCGTCGCGACAGGAGCCAGACCAGCACCGGGCGGCGCCGCAGCTCGCCGACGATCGTGTCGTGCCAGCGGGTGCCCACCGGGATCGAGTCGCCGCAGAGGAACAGGTCTGCGCCCACGTGCTCGCGCAGGTAGCTCAGCGCCTTCAGGATCTGCGCCTCGTCGGCGACGGCGTGGGAGACGAACGCCGGCACGAGGGCGCGCGGCACCGGCGGCGCGTCGACGTCGCGAGTCACCGCGTCGCGCACCGAGCGCCACAGCGCGATGGCGCCCTCGCCTCCCGCGGCGACCACCTCGGCGCCGGGAAAGAGCGACGAGGCGACGCCGAGATCGAGGTCGAGCGCGACGACCCTGCATCGCGCCGCGTCGACGCGCGCGGCGAGCGCGCGCACGTCTCCGAGCGACGCGCCGTTCGCGATCACCACCAGACGCTCGGCGCGCACTGCGTGGGTGACCGCGTGCACCGCGACGCCGTGCAGCTCGCTCGCCAGGCGCTCGGCCAGGTTCTCCTCGTGAGGTCCGGCGACGAAGGCCCACGGCGACCGCGGGACCCGGAGATCGGTGCAGGTCCAGCCGAGGCTGGCGTGCGAGCCGTCGCACAGAGGAGGTCGCCGGCTCTTCCCGCAGACGCAGCGCTTGCCCACGGCTCGCCACGATAGGGCCCTTCGGGCGGTCACGCCTCCCAACGGATTCCGGTATCATCGGACAGCGCATCCTCTCGCCCCGAGGTCAGCCCATGCCGATCTACTTCATCGCCGTGACCAACGGTTCTCGCGCCGACGGCTACCTCATCGCCAACCGCCAGACCTTCGCCGCACGTTCGGGGCGCCTGCTCGCCGACACCGACCCGGCCCGGATCGTGAACGGGAGGTCGCTGGAGCGCGGCGAGGTGCCGCCCGGCACCTACCGGATCGGCGAGGCCATGCCGCTCAGCGGCAAGAACAAGCTGACGATGACGGACGGCAAGTCCGACGTCTCTCGCTTCCAGAAGTTCGCGATCGAGCCCACCGCGTCGAACCGCGTGAAGATGAGCGACGGCACCTGGGGGGTTCGAGACGTTCGCTACCCGACCGAGCCGCGGTCCCTGCTGCGCTTCCACTACGACGGAGACCGACCCGGCTCCGAGGGGTGCATCGTCTACGACGACATGCGCGCGCAAGCTGCGCTGATCCAGGCACAGAGGGCCGACCCCGAGGTGAGGGTCGAATACCTCAACTCGCAGGTGGAGGTGCGGGCGCGGGTCAAGGCCATCACCGGTGTGGACCCGCCGTGAGCCCCCGAGAGACGCCTCGGCGACCTCGAGACGTCGCCGCCGCCGCCCTCGTGGAGCGTGGGGTCGGCCAGCTGCGTCTCGACCTCAGAATGTCCAGCGCGCCGAAGCGCTGTGGGTGCCCGCGGTCACGGTAGGGACGGCTGTGGCGCCCTGGTCAGCATCGCCCGGATCGTCGGCCGTGCCCCACACGAGCAGCGGGATTCCGCCTGCACCGCCGTCAGAGAGGCGACCACGAGGACGCGGGCCAGGGCTCGGAGCATGGAGGCTCACCGGAGCAAGGCGGGCGCCATGCACGCGTCGAGTGTTCGACCCCTCGAGGAGGTGCGACGCGTCGGGCGAGCGCGGGCGCGAATGTGCGTCTGCACGGGCAGTCGAGCGTTGACCACCGGCCACGTTCCGCGATTAGCTTCCGCCCGAAAGGGAGGGTTTCACATGTACAGCAATGCACTCTTCATCGGTTGGGGCGCGCCGGTTCGTGGTCGAGAGGCTGCGGCCACCAAGGTCTTCGGTGAGTGGATCGAGCTCCTCGGCGCATCGAAGAGCAAGGGCGCGTTCGACAGCTTCACGCCGGTCTTTCTCCAGGCACGCGGCGGCGATCTCCAGGGCTTCTTCCTGATCACCGGCGGTCCGGAGAAGCTCGCGACCTTCACGAACAGCGACGAAGTGCGCCGCGCGACGACACGCGCGCAGCTCATCGTCGACAACTTCGGCGTCTGCAACGCGGTCACCGGCGATGAGGTCGGCAAGCAGATGGCCCTCTTCGGAACGAACGCCGCCGAGCTCTCGAAGTAGCAGGTGGCGGCGGCCGGCGCGCGCGACGTCGAAGTGTCGGGGTGCGCGCGTCCGGCGGCCGATCTCGAGCCAGGCGGTCGATGGCATGGCCCGGGCGTGCCTCGATCCGCGAGGTCAGGACCGCGGTGGGACGATGCCCTGCGCGATCTGGCGATCGGCGATCTCGCGGATGCGGTCGAGGTGCTCGGGCGCCGGGGAGGTGAAGCGGATGCCCACGGTATAGGGCCAGAACGCTCCACCGTCGGCCCAGCGAGCAGCGCGCGCCACCTCGCCGTCGAGAATCATCGGGTTCGCGAGATCGTCGTGGGTGTGGATGCGAAGCCGCACCGCCTGCCCCGGCTCGAGTCGCGCGCGGGTCAGGCACATCGCGCCGGACGAGCTCAGATCGCGGAGCAGCGCCGAACGATCCTCGCCGCGCACCTCGAGCACCGCGACCACCAGGGCGGCCAAGCGTTCCTCTCGGCGTCGGTTGGCGTCGTCCGCGGGGGGCTGCGAGTCGCTGGAACTCTGGGACATGACCCCAAGGTCGAGGTTCACCCGGGCGCGGTCAAGGCCGCAGCGAAGCTCCGACCGCCCGATGTCCCGAGACCGCGGTCCATGGGGCGAGAAGGGCACGCGAAGGTCCGTCCAGAACCGGACGAACGCCCGGCTCAGCGGTTGCACGGCGCGGCCGCGATGGACCTCACGAGAAGCTCGCTGCGTGCGCCTGGGGTCGATCGCGTCCCCGAGGGGGAGCGGTGGAGGAGGTCGGCGCCGACGCCGACACGACGTACGGGCCGCTCGTCGGAGCCGAGCGCCCTTGCCCCGGAACATACGCCGGTGCGGCTCGATGAGGCCGTCGGCCCCCTCCGCCGCCTCGACGCGGCGCTCGCCTACTTGCGCTTGACCTTTCCGTCGACGATGTCCTTCGCCGTGCTCTTGACGAAGAACTCCCTGTCGGAGAGCCAGCGTCCGGCGTACGCCTTCGCACCGTCGTCGACCTCGCCGATGAAGCGCAGGGCATTGCCGCGCGCAACGCCGGCGTTCGCCTGATTCTCGAGCAGCGTTTTGGCGATGCCGACGGCGCGCGTCTTCTGGTCGGCGCTCGCGGCCTTCTGGCCGTGGAAGTAGGAGAGGGCCGACGCCATCTGGCTGCTCTTCACGTTGCCGGCCCTGGCGCGTGCCTCGATCTTGCCCAAGAGTGGATCCCACTGCGTCTTGCACCCGCCGTTCCGCGACCAGAACCCGCAGAGGTACGCCGCCTCGCCGTTCACGTCGTCCGCCGCGTCGTCGACCTTCTCGAGGAAGAGGACGCAGGTGTCGTTCTCGCGGCCGTTCGGGGTGCCGGTCCACGGCGCGCCGAGAGCTGCCTTGCGCACCTCGGGGGCAGCGTCGGTGCGCGCGAGCTGGAGCGTGAGCTCGTAGAGCTGCTTGTTGGACCACAGGAGGTGCTGCGCCATCGCCTGGCGGAGCTGCACCAGCGGGTGCGCCTTCACCATCGCCTCGGCGGCGGCCTGGTGACCGGTCGCAGCGAGGTCGATCTTGGCCACCGCGCGTCCCAGGGAGCCCGCCACCGCGAGGGCCTTCTCGGCCTGCGCGGCGGCGACGACCTTGCCCGCGAGCGCCGCGTTCTTCGTGTACGCCTTGCCCTGGTTGGCGAGCGCCTCGGCTGCGAGCCATCGCACCGGCTCGCGCGGATCGGCCAGCATGGTGCTCAGCGTCGGGTCGGCCGCCCCTTCCTTGATGAAGGACGCCTCCTTCCACGTCTTCAGGGCGGGGCAGTCGTGCTTGAGCCCGCCGGGTGACCACTCGCACGCGATGGCGACCCGCGCGGCGTCGGCGACGAGCTTGTCGTTCGACGGATCGTCGAGCCCGACCGTGCCCTGCGCCGCCGTCTCCTTGTCGGCCTTCTCGTCCTTGCCCCTACAGCCCCCGACGAGGCTCAGCGCCAGGAGCGCGAGGCCCACGCCGCCCGCGACGGCGAGCCTCCACTGCACCGGGCCCGATCGAGGTCGAAGTGCCATCGCCGGATGCTAGAGCGCCGACCCTGCGCCAGACCAGCGCGTCATCGAGGCAGACCGGCGATGCCGCCGCTCCAAAGACGTCGGCGCTCGCCTCGAGCGCGCGTGCCCCCTCGGCGCCTTCGGGCGCCATTTAGAGCGGGGTGCCCATCACGACGCCGATCGCGGTGCGGGCGGATGCGTTGGGACGCGTCGACCGGGACTTTGGATCCCTGTAAGCCGTCTGCGGCCTTCGCCTGGTGACGAAGTAGCTCCGCTGCGACCTCGCAGCAGCGAAGCCACCACGCAGTGTGGTGGCTGACGGACGACGCTGCTCACCCCTCGGCGCTCGGCGCGACGAGCCACCGCTGGATCTCATCGGCCGGCGCGCCGGCGCGCCGGCGCGCACACGCGCCACGAGCTCGGCGGTGCGGGGTCGGAGCGGCTTCGACCTCGAGGCGAGCACCGTGCACCGGTGGACCGAGGGTCCCACCCGAGTCACCCCGCCGGGCCGCCCGGCTCAACGCCGCGCTTCGAGCTCCTCCCAGCGAGCATAGGCGGCGGCGACCTCGACCTTCGCCGCGTCGAGCGCAGCGTTCAGCTTCGGCACCTCGCCGCCGCGCTCCCTGTAGAGCGTCGGGTCGGCGAGCTTCGCCTCCACCGCGGCGACCTGCTTCTCCGCGGCGTCGATCCGCTGCGGCAGCGCCTCCGCCTCCTTTGCCTCCGCCAGCGAGAGCTTCTTCTTCGGGGCGGCGGGCACAGGCTTGGGCGCCACCGCCGTCGCCCGCGCCTTGCCTGGTCCGCCTCCGGAGGGGGGCGGGTTCGAGCCGGTGCGCAGCGACGCGCGGCGGGCAGCCTCCTCCTGGGCGAGGAACGCGATGGCGTTGTCGGAGCCGCCGGCCAGCTTGATCGCTCGCCCGTCGCCGGGCAGCACGAGGACGCTGGTCGCGACGCGATCGAGGAACCAGCGATCGTGGGTCACGACGATGGCCGAGCCGTCCCACTCGCAGAGGAGATCCTCCAGCGCGGACAGCGTCTCCACGTCGAGGTCATTGGTGGGCTCGTCGAGGATCACCAGATTCGAGGGAACGCTGAGCAGCTTGGCCAGCGCGACGCGCGCCCGCTCGCCGCCCGACAGCGAGCTGACCGGCTGGCGCTGGCGCTCGGAGTCGAAGAGGAAGCGCTCCAGCCACGAGCGCATGGCGATGCTCTTGCCGCCCAGCTCGACCGTGGTGCGATCCATCGCCACGTTGTCGAAGACGGTCCTGGCCTCGTCGAGGTGCGCACGGTGCTGGTCGAAATAGACGACCTTGGCGTTGGCCCCGAGCTGCAGCGTCCCGGCGCCGACCTCGAGCTCGCCGAGGATGGCGCGGAGGAGCGACGTCTTGCCGGTGCCGTTGCGGCCGACGATGGCGAGCCGCTCGCCGGGGACCAGGCTCAGCGTGAGCTCCTCGATGAGGCGCCGCCCGCCGATGTCGATGGCGACGTCGCGCAGCTCGAGCACCGTCTTGCCGCTGCGGGTCGAGCTGGCCTCGAGCACCGCGCGCAGCGCCTTGGGCGGCGGGGGCGCGGCCTTGGCGCCCTCGGCGCGACCGATGCGCGCCTTCTGCTTGGTGCTGCGCGCCTTGGGCTGCCGGCGGAGCCACTCGATCTCCTTGCGGAGGAAGTTCTGCCGGTTCGACTCGGTGCGCGCCTCCAGCATCTCCCGCTCGGCCTTGGCCTCCAGGTAGGAGCCGTAGCCGCCGTCCCACGACAGCACGCGGGAGTTGGCGATCTCCAGCGTGCGGGTGCAGATCTGGTCGAGGAGCCAGCGGTCGTGCGTCACGAGGAGGATCGCGCCCGGGTAGTCGTTGCCGAGGTGCTCCTCCAGCCAGGCGATGGTCTCGACGTCGAGGTGGTTGGTCGGCTCGTCGAGGATGGCGAGATCGGGGCGCGCCACCAGGATGCGCGCCAGCGCCACGCGCCGCTTCTCCCCTCCCGACATGGTGTCGAGGGAGCGATCGATGTCTCCGACGCCGAGGCGCTCCAGCATGGCGATGGCGCTGTGATCGGCGCTCCACCCGCCGAAGCGCTCGACGTCGGCCCCTGCGGTGGCCTGCGCTTCGAGCAGCGGCCCCGCCGTCTCTTCCGTGCAGTCGCTCAGCGCGGCCGTCGCCGCGTCGTGACGGGCCTTGGCCTCCGACCACTGCGCCAGACCGCCGATGACCACCGCGCGCGGGGTCGCGCCGGCGGGAAACTGTGGGTCCTGATCGAGGTAGAGGACGGATGCGCCGCGACGCCGGGCGATGTTGCCACCGTCGGGCTGCTCGATGCCGGAGAGGATGCGCGCGAGCGTGCTCTTGCCGGCGCCGTTGCGGCCGACCAGGCCGACGTGCTCGCCCTCGCGGACGATCACCTCCACCTCGGTCAGGAGGGTCCTCGCCCCCATCGTCTTCAGGATCCCGCGGGCCGTGATGATCGGCGGCGCGGACGTGTCGGGAACGGCGTTGCTCACTCGGGACAGGCCTCGACGTCCTCCCAGCGCTCGGGCGTGAAAGCCGTCGCCTGGCCGGTACGGAAATAAGAATCGAAGAAGCAGGTGTACTGGAAGCGGACCTCTTCACGCCGCACGTAGATCGCATGTGGGTCGTGCTCGCCGTCGCCCTCCCACTGGGTGACCACGCCGGTGTAGGGCGTGCCGTCCTCGCTGGTGAGGTCGTCGGTCACCGGAAACGAGAGCACGCCGTCCAGCCCGGCGAGGGCCAGCGCGTCCTGCATCTCCGGCCAGATCACGTCGCCCGCCTGCTTGTGGCCATAGGCCAGGGCGACGGCGTCGAAGACCTCGGGCGGGAAGTACGAGTCGCCGAGACCGACAGGCTGGTAGATCGGGCGCACCGGGTGGCCGGGGAGCGGCCTCCGCGCGATGCGCGGCATGAACACGATCGGGTCTGCCGCCTCGAGCCCCGCAGCGGCCAGCGAGAGCGCCGGGTGCATGAAGGTGAGCTCGGTCGAGGTGCCGAGGACGATCTGGAAGATGCCGCCCAGGTTCTCGATGAGATCGGTCACCAGGATGAAGTACGTCCAGTGACCGCCGGCGCCGGTCGGCGCGGCGACCTTCACCCGCGGCTCGGTCGCCGCGATCTGGTTGGCGTACATGCCGCCCATCGACTGGCCGGTGATGGCGAGATCATCCTCGGCGAAGCGGAAGGCCGTCTCTCCATCCGGCAGCTCGGGACCGTCACAGCCCGCCAGCACCTCGGGATCGATCGCCAGGGTGCGCAGCGATTCCAGGAAGAGGTGCAGCTCCAGCTGCCCCTGCCGGAAGGTGTCGCGCAGGGCGGCGAAGTTGTTGGGGTTCAAATATTCGGTCTCGGACGCGCCCTCGAACCGCTCCGGGTTGAGCGGCATGGCCAGGGTGGCGACGCCCATGCCCATGTGCGTGAAGTTCACCGCCGGGCCGAGGCCGAAGTGCTGCAGCCCGTCGTCGGAGAGCGGCGCGATCGACGAGTCGCTGAAGCCTCCCGAGCCGTGGATGGAGAGCACCAGCGGGTAGCCGCCCTCGGGCATCGGCTGCCTGGGGATGAAGATCTCGACCAGCACCGTCTCGCTGCGCTGCTCGACCGGGACGCCGTCGCCGTCGAGGACGAAGAGGCCCTTCTCCACGAAGGGCGGCTCGCCCTCCTGGAACTGGGGGAGCGTCATCGTCCCGCGCAGCTCGCAGAAATCGGGGTGCTCGCGCTCCGGTTCGGTGCGGAGGAAGAGGTCGTCGATGGTGGTCGGATGGGCGGCCTCGACCTTCGGCGCGAGGTCCGCCATCTCCTTCACCACGTCGCCGGTGGTGAACACCGTCGCGGCGGCGAGGTCCTCCGCGAGGGTCGACCCGCCCTCCGCCAGGCCAGAGCCGAAGCCCACCTGGCCGAGCACCGACCACAGCGGCGCGAAGCGCGTCGCGAGCGCGGCCTCCGCCTCGCCCTCGGGTGCTCCGACGGCCAGCCGGCCGAGCAGCGGGCTCGCGGCGACACCGTTGCTGACCGTGAGCGCGACGCCGTAGGTCGTGGAGGGCCGCAGGACGAACCCCGGGCGCGGCGCCACCGCGATCACGCCAGGGGGCGTGTACGCGTCCTCCTCCAGGAGGCGGAGCACCGCGGGGACCCGCTCGCCGCGGAACGGCGAGGTCTCGTCGATCACCACCAGCACCACCGGATCGGTGGCAGCGCCACCGCCCTCGGTCGGGTACGGCATCGCCGCCGGCGGCGGATCGAAGCGGAAGTACGCAACGGGTAGCGTGGAGAAGCCGCGGTTGGTCTCGGTGCTCGCCTTGAACTGCTCGACCACCACGTTGACGCTGGGGTTGGGGAGGCCGCGCCAGTCGGGCGCGCCGCTCGCCGTCACTCGGGTGTCGAGCGGCCAAGGCGCGGCGTAGAAGCCCTCCGCCGTCGCGAGATCGGCGGTGAGATCGAAGACCAGCCGCGAGCCACCGGGGCTGTCGCCGCCGCCGCCGGTCCCGGTCGCGCTGGCGTCGTCACCGCAGGCCGCGAGCAGCAGAGCGCTGCCGAGCACGCCGAGGGCGGCGAAGCGGACGCCGCGGCCCTGGAACCCGCTCATCCGAACCGCAGCAGCGGGCCGCGCCAGTTCAGGGTCTCCAGGATGATGATCGCCGTCTCTTCGATCGCTCTCCCCGTCACGTCGACCACCGGCCAGCCGCGCTGGCGGAAGAGCTCGTTGCCGTACTCGATCTCCTCGCGCACATGCTCGCGCATGCCGTAGTTCGTCTCCGCCGGCATGCCGAGCTGGCGGAGGCGCGCCTGGCGGATCTCGCACAGCTGCTCGAGGCCGATGGTGAGGCCGATGGTCCGGTCCTGCGGCGACTCGTCGAGCTGCTTCGGCGGCGGCACGCCGTAGACCAGCGGCAGGTTCGCCACCTTGAGGCCGCGCTGCGCGAGCAGGGTGGAGAGCGGCGTCTTCGAGGTGCGCGACACGCCGACCAGCACCAGGTCCGCCTTCTTGAAGTTGCGCGGCTCCTTGCCGTCGTCGCTCTTCACGGCGAACTCGACCGCCTCGATCCGGCGGAAGTACTCGTCGGACAGCGGGAGCATCGCCGAGGGGACGTTGATCGGCTCGCGGTCCAGGTAGGTGCCGAGCTTGCCGATGAGGGAGCCGATCACGTCGATCGCCTCCAGGTGCAGCTCCGCGGTCATGGAGTGCACGTACTCGCGCAGCTCGGGGCCGACGAAGGTGAAGACGCAGAGCGCCTTGTCGGTCGCTGCCCGCTCCAGGATCGGGCGCACCGCCTCCTTGCTGCGGAGTCGTGGATGGAGCCGGACCTCGGCCGGGGCGCGGGGGAACTGCAGGAGCGCCGCGCGCACCACCTTCTCCGCGGTCTCGCCCGTCGAGTCGCTGAGCACGTCGATGTACCGGGGATCGCTCACGGGTCGACTCTACCAGAGCCGCCCCTGCAGGCGACCTGAGCCGGCGTCGAGGCGTGCCCATCGCACGTGAAGCGATGCGTCATCCGAAGAGGTTCTTCAGCCGGTCCATGAAGGTCGGCTCGACGTCCTTGCCGCCCACGGTGGTCACCGCGCCGTCCTCGCGCATGGCGCTGGCGAGCTGCATGAGCAGCGCGGCCTGCGCGTCGTCCACCTCGCGCGGGACGTGGATCGTCACCTCGACCAGCTGGTCCCCCCGACCCCCGGCGCGCCGGGGGAGGCCCTTGCCGCGGACACGCAGGACCGTGCCGGGCTGGGTCGACCGCGGGATGCGCAGCTTGCCGCGACCGTCGAGGGTGGGGATCTCCACCTCGCCGCCCAGGACCGCGATGGGGTACGGCACCGGGAAGGTGCACACGAGGTCGTCGCCCGCGCGGCGGAAGGTCTCGTGCGGCTGCACCCGGATGATGAGCTCGAGGTCGCCGGGCGCGCGATCGGGACGCGGCGCGTTGCCGCCGCGCTCGACCAGCTTGGTCTGCGCGTTCTCCACCCCGGCGGGAATGGTGATCTCGATGGTGCGCGCCTTGGTCGCCAGGCCGGCGCCCCGGCAGGTGGTGCAGGGCTCCTCGATCTTCTTGCCGGTGCCGCGGCAGGCCGGGCACTGCCGCTCCAGCGCGATGGGGAGCACCCCCTGCTGGACGCGGACGCGGCCGCGACCACGGCAATCCGCGCAGGGCGAGGTCCTGGTGCCGGGGGTGGCGCCGGTGCCCATGCAGTCGGTGCAGCCCTCGACGCGCTCGTAGGTGATCTCCTTGGTGCAGCCGAAGGCCGCCTCCTCGAAGGTGAGCTTCACCTCCTTCTGGAGCATCGACTGCTGCGGCGTCTTGATGCCGAGCGCGCCGAGCAGGTCGGCGAAGATCGAGTCGATGGGGATGTCGTTGAAATCGAAGTTGACCCCGCCGAACGGGCCGCCCCCCGCGAACGGGTTGCCGCCGCCACCGGCGGTGGGGCGGTCGCCAGTGACGCCGAAGCGATCGAACATCTGCCGGCGCTGGGGGTCGCTGAGGATCTGGTAGGCGGCGTTGAGCTCCTTGAAGCGCTGGTGCGCGCCGTCGTCCCCCGGGTTGCGGTCGGGGTGGTGCTTGGACGCCATCTTCCGGAAGGCGGCCTTGATCTCCTCGGCGGTGGCGGATCGGTCGACGCCGAGGACCTGGTACGGGTCTTTCAACGCCCTGCTCCTACCGCGCCTGCGCCGTCGCGCCACTCACCGCGGCCGGCCCCAGCAGCGGGCGGCGCGGTTCCTTGGCGCGGGCGATCACCAGATCGGCCATCTTCTCCACCACCCAGCGGAACGTCTCCGGCCCCAGGGAGGAGATGTCGAAGTCGGGCGCCGAGTTCATGAAGTCGATCGCGACCGGCACCCCGTCGTTGCCGATGGCGAGCTCGACGGTGTTCATCTCGTAGCCGAGGGCGGTGCAGAGCTTCCGCGCGTCGGCCATGCACCGCTGGCGCAGCGCCTCGTCCAGCGGCGGCATGCTGGCGAAGGCGCCGACGTAGCGCTCGTGGTGGGGCAGCCGCGGGTCCCACACTGCGGGGAGCACCTCGGTCATCCCCACGACGATGCAGCGGACGTAGCGCGTCCATCGCACCTCCTCCTGGGCGATGAGCGTGAGCTGGCCACTCTTGTCGTAGGCCTCCCACAGCTCCTCCATCGAGCGGACGCGCGACACGTCCCGGAAGCCGCCGCCCCAGTGGGGCTTCACGAACATGGGAAAGCCGAGCTCGCGCACCAGCCCCTCCCAGTCGAGGGGGAACTTCAGGTTGGTGAGCGACCCCTCGGTGATGTCGGCCCCGAAGGCCTTCTGGGGGAGGAGCGCGGTGCGCGGCACCGCGACGCCGAGGCGACGCGCCAGCACCACGTTGAAGAGCTTGTCGTCGGCGATGCGGAAGAACGGGTTGTTGACGACGTGTGTTCCCGAGGCCGCCGCGAGCTTCAGCCAGGCCTGGTAGCAGGGCACCTCGTGGGAGATGCGGTCGACCAGGACGTCGTAGGCGGGGGGCGCATCGGCGAGGGCGATGTCGACGCGCGCGTACTCCGCGACGACGCCCGCCCGGCGACGCGCGACCTCCTCCACCAGGGCGTCCGGGAAGGACCGCTCGCGGCCGACCAGGATCCCGACCCGACGTTCGCTCATCGCCCCGCTGTAGGCCACGCCTCCAGCGCTCCGGCAAGCCAATTCCAGCGCCCGCAGGCGCTGGAACAGAAACGAGACCAGCACCGAGGCCGCCCGCGCTGCCCGGAATGTACGGGGGGTTGGACCGCGATGGTAGAGTCCGCCGCCGAGATGGTAGAGCGACGTGTGATCAACCGTGGGGCGATCGAGCTCCGCGTCGAGTACAAGCGGCTCAACACATTCTTCGCCGACTACACGCGGAACATCTCCAAGGGCGGGACGTTCATCCGCACCGACCGGCCGCTCGAGGTCGACACCGAGTTCGTCTTCGCCCTGGCCGTGCCCTCCCTCGACGCCCCGCTCCGCCTGAACGGGAAGGTGAAGTGGAAGCGCGGCCCCGGGAGCGCCGCTCCGGGCGAGGAGGCGGGGATGGGCATCGACTTCGTCTGGCGCAACGACGAGGAGCGCCGCGCCACCGAGCGGACGGTCGAGCGACTCATGGCCGCCGAGCTGGGAGAGACGCTGACGGCGAAGCTGCTCGGCAAGAGCTAGGCTTCGCTCCCCATGTCCGACCAGGACCCCTGCATGTCCCCAAGGGCGCGCCGCACGAGCGCGCCGCGTCCCGCCTCGCTGCGCCCCGCCTCGCTGGCGCTCCTCGCCGCCCTCACCCTCGCCGCCCCGCTGGCGGGCTGCGGCCCGAGCACCCCCGCGGCGAAGACGGCGCACGGGGAGGCCGGCGTCGCGCCGACCCCGGTCGACGACGCCCAGTTCGCGTCCGCCGCGCTCCGCGTCCTCGCCCACCCGGACGGGTCGGAAGAGCGGCTGCGCCTGCTCCTCGGCGTGGTGCAGAAGCAGCTGGAGCACGCCGCCGCCCACTTCGATCACGGCGACGACGAGCGAGGCACGCGCGCCGTCCTCGGCGCGTTTCTCCTCCTGCGCCGGGGCGAGTCGAGCCCGCGCGTGGTGGGTGCGCCGGGCGGCGCGGGGGATCGCGCGCTGGCCGGCGCGATCCGGAAGATCAGCGCGATCGGCGACGAGGGGCAGGCCCGCGCGCTCCTCGAGCTGCGCCGCGGCAGCGCTGACGCCCAGGAAAAGGCGAGGGTCGAGGAGAGCCTGCGCGCGCTCGACGCCTGGGGAAAGGACACCCGGACCGGGAGCGCGGTCGAGATCGCCGGCCTGGAGGAGCGGGCCGCGGTCGGCCGGGCGATGATCGACCCCAGCGAGAAGTCGCTCAAGTCGGCGGAGGACGCGATCAGCAGCTGGATCGGCGCCGCGATCGAGAACCGGCTGGCGTTCCAGCAGAGCGGCAAGCGCCCGCCCCCGCGCGAGGCCTACGAGGTACGCGCGCCCTCGGCGTCGGCGCGGCGACCCTGGTCGCCCTCCACCTACGTCACGGCGACGCCGAGTCGGCGCTCGAGGCGATCGAGCGCACCCACGCGCGGCGCATCGTGCAGCCGGGCTTCTATGCGGTGGTGCAGGGCGCTGCGGGCAAGGAGGACGCCGGCCGCCCCTGGCGCGCGCTGTGGGGCGCCATCGAGGAGGAGACGGGCGGCCAGGTCGGCGGCGACTTCGGCCTGGAGCCGGCGCTCTTCGAGGCCGCGCGCCTCCACGTCGCGCTCGAGGCCTGGCGCCGCGAGCCGGCCGACGAGGGCGCCGCGCTGGTCCTCGCCGGCGCGCTGGCCTCCTTCGGGATGCCGGAGGTGGCGCCGCTGGTCGTGGTCGACGCGCTGAAGAAGAGCCAGGACCCGCAGCTCGCCAGCGCCGTCACGCGCCTGCTCGGCCTCACCCTGCGCGAGAGCGCCAACGATCCGGGCACCGCGCGGCGCGTGTTCCGCGCGGCGACCGAGGCCCTCGCCCTGGCGGAGCGCCCGGAGCTCCGCGACAAGGTCCGCCCGACGTCGGCCGACGTGAGGGAGATGATGGGCGGGGTGGAGCTGCGCGCCGGCCAGCTCGACGCGGCGCGGCCGCTCCTGGAGGCGGTCGCCCGCGACGCGCCGAGCGGCGGCTCGTACCTGACGCTCGCGTTGCTGGAGCGACAGGCACAGAAGCCCGACGCCGCCATCGGCTGGGCCACCCGCGCCGCCAGCGAGCCCTTCGCGAGCGCGGAGCCGGTCGAGGCCGCCGAGGCGTCGGTCGTCGCGTACGAGGTGCACCGCGGCCGCGGGGCCTCCGCCGAGGCCCAGAAGTCCCTGGAGACGGCGCTCCGCCACGCCGTGTCGGCGCAGAAGCGCGCGACGGGCCCGCAGAGGGCGCGCGCGGAGCGGGTGCTGGCGAAGGTGCTGGACGCGTTCGGGGACGGCAAGGGCGCGGCGCGCGCTCACGAACGCGCGCTCGCCGACGTGGCGGGGGATCGCAAGCTGCTGGGCACGACGCTCCTCGACGGCATCGCGCGGGCGGTGGTGCGGCGCGATCTGGAGCAGGCGCACACCCTCCTGCGGCGCGCGATCGAGGAGCGCATCGAGTCGGAGGACCTGGTCTACGCTGCGCTCTGGGTGAAGTTGCTCGAGGCCACGCTGCGCCAGCCGACCGACGGCACCGTCGCCGCGGCGTTCGACGCGACGGCAGAGCGGGGCGACACCGGGTGGACGGCGAAGCTCGCGCGCTGGGCAGGCGGCAAGATCAGCGACGCCGAGCTCTCCAAGCTCGCCCAGGGCAACGCGCAGCAGGTCGAGGCTCTCTTCTACTCCGCGATGCAGAAGCGGGTGGCCGGGGACGCCGCGGGCGACGCCGGGCTCCGGCAGGTCGCGCAGAGCGCGCACCTCGATCTGGTCGAGGTGCAGCTGGCGCGGGAGCTGCTCCTGCCGCCGATGCGCCTCGAGGTGCCGCGGGGCGTGCAGCTGCCCTGAGCGCAACTGTCATAGTGGCAGCCAGCCCTCGTCGGGCTCGGCGCCGACCTCGGCGGCGACGGCGGCGCGAGCGTGTCCCTGGGCGCGCCTCGCCAGGGGCCCGTCGCCATGTCGCTCCAGGTGGCGGTTGAACGCCTGGACCGCCCGCGCGAACTGACCGGCGCGGTAGAAGACGACGCCGCGCGCGTAGTCCGAGGGGTAGTCGGGATCGATTCGCGCGTGGGTGTCGATCCGGCGGAGCAGGGCCTGGGCGCTGAGCGCCTGCTCGGAGCGGGCGTCGGCGCCGTGGCGCGAGAGGGCGCCGGCGTGGCGCACCGCGACGTCGAAGAGCAGCCGCTCCTCGGCCAGCGCGAGCGGCAGCGCCAGCGGCCCCTCGCTCACCCCGGCCACCTTGATCCAGCGCTTGCGGAAGGCGACCGCGATCTCGTCGTCGTCCATGGCGATGCGCCGCGTGGGCCCCGGCTCGCAGCGCGAGACCAGGACCTCGACCAGGCCGCCGCCGAGCTCGAGCAGGTCGTCGCTGCTGGCGCCCGTCTCCTCCCAGGCGTGCAGGGCGGCGACGAAGGCCGAGGTCTGGTACGCTCGCAGCGCCCGCAGGTCCTCGAGCATCCCGGTGGATATGCTGGCACGCGCCGACGCCACGGCGTTCTGCGCGGCGCCGACCGCGGGGGCGTCATGGCGGGACTCGGCGCGGCCGACCGCGCGCACCGCCGAGCCGAGCGCGCGGACCGCCGGCGGCAGCGACGCGCGGGCTCGCGCGGTGAGCTCGCCCTCTCGCGCGCGGAGGACGGTGAGCTCCGACCGTGCGACCATCGCCTCCGGCACGTCGGTCGGCGGCACCGCTCGCGGCACCACCAGGAGCGCCGTGCTCCACGCGAGGAGGACCGCCAGCATGCCGGGCTGCCACCCGTCGAGGCGCCGCGCGACGGCGCCCCATCGACCGCCCCGCAGTTCTTCGCGCCGTTTCCGCCCCGTCCCGACACTCATGATAGCGCCCCGACCATCCTCGCAGACGCGCCCCACCTCCGACCCCAAAAGGGTGACGTGCCCGACCACCGACAGCACCCCAGAAAATCGCTGCAACTAACCTCGGCCTGGTCGCTCCCTGGCCGCCCGCGGACCGAAGCACTCTGTCGAGACATCAGCCTGGGCGGGTGCTTCCTGACCACCGCGACCACCGCCGCGTTCGGCGCGTCGGTGGTGGTCTTCCTCGAGCTGCCCGGCCTGAGGGACGAGGAGGGCCGCCCCACGCCTGCCGTCGTCGCGTCGACGGTGCGCTGGACCACGCCCGAGGGGATGGGCGTACAGTTCGGTCCCATGGGCGTGCGAGAGACGCACGCGCTGCTCCAGGTGCTCGCGGGCGCGGCCGGGCTCTCCCGAGGGTGAGGCCGCCACCCCCGCGCCGTCGACCGCCAAGGGGGTCCTCTCGCGATGGGAACAGGTGAGGCGGGCGACTCCGAGCCGCTCCTCGGCTCGTTCGTCGACGGCAAGTACCGCGTCGTCCGGTTGCTCGGGCGCGGGGGCATGGGCGCCGTCTACGAGGTCGAAAACGTCAAGGTCCGTCGCAACGCAGCCCTCAAGCTGATGCCGGCCACGGCGTCGCGCGATCTGGTCAGCCGCTTCGAGGCGGAGGCGCAGGCCGCAGGTCGCGCAGGGAGCAAGCGCATCGTCGATGTGCTCGACCTGGGGACGACGCCCGAAGGCCGACCCTACATGGTCATGGAGCTGCTCGAGGGCGAGACGCTCCGCGACGAGCTGCGGCGCGCGCGGCGCATGGCGCCGAAGCGTGCGGCAGCGCTGGTGGCCGACGTCCTGCGCGGCCTCGCGTCGGCGCACGCGGCGGGCATCGTCCACCGGGATCTGAAGCCGGAGAACATCTGGGTCCTCGCTGCCGGCGCGGCCTTCGCGGCGACCGGCGCGACGGACGTGCCGCTGGTGAAGATCCTCGACTTCGGGGTCTCCAAGTTTGCCTCCCTGGACACCACCCGTCCGAAGACGGCCGAGGGCGTCATGATCGGGACCTGCTGGTACATGAGCCCGGAGCAGATCCGGGACGCGCGCTCGGCCGACGGGCGCGCCGACATCTGGGCGCTGGGCGTCATCCTCTACGAGCTGCTCTCCGGCACCGTCCCCTTCCCGGGCACGACGATGCCG
>JBKJLX010000758.1:0-18410 GCA_046596645.1 Polyangiaceae bacterium
CCAGAAGGGTGACCGTGTCGCCATCTACATGGGCATGGTCCCCGAGGTCGCCGTCGCGATGCTCGCCTGCGCCCGCCTGGGCGCGATCCACACCGTGATCTTCGGCGGCTTCGCCGCCGACGCCATCGCCAGCCGCGTCGGCGACTGCGGGGCCAAGGCCGTCATCACCCAGGACTTCGGCTATCGCCGCGGGCAGCTGCTGCCGCTGAAGGAGGCGGTCGACAAGGCGCTCCTCCAGGACCAGGCGAAGTCGGTGGAGAAGGTCTTCGTCTACAAGCACATCCGCGGCGAGGGCCCGGCCTGCCACATGAAGGAGGGCCGCGACCAGTGGTGGCACGAGGTGGTCACGGACAGCGAGGCGGGCCCGGCCCAGCAGGCGACGCCGGTCGACGCCGAGCACCCGCTCTTCATCCTCTACACCTCGGGGTCCACGGGGAAGCCCAAGGGGGTCTTCCACACCACCGCGGGCTACCTCGCCGGCGCCCACGTGACCTCGAAGTACTGCTTCGACCTCCGCGACGAGGACGTCTACTGGTGCACCGCCGACGTCGGCTGGGTCACCGGGCACAGCTACCTCGTCTACGGGCCGCTCTCCAACGGTGCGACCTGCCTGATGTACGAGGGCGCCCCGAACTACCCGGACTGGGGCCGCTTCTGGCGCCTCATCGAGAAGCACCACGTCACCATTCTCTACACCGCGCCCACCGCCATCCGCGCGTTCATCCGCCAGGGCGACGACTGGCCGAAGAAGAGCGATCTCGGAAGCTTGCGCCTGCTCGGCTCGGTCGGTGAGCCGATCAACCCCGAGGCGTGGACCTGGTACCACGCGCAGATCGGTGGCGGCCGCTGCCCCATCGTCGACACCTGGTGGCAGACGGAGACGGGATCGATCCTCCTCACGACGCTGCCCGGCGCCGCTTACTCCAAGCCGGGCGCCACGGGTCTGCCGTTCTTCGGGATCGAGACCGCGATCGTGAAGAAGGATGGCGAGGAGGTGCCCGCCGGCGAGAACGGACTCCTAATCCTCAAGCGCCCCTGGCCCAGCATGCTGCGCGGCGTGTGGGGCGACGAGGACCGCTTCGAGAAGACGTACTTCTCCGAGATCGAGGGCTCGTACTTCACCGGCGACGGCGCCAAGAAGGACGTGGACGGCTACCACTGGGTCACCGGCCGGGTGGACGACGTGCTCAACGTCGCCGGTCACCGCATCGGCACCGCCGAGATCGAGAGCGCCCTGGTGTCGCACCCGGCGGTGGCCGAGGCAGCCGCGGTCGGCCGCCCCGACGACCTCAAGGGGCAGGCCCTGGTGGTCTTCGTATCGGTGAAGACCGGCTTCGTCGCCAACCGCGACCTCGAGCTGAAGCTCGGCGAGCATGTCGCCCAGGAGATCGGGAAGTTCGCCCGGCCTGACGCCATCCGCTTCGCCGACGCGCTACCCAAGACGCGCAGCGGCAAGATCATGCGTCGCCTGCTGAAGGACGTCGCCGCCGGCCGCGAGTCGACCGGCGACACCTCGACGCTGGAGGATCTGAGCGTCCTCGCCAAGCTCCGCGCCGACGAGGAGTGAGCGTGAGGTGATGTGAGCGCGGACCTGGGGATTCGCCGCCCCGGGCCGTGCTTCCGATCATCCGACGAAGGGCGTAGCCTTCCCCGCATGTCCCGGACTCCGCGCGCGCTCGCTGCCGCGTTCGCTGCCGTCTGCTGTCTCGCCTCGCTGCCTGCGCTCGCGCAGGTGCCGCCGGTCACCCCGACGCAGACCGACCCGGCCAAGCTGTTGGAGGCCAAGAAGCACATGGAGGCTGGCGCGGCCTTCTACAACGATCCCAGCGGCCACAAGTGCGAGGAGGCGCTGCGAGAGTTCGGCAAGGCGTACGAGAAGTCGGGCTCCTTGAACGCCCTCCGCGGCATGGGGATCTGCGCCCTGGAGCTGGAGCGCGACGGCGAGGCGATGGAGCTGCTCGAGCGCTACATCAAGGGCAAGGGCGACACCATCGATGCCGCCGACAAGAAGCAGCTCGACGCCGACCTCGGCGCGCTCAAGTCCGCGATGGCGACGGTGACGTTCGAGCTGGACCGGCCGAAGGTCCGCATCACGACCGTCCGTACCCCGTCGCGCGGCTTCCCCATCACCAACCGCTACGAGGTGGGTGACGGAAAGACGCCGCTCGGCCTGCACCCCGGCAACTACGTGATCACCGCGGCCGCGGCCGGCGAGAAGGATCAGACCTGGACGGTCGAGCTCGGCAACGGCGAGATCGGCGAGCACTCTTTCCTCTTCAGCGGGTCCGCCGGCGCGGCGCCGATCGCGCCCGTCGCCGGTGGGGACACGCCTCCCGGCCAGAGCACGACGCCTCCCCCCGAAGACGAGGGCGGTGAACGCCCCATCCCCACCACGGTGTGGATCTTCGGCGGGCTCACCGTCGCCCTCGCCGTCCCCACCGTGATCTTCATGGTCAGCGCGTCCGGCGCGAAGAGCGACTTCGACGAGGCCAACGGCTCCGCACCGGCGGCCGAGCTGGAGGACCTGCGCAGCGACGTGACGACGATGAACCTGCTGAGCGACATCTTCCTCGTCGGCACCGTGGCGTCGGCCGCGGCGACGACGATCTTCTTCTTCACCCGGCCCGCCGAGTCCGCGGCCGCCTCGGCCGATCCTCCCCGCCGTGGCATCGTCCAGCCGAGCATCCAGACGGTCGCGCCGATCGTGGGGACGCGCGGCGGCGGCGCGTTCGTGACCGGAACCTTCTGATCGGCATCGGGTGCTGCGGGGAAACCGCACCCCCCCGAACTGCCCGGAGACCTCGTTGGATCTCGATCCCGGCCACCTGGTCGCCCAGCGCTTCCGCATCCTGCGGCCCCTCGGGCGCGGTGGGATGGGGGAGGTGTTCGCTGCGGAGAACCTGCGGACAGGGCGCCAGGTCGCGGTCAAGCTGCTGCGGAGCGAGTCGAAGCAGAAGTCGAGCGCCATCGAGCGCTTCCGGCGTGAAGCGCGCGCCGCGGGGTCCATCCAGAGCGACTTCGTCACGCAGATCCTCGACGTCGACGAGGACCCCGAGCACGGCATCGTCCTCGTCTTCGAGCTGCTCGAGGGCGAGAGCCTGGTCGACCGGCTGAAGCGCACCGGCCCCATCCCCTTCGACGAGCTGCACCCGATGATCGAGCAGATATGGATGGGCCTCGCCGACGCCCATCGGGCCGGCATCGTCCACCGCGATCTCAAGCCCTCGAACGTGTTCCTGGAGCGGCGCCCCAACGGCGGTGTGCGGGTGAAGATCCTCGACTTCGGCATCTCCAAGCTGCCGCGGGAGATGGGTGGCGAGACGTTGACGGAGCTCGGGCAGAGCCTCGGTACCTTTTCCTTCATGCCGCCGGAGCAGATCGGCAAGGCGAAGACGGTCGACCACCGCGCCGACATCTACTCCTGCGCCAGCCTCATCTACCAGGCGCTCTCGGGGCAGCTGCCGTACGCGGCCAAGAACATCCTCATGATGGTCGAGCTGAAGACCAAGACGGAGCCGCGGCGACTCTCGGCGGTGATGGACGGCGTGGTCGACCCGCGCCTCGACGAGTTTCTCTCGATCTCGCTGGCGCGCGATCCCGAGAACCGCTTCCAGACCTCCGACGACGCGCTGGCCGCGTGGCGCGCCCTGGCGGGGACCGACGCCGGCCGCGCCACGGTGGGGACGAGCGCGGCGCAGGGTCGCGGTGACGTGGTGCACTCGCCGTTCGTGTCGCCGGGGCACGTCCCCAACCGCAACGCCGAGGCGCAGCGCCACGTCACGCCCGGGTTCGCGCCGGTGCAGGAGCGCATGCAGTCGCCGGGGTTCCAGAGCCGCGGACCGGTCTCGGTCCCGCGCGCCAACACCAGCGACTCGTGGGACGACAGCGCGCCCCCGTCGGAGAGCCACAACAGCGAGGACGCCGCGACCATCGCCATCCGCCGCGATCAGGTCGGCCTGGCGGTGCAGCAGTACGCGCGCATGGCGGCCTCGGGCGGCCAGGTGCCGCGCCTCACGGCGGACGACGTGCGCACCACCAACCAGGGGACCCTCATGATGATGAAGTCCCCCATGGGCTCGATGCACCGACCCAAGGGTCAGCCGTCCCACGAGAGCGCGAGCAGCGGCAACACCGGGGGCGGCGGGATGATGTCTCCCGCGCTGATGCCGCCGATGCACCCGCACGGGCATCCGCACCCGCAGGGCATGCAGTACTCCAAGGCGGAGAGCCAGCCGATGCGTCAGCCCGAGGGGCGCAGGAGCACGTGGACCTTCGTCATCGGCGCGATCCTGCTCGCCCTCGCGAGCTTCGCCGTCATCGCCGTGCTGCTGGAGCTCGTCGTGAAGCGATAGGCCGCCGCGGCCTGCGCGCGAGGAGGAGCGTGACCAACAGCGCGGTGACCACACCCGCGCTCGACGCGGCCAGCGCCGGGTGATCGGCCGACCACAGCACCGCGCGAGCGAAGAGACCCGGCGGCGGCGGCGGCCCGATGGCGCCGGTGAGGTGCAGGCTGGCGACCACGCCCGGGCAGCTGGCGCCCTCGGGCGGCTCCACGCAGACGGCGCTGCAGACGACGGCGTCGCCATCGCCCTCGGCGAACACCAGGGCGTGGGCGAGGGCGAGTCGACGGTCGCCTGTGGCGCGGCCCGCCCAGGCCTCCAGCGCGGTCGCCCCGCCGAGCGTGGGGGCGATCGAGCGCTCGAGCTGCACCGCGCGCAGGCCGAGTGGCGCGAGCGCAAGGCTGGTGGCGCGCTCCAGCACCGGCCCCTCCAGCCCGGGCACCCAGCGATCACCGGGCGCGCGCGCGCAGCCGAGCTGCAGCGTCACGCCGCCCGGCGCGTGAGCGACGATGAACCCCTCCATCCTCGCGCCGGGAAGGCGCGAGAGATCCGGCGCGCGAGGCCCGTCGTCGACCGAGAGAGCGCCGCCCGGCACGGCGACGGTGGCGCGCAGATCGCCGCCCGCGCGCGCTTCGAGCTCCTCGGTCACCCGGTGCGTGAGGTGCGGGGCACGCGACCCTCGAGGCTGGCGAGGAGACCCGCCACTTCGTCACGGATCTCGACCAGCTGCGCGCGCAGCTCGACCAGCTTCTCGCTGCTGGCCACCGCCTCGGGCGGCGGCGGCTCGACGCCACCCTCGCGCAGCTTCTTCTTCGCGCCGGCGATGGTGAAGCCCTGGCCGTAGAGCAGCTCCTTCACCCGCAGGAGCGTGTCGACGTCGCGCCGCGAGTACACGCGCTGCCCGCTCGCCGATTTCTGCGGGCGGATGGATCGGAACTCCGTCTCCCAGTAGCGGAGGACGTGTGGCTCGACGCCGACCAGACCGGCGACCTCGCCGATGCGGTAGTAGAGCTTGTCGACGTGACCGCGCGGACGCATCTGATCAGGGATTAGCCGATCCGATCCGTCCTGTCAGTCCCTCGCGGCGTCGTTCAGCGAGGTGCGCACCAGCCCCACCGTCGTCATCGGGGTCGGCGAGCAGCAGGTCGGGTCCGACCCTGCTCGTAGGCCACGAGCAGCGCGAGCTCGAGGGCCTGGCGCGCATTGAGGCGGGGATCGCAATGGGTGTGGTAGCGGTCACCGAGGTGGAATTCGGTGAGTGCTTCCGAGCCGCCTGCGCATTCGGTGACATCCTCTCCCGTCATCTCGAGGTGCAGCCCGCCTGCGTGCGAGCCGAGAGCGCGGTGCACGTCGAAGAACCCGCGAATCTCGGCGAGAATGTCGCGGAAATGCCGCGTCTTGAACCCGTTCGGCGACTTCACGGTGTTGCCGTGCATCGGGTCGCAGGCCCACACCGGGGTTCGCCCGTCGCGCTGCATCGCCTGGACCAGGGCCGGCAACACTGGCTCCACCTGGTCATGACCGAGCCGCGTGATGAGAACCAGACGCCCCGGTTCGGCGTGGGGATCGAGCACCTCGACCAGCCGCCGCAGGTCATCGGGGACGGTCTTCGGCCCGAGCTTGATCCCGATGGGGTTGGCGATGCCTCGCAGCAGCTCCAGGTGGGCCCCGCCGATGCGCCGCGTGCGCTCGCCGATCCAGAGGAAGTGGGCAGAGCCGGCGAACCAGCAGCCGCTCTCCTCGTCTTGCCGCACGAGCGCCTCCTCGAAGGCGAGCAGGAGCCCCTCGTGCGATGTGTACGGAGGGCCCCGCGGAGCCAGGCGTCGGTCGGCGGCCACAGCCCAGGAGCACGCGCGTTCCAGCTCCGCGAGCAGTGGCGCGAAGCGGTCGCGCTGCGCGGACTGGGTCGCGAAGGCGTCGAGCGCGGCGAGCGCGCGATCGGGGTCGCGCGCCCCCACGTCCGCCCGGAGATGGTTGAGGGTCGCCGCAGCGTGGAAGTAGGCCTCGAGCAGGTTGTCGGGATCGTTTCGTCGCGCGGTCGAGGTCGCGGCCATGCGGTTGATGATGTCGCCGCGGTAGCTGGGCAGCTCGACGTCTCCCACTCGCTCGGTGGGAGCGCTCCGCGGCTTGGCGTACTGGCCAGCGATCCGGGCGACGGTCACCACGTCGACACCCAGCCCGTACCCCACCACGAGCCTCATCTGCTCGAGAAGCTCGAAGAGGCGACGCGCGCCTCCGGCGCTCACCGCCTCGAAGCTCTCCGCGCAGTCGCCGCCCTGCAGAAGAAAGCCCCGTCCCGCGGCGACCCGGGCCAGCTGCGTTCGTAGTCCGGCGATCTCGCGGCCGACCACCAGCGGCGGCAGCACGGCGAGGCGCCCCAAAGCCTGCTCCAGCGCGGACTCGTCCTCGTAGGCCGGTTGCTGCTCGGCAGGACGGTCACGCCAGCTCCGCGGAGCCCACCCCTCCGCGGCGTGGCGGGCCGGAGCCAGCGCGCCGCCGGTGCGGGCGTCGGCGCTCACGCTCCTCCCCTCGGGCCGATCCGCGCACGCGAGGCGTGTGCGGGGTAACTGCCGAGGACGCGCAGGCGCGTCGAGAAGAACGACAGCTCCTCCAGCGCCATCTGCACCGCCCGGTCGTTGGTGGAGCCCTCGAAGGTGACGAAGAAGTGGGCGCTCGCCTGCCCGGCTGCCGTCGGCATCGAGCTCTCGATCTTGAGCAAGTTCACGCCGTTCGTCGCGAACCCGCCGAGCGCCTTGTAGAGCCCGGCGGCGATGTTGCGCGTGGAGAAGGTGGCCGACGTGAGGAGCAGCTGATCCGCGAGGGCCTCGCGCTCTGCGTGGTCGCGCGCCACCAGCATGAAGTGCGTGAAGTTGTCGGGCTCGTCCTGGATGCCCTTCACCCGCACCTCGAGATCGTAGAGCGTCGCAGCCAGCGCGCTTCCGATCGCCACCATCGAGGGATCGGCGCTTCGCTGCACGAGCTGGGCGGCGCTGGCGGTGTCGGCGAAGGGCACCGGTACGAGCGCGTGCCTCGCGATGAACCTCCTGCACTGGGCAAGCGCCTGGGGGTGGGAGGTGACGGTTCGCGCGACGGCCGGGTCCCCGCCACGCAGCCCCAACAGGCAGTGCTCCACCGGGTGGTAGTACTCGCCGGCGATGGTCAGGTCGGACTGCGCGATGAGCCGCGGGTTGTCTGCGACGCGGCCAGCGATCGAGTTCTCGACGGGGAGAAGGCCCAGCGTCGCGTGGCCGGTCACCACCGCCTCCAGCACGTCCTCGGACGAGGCGCACGACCGGGCCCGCGCGTAGGGGAGGAAGGTGCGGCAGGCGACGTCCGAGTGCGAGCCCTCGAGGCCCTGGAACGCGACGATGTGATCGGGGTCGGTCAAGCGCAACGTCTCACCTCCATCTGGTCTGCAGCTTCGCTACCTCGGCCCAGAAGCCGGGGAAGCTCTTGGTGACGCAATCCGGATCGGTCAGGTGCAGCGGCACGCCCGCGAGAACCGACAGGACGGTGGCGGCCATGGCGAGGCGGTGGTCGCCGTGGCTGTCGACCACGAGCGGCGCGCGCACCGCTGCGGGAGGCGCGATGAGGAGCCGGCCCCCGCTGTCCAGCTCGGCGCGCCCACCCGCGCTCGACACCAGTTCGACGATACCGGCGAGGCGATCGCTCTCCTTGTCGCGCAGGATCTCGACGCACTCGAAGACGGACGGCCCTGGGAGCACGCATGCCCAGGCGGCGAGGGTCGGCAGCAGATCGGGGCACACAGCGCCCGAGGCGCAGAGCCCGCCGTGCGGCGTCCCCTCGACCCGGGCCGTGGTCCCGGCGAGCACGAGACGGATGCCGGCCGCCTGGAGCACCGCGACGACGGCGCGATCGGGATGGTCTGCCCCGAGGTCGACATCCAGGACCGAGCTGCCGGTCTTCCATGCCAGCGCCAGCAGGTATCCGATCGACGACCAGTCCCCGGGGGGTGGAGGCAACGGCCCGGCGTCCACGAACCGCTCGACGACGATGCGCTCGTGGTCGCGGGTCACCACGAACCCTGCCCGTTCCATCCAGCGCAGGGTCAGCTCGAGGTACCCCGCGCTCGCCAGCTCTCCCTCCTGCAGGAGGGTCCATGGCCTCTGCTCGCGGACCACCAGGGCGGCACAGCCCAGCGCCAGGCTGCTCGCGTACTGGCTGCTCTTCGAGCCGTCGATGCGGAACAGCGGCGCACAGCGCTCGCTCGCACCCCGCACCTCGACGGGCCAGGGGTCCCCTTGGCGCAGCACGAGCCCGCCAGGACCCAGCGCCGCACGCAGTGACCGGTAGAGGGGCTCGTGAGGCCGAGCTCCCAACCGCGGTGTGCCGACGAGGACCGCCTGCGCGCCGGGACGCACCGCCGCCTGGGTGACCAGAAACCGGAACGGCGCGCCGCCGTCGGCGCAGTCGATCTCTCCACCGCCCCGCCGGAGAGACGCGAGACCCCGCGCCAGCACCTGCACGTCGGCCGGCGCCTCGGCGAGCTCACCCACGTCGGCGTCGCGCCCCAGCACGTGCGCGAGGACGAGGACTCGGTGCGCGTCGGACTTGGATCGCGGGGGGCAAAGCAACGCCGGGGACCGTCCCGGCTCGATCACGATGGTTCTCACGTCGTCTCGGACGGATTCTAGCGCCGACCTCTCCGCAAGGCGGCGGATCTGGTAGGAAGTTTCAGGGGAGGGCGCAAGCGTGAGCTGCAGAGGGATGCGGGGCGCGACGACGTGCGATGACAACACCGAGCGGGCCATCCTGTCCGCGGCGGAAGAGCTTGTGCGGGCGATGATCGCGGCCAACGACATCTGCCAGGAGGATGTCACCGCCATGTTCTTCACCTGCAGCGCGGACCTCGACGCGGTCTTTCCCGCCCGCGCGGTGCGGCAGCTCGGCTGGACAGACGCGGCGATGATCTGCGCGCGCGAGATCGAGGTGCCCGGCGCCCCGGCCCGGTGCATCCGCGTCCTCATCCTGGCCGAGACCGAACGTGCCGCCTCCGAGGTGCGCCACGTCTATCTTCACGGCGCTCAGGTGCTCCGGCCGGACCGCGTCACGGCCACACGCTGACCTGGCCAGTGCGAGCGCCCCGGCCGCACGCCGAGCCTGCACGAGCAAGTGGGTGGCCTGAAAAAATCCCTCCGGCCTCAACCCATGCGCTCGCCGCCGCCGGGCGCGCTGGCCGCCACCAGCTGCATCGCGCCCTGCCCGCTGCCGCCAGGCCCGCTGCCGCCAGGCCCGCTGCCGCCCGGCCCGCTGCCGTTCGCGAGGAGCGCGGGCGCGGTCGAGGTCGCCGCTCCCGAGCTGGTGGACAGCGACCCGTGGCCAGCCCCGCCCTCGGCGAGGCCGCCTCCGGACACCGGCCGAGCCGGCGGACGGTCCTGGTTCAGAGCCTGCTTCAGGATCTGGCTGGCCTTGAAGTTGAGAACCCGCCGCTCCGTGATCTCGATGGGATCACCGGTTTGCGGGTTACGGCCCTGTCGCTTGCGCTTGTCGCGCAGGACGAAGTTGCCGAAGCCCGACACCTTGATCTTCTCCCCGCGCCCGAGCGTCTCCTTCATCAGCTCGAACACCAGGTCCACCAGCTCCGCCGACTCCTTCTTCGAGAAGCCACCCAGCCGGTCGTAGACCGCCTGCACGATCTCCGCTTTTGTCATCACCCCGCCCCCGAGGAACACGCCAAGGGAGAAGCGTAGAGCGATGCGGGGGGGCCGCCAACCCCCCAAAAGACCGGGGCCTCTTCAAACCGCCAGATCGCGCTCCACCTCGGGCGCGGCCGGGGCGAGGCTGTCGACGCTGACCGGGCCGCGATCGCGGCGGCGCGAGGCCTGCTCGGTCGCCACCAGCACCGCGACGTAGCCGTACCCGATGGTGAAGAGCGTCGCGAACGGGGTGGCGAACCAGTGGCCGGTCTGGATCGAGGCGACGACCGCGGCGAACGAGATCAAAGCGAGGACGACCTCGACCATGGGCAGGTCGGCGCGGGCCCGGTAGCGAGCCTTGTTGGTTCCCTGCTTGGGCGTGCGCACGAACTCGCCGGCCATCGAGGTCATGCCGTCGTAGACGGCCCTGGTCAGGTGGGGGGCGAGGCCGGTGCCGATGGCGATGATCATCGGCAAGCGGACGAGCGCGCCGAGCCGCGACCGACCCTGGGCCCGCTCCGCCTCCATGTAGAAGGCGGCGAGCGAGCCGCTGGTGGCGGTGAGCAGGGGGAGGTCGATCAGCAGCATGGTCGTGTTGCTGGCGGCCGGCAGCAGCACCAGCGCCGGCAGAAGAAGGATGCTGAGCAGCACCAGCAGCGGGTAGGCGAAGTGCGGCGTCATGTGGAACATCGCCTCGATCTTCTGGGCGCGCGAGATGTCCGACGCGAGGATGGTCCTCATCAGCTTGCGCGCCGTCTGCACGGTGCCCTTGGCCCAGCGGTACTGCTGTGCGCGGACGGCGGACACGTCCTCCGGCAGCTCGCTCGGCGACACCACGTCGGGGCGGTAGACGAACTTCCACCCCTTCATCTGCGCGCGGTAGGAGAGGTCGAGGTCCTCGGTCAGCGTGTCGTGCTGCCAGCCGCCCGCGTCGCGGATGGCCTCGCGCCGCCACATGCCGCCGGTGCCGCTGAAGTTGAAGAGCAGGTCGGAGCCGAAGCGCGCCCGGTTCTCCACCAGGTGGTGGCCGTCGAGCATCAGCGCCTGGACCTTGGTCAGCGCGGAGTGCTCGCGGTTGATGTGACCCCAGCGCGTCTGCACCATGCCGATCTTCGGGTCGGCGAAGTGGCCGACGATGGCGCGCAGGAAGTGCGGCTGCGGCACGAAGTCGGCGTCGAAGATGGCGACCAGTGAGCCCTTCACGCGGTCGAGGCCGTTGTCGAGGGCGCCCGCCTTGTAGCCGGTGCGGTCGACGCGGTGGACGTACACGGCGTCGACGCCGCGGTCACGCAGGCGCTGGACGTGCGCGCGGACGATCGCCTGCGTCTCGTCGGTGGAGTCGTCGAGGACCTGGATCTCCAGCCTGTCGGCCGGGTAATCCATCCTCGCAACCGCCTCGAGGAGGCGGGTCGCCACCGTCGACTCGTTGAACAGCGGCAGCTGCACGGTCACCGCCGGGAGCAGATCGTCGCCCGAGGCGTAGGGCGCCGAGGCAATGAAGTCGTTGAGCTTCTGCTCGTGGCGCTTGCAGAGCAGGACCAGGTGCAGGCGGTGGAGCCCGTACGCGGACAGGGCCAGAAGCACGGCGAAATAGAAGATCGCGATCATCATCGACATGGGATGACGCAGACCTAACAGCGCCCATGACGCGAACTGTCATGGACTTGTAAATCCTTGTAGGTCGATGTCGGCCCGCCGAGGAAGTTGACAGAAAACCCGGTGGCTTGTCGCCCAGGCCCTCCGGTGAGCGACAATCCGCCCCCATGCCTCCCCTCAGGGCTCCTGTCCGTCTCCGGAGTTCCAGCGCGGCAGGCGGGCGTCGGCTCGTCGTCCTCGCTGCCAGCGTCCTCGCGCTCTCCACCCTGGCGGCCAGCGGGTGCCTCGACGAGCAGGCGCCCTCCGGCCTGCGCAGGACGCCCGCCGGACCGGGCGCGACGGTGCGCTACGACCTCGGGCACACCCCGCTCCCCGACATCCCGCTGCCGATCGACACCGCGACCTTCGCCGACCCGTCGAGCCGAACCGGCCTCCGCATCAACGCGAGCCTCATCGCGCCGACGTCGATCGAGCGCGAGGCCCGCGAGCGCTTCGACACCCTCGAGGGCTGGGGGACGTTCTCGCCCATCACCGTCGCCTTCGACCTGCCCGAGGTGGCTGGCCAGCCGCGGTCGCCGGCGCAGGCGGCGCTCGACCTCGCCGAGATCCGCGGCCGTCACCAGGGGGATGATCACGACTTCGCCGACGACGCGATCTACCTGATCGACCTCGAGTCCGGCTTGCCGCACCCCATCGACGTCGGCAACGGCAACTTCGACTACACGCTGAAGCGCCTCGATCGGTACTGGGCCAACGACACGCGCGCCAGCGAGCGCAACCTGCTCTTCGACACCATCGACGAGACGCGGGGCGGCGCCATCGGCCCCGAGCTGTTCGGCCCGGCGGACGACACCGATTTCGACGGGCACCTCGACGTGCCGAACCTCGACGACCCGTTCGCCTGCCCGCCGCCCGATCTCCAGGTCTGCGACAACGCGCGATCGGGCGAGGCCTACGGCTCGGCCGAGTGCCTGGCCCGCCGGCGCGGTCGCGACCAGTGCATCGCCGATCACCTGCTGACGTTCTACGAGCGGGAGACGGACACGCTGATCCTCCGCCCGCTGGTGCCGCTGGAGGAGATGCGACGATACGCGGTCGTCCTCACCGACCGCCTGGTCGACGCCAACGGGGACGCGGTGAAGTCGCCCTTCGACTTCGTCTACCACGCGACCCAGGAGTCGACGGCGGCGGCGGTGGCCGCGGCGGTCGACACCAAGGAGCGCGCCGCCTACTTCGGCGACCTCGCCGGCACCGGCCTCTCCCACGTCGCCTTCACCTGGAGCTTCACCACCCAGCCGACGGTGGACGACATGAAGCGACTGCGCGACGGGCTCTACGGTCAGGGGCCGTTCGCCCGCTGGGCCGAGGAGTTCCCGCCGGAGCTGGAGATCGCGCGCTCGGTCGGCCTCGAGCCGACCCTCGGCGAGGAGGGCGTCGACGAGGCGGTCGACTGGGAGACCAGCGACCAGGCCGCCAGCGCCGAGTGCTCGCTGAAGACCGACAACCTGTTCATCGTCCGCTTCGACGACATCGCCGATGCGCTGGAGACCGTGCTCACCGAGGCCTTCGGCGAGAGCGACGGGCCCGACATCAAGCTGCTGCTGCGGTCGCTGCGCAGCATCGACTACATGATGATCGCCGAGTACCAGTCGCCCTTCCTCCTCGAGGGGGGCCCGACCAACGGCGACCCCAACGCGTCGTTCGAGCTCGACTACGTCCACGGCGAGGGCGTCGTCCACACCGACACGGTTCAGCTGTGGGCGATGGTCCCCAAGCCGACGGTGCAGCACCAGCAACCGTTCGACGTGAACATCTACGGCCACGGCTACACCGGAGCGTTCCTCGAGCAGGTGCTCTACGCCGGCAACATGGCGGAGCACGGCCTCGCCACCGTCGGCATCAACGCGATGGGCCACCAGCTGGTCCTGGGCGAGGCGGAGGATCAGCTCGCGCGCACGCTCCTCTCCCAGGCGTGCATCGGGCCGTTCTATCGCGGGCTCACCTCGGGCCGCGCGCGCGACCTCAACCGTGACGGCGAGCTCGACTCGGGCGGCGACTTCTGGTCGAGCTATGTCTTCCACACCCGCGACGGGGTGCGGCAGTCGATCCTCGATCACCTGCAGCTGGTGCGCATCCTCCGCGCCTTCGGCACCGGCGAGGGGCGCGCGCTGTGCCGCGACGCGGAGAGCGGCTGGGACCGGCCGGCCACGCGCGAGTGTGACGCGAACCGCGACGGCACGCCGGAGACATTCGGCGACTTCGACGGCAATGGCGCCGTCGATTTCGGCGGACCGAACGCGATCTACGGCACCTGGGGCGAGTCGCTGGGGGGCATCCTCTCCGCGATCCACGGCGCCATCGACGCCTACGTCACGGCGGCGGCGCCGGGCTCGGGCGGCGGCGGCCTGACCGACATCGGCGTGCGCTCCTTCCAGGGCGGCGTCATCGAGGCGGTGCTCCTGCGCATCTGGGGGCCCCTGGTGGTCGCCGTGCCCTCGGCCGAGCGCGACGCGTGCTCGCTCGAGGTGAAGGAGGGCTGCACCTCCTGCGCCCCCGAGCAGACGTCGGTGCGCTGGGTCATGCCCGACGTGAACGGCACCGGGGAGATGGAGATCGCGTGCGTCTCCGGCGAGCAGATCGCGAACAGCACGCTGTTCGTGAAGAACCTCGACAACGGCGAGGTCCGCTGCGCGCGGGTCGACGACCAGCTGCGCTTCCGCGTGGGACTTCCCTCGACGGTGGGCGATCGCGTGGCGCTCGAGTTCCAGGACGGGCGCGACGTGGTGAAGAGCTATGACGGCTGCGCGCCCACCTTCCCCTCAGGGCGTGCCCCGCGCACCACCATCGACACCTGGCAGGTCGGCCCCTGGGCCGACGGCATCGCCAACGCCGCAGGCAGTGAGGCCTGCGCCTCCGCCGCCGGATGCCAGAGCTTCCAGGGCCTCTTCGCGGGCAACGGCGAGGTGCTCACCGCCCCCGCCGAGGGCTTCGGCGAGATCCGACAGACGCCGCCCCTGCGCCGCTTCATCCAGCTGGCGCAGACCGCGCTGGAGCCGGGGGACCCCATCAGCTTCGCGCCTTACTACTCGATCCGGCAGATGACCGACCCCTACGGCGACCCCATCGCGCCGCACGCGGTGGTGACGATGAACACCATCGGGGACATGAACGTGCCGCTCAACTCCGGCATCGCGTTCGCGCGCGCCACCGGGGCGCTCCCCTTCCTGCGGCCCGATCAGGTGGTGAGCTACCCGGAGTGGGTCGACTACGCGACGCCGCCCGAGCTCTACGCCGCGCTCGGCAACAAGACGCCCAACCAGGACCTCATCGACAACCAGGTGATCGAGGGGATCACCGAGCTGGCCCGCCACCCCGCGGGCGTCGAGTGCGCGACGAGCGCGAACTGGGACCACGAGGCGACCTTCCTCGACACAGGCGACGAGGTGCGCTCCTGCGCGCCGACCGGCTGCGTGGCGAACGGCGAGGTCTGCCTCCCCGATCAGACCTGCGACGAGGCGCTCGACCAGTGCCGGCGCAACCCGCTGGGCCAGGAGCGGTGCGACGAGGCGCTCTACGACGCCGACGATCTCGACGAGGGTGGGCAGCGCTACTTCGAGCGCGCGGCGCCGGTGCCGCACAGGCTGGCCCGCTACACCCAGCACGCGACGCCGGAGACGCTGTCGCAGGTCTGGGCCCCGCGCATCCTCGGCGCGCCGCGCGGAGCCGACGGGTCGTGGGCTCCCGACGGGCGGCCGCTCACCGCCCTCCTCGACGCGTACATCGTGCCCGAGGGCAACCACACCTGGGTGAACGGCAACCCGTGCGAGGCCTTCGACCACGGGACGTACCTGACCAACGTGGTCGCCCGCTTCTTCCAGAGCAACGGGACCGACCTCTACTACTTGTCGCATCCCCAGACGCACCATTGCCTGGAGAAAGACGTCGCGGAGTGCCAGTACTTCGCTCCGTGACCTCCCCTGCAGATCCCCTGACGCCGCCGCTCCCGACGCTGCCACTCGACGAAGCCACCGTGCGCGACCTGCGCGCCCGTCAGGTCGCGCACGTCACGCGCCGGCTGCGCGGTGATGCCGGCCGAGCGGCGCTGGCGCTGAACCTGCGCGCCGGCTGGGAGGCGCTGCTCGACGCCCGGGTGAGCGAGGTGCTCGACGCCGAGGCCGTGACCCGTGCCGTGGAGTCGGTCCTCGACGGTCCGCTCCTCGACCAGGCCCTGCGGCCGCTGGGGCGCGCCGTGGTCCTGCTCGAGCTGGCGCGCCTGCGCGAGGACCCCACGCTGCTCGGCACCCGCGTCCCGGAGGAGACGCGGGCGGCGCTGCGCGAGCTGATGGCGCGGCCGGGCTTGCTCCCGGAGAAGTTCGTGCGCGAGGCGCTGACCCACCGCGCCTTCGAGGAGGTCATGCGCGACGTGCTCGACGGCGCGCTGGCCGAGTTCCAGGTGAAGGCCAACCCGCTGACCGCGGAGTGGGGCCTGCCCTCGGTGATGAAGAAGGCGGGTCCCTTCGGCCTGGGCCTGGGCGCCTTCGCCAAGAGCTTCGAGGCCGTGCGGGGGGAGATCGACAAGAAGCTCGAGCCGCAGCGGAAGATCTTCCTGCAGACGTTCGCGCGCCGCGCGCTCTCGACGATGGCAGACTTCGTCATCAAGCGGCACGACGAGCCGGCCTTCGTCGAGCTGCGCAAGGAACTGCTGGACTGGCTGCTGCAGCAGCCGGTGGAGGAGCTGGTGGCGACGATCGACCAGAAGAGCGGCGAGCTGGCGGAGGCGGCGATCTCGGCGGCGGCCGCGCACGTCACCCGGCAGGAGGAGACGCGGCGGCGCCGTCGCGCCGGCGTCGCGATGGCGCTGGCCGCGCACGGCCGGCAGACGGTGCGCCAGGCGATGGCGGCCTACGGTGTCGACCCCACCGGCCTCGACTGGGAGGCGATGGCAGCAGCCGCCTGGCCCGCCGTAGAGCGGGCGCTTGATACCCCGGCGGCCACGCGCTGGATCGACGACCTGATCGGCAGCTTCTGGGACGAGGTCGCGACGACGCCCGGTGGCGTACCCGGGGCAAAGCCTGCGGGCTAGCGCAGAACCTGCGCGCCGGTGCCGGGCCCGATGACACCGAATTCGCCGGATTGGTGACCCTTCGGCGGTGGCACGGACCGTGTGAACGGTCTCCGCCATGGGTTCCACCGCAGTACCGCTCCGCCTTCTCCAGGGCGGCGCACCTGGGACACCGACCTGCGTCGCCTCGCGCTGCGCCCTCTCTCGACCCGCGGGGCACAGCGGGCCGCCCGTCTCGGTGAGGCGGCCCACCGCGCAGGCGACGGCGTCCACCGTCGTCGATCTGGGCGCGCGCCGACGCGCCCGCCATCTCGGTGATCTGCGCGCGCTCCTCGACGGGATCGACGCGCTGTGGTCGTCCCTGTGGCGCGCTTACCCCGGACGCGAGCGCGAGGTGGTGGAGCTGCACCTGCGCTTCGACGCCCTGCACGATCGGGTCGTGGCATGGGCCCTGGGCGGCGACCTTGCCGCCGGATCCCTGCTCGACGGTATCGCGACGCAGCTGGAGGCCGCCGCCATCCTCGGCGCGCCGACCCGAGGAGCGGAGGGGTGGCGGTCGCTCTGCCGGCAGCTCGAGTCGCTGGAAGGTCGCGTCGCTGCTCTCGAATTGTTCGCACCGTCAAATGCCGCAACGAGAGAGCTGCTCGTGCAGCGATGAGTCGACCCCGTGGGCGGGACCCGCGGTGGGGCCCCCGTGCTACACGCCGATCCCTCGCGGCGCAGTGCCGCCACCGGTGGAGCCTCCCCATGCGCATTGCCATGCCGAACACCTGGGTCTTCTTCTTCGCCGCGCTCCCTGCGATGGCGCTGGGCGGCGCCTGTGGTGATGACACGACGACGACCACTTCGTCGGGAACGTCCGACGACGGCGACGGCGGTAGCACCGGCACCGGCGACGGCGGCGCGCTGGTCGGCTCGTCTTCCTCGGGGGCCACGGTCACGGCCACGGTCTCGACCACCACCACCAGCACTGCGACCGGCACCTCGACCGGCGACGGTGGCGCTGCAGGCACCGGCGGCGGCGGTGGCTCCAGCGACGGCGGCGGCGGCGGCGGCGGCGGCGCGCCCGACCTGTGCGGCAACGGCGTCATCGAGGACGAGGAGCCCTGCGACGGCCCGGCACTGGGCGGCGAGACTTGCGAGAGTCGCGGATTCGTGGCTGGCGATCTGGCGTGCAATGCCACCTGCACCGGCTTCGACGCCACCGCCTGCGAGACGTGCGGGGACGACGTGGTGCAGGACGGGGACGACTGCGACGGCAACGACTTCGCGGGAGACGACTGCACCGATCACGGGTTCGACGGCGGGACGCTCGGCTGCAACGCCGACTGCACCTTTGACACCGCGCAGTGCATCGATTTCACGTGCGGCGACGGCGTGCGCAACGGCAACGAGGCCTGCGAGGGCGATGATCTCGCCAGCAACGCGTGCGACGATGTCGGCTTCGTGCTCGGGGGCACGCTCGCCTGCACCGACACCTGTCAGTTCGACATCAGCGGCTGCAACTCGTGCGGCGATGATCTCGTCAACGGAACCGACCAGTGCGACGGCGACGCGCTCGGCGACGCGACCTGCGCCAACATCGGGCAGGGCTTCACGGGCGGCAGCCTGGCCTGCGCCGATGGGTGCGTCTTCGACACGTCGGGGTGCAATGACTGGACGCAGCCGGTCGCGGCGGGCCAGGTCGTGATCACCGAGTTCATGAACAACCCGGAAGCGGTCGACGACGGCCTGGGCGAGTGGCTCGAGCTGTAC
>JBKJLX010000759.1:0-3282 GCA_046596645.1 Polyangiaceae bacterium
ACGCGCAGGAGATCGCGTTCAACGACATCCGCACCACGCTGCAGGCGCTGCTCGCGCTGACCCTCGCCAACGGGTTCACCTTCGTCGAGTACTACCTCTCACGGGGGATGCACATCGACGACTTCGCCCCCAATCTCTCGTTCTTCTTCTCCAACGGGACAGACCCGGAATACTCGGTCATCGGCCGGGTGGCCCGGCGCATCTGGGCCAAGGCGATGAAGCACAAGTACAGGGCCAACGACCGCTCGCAGAAGCTCAAGTACCACGTGCAGACCAGCGGTCGGTCGCTCCACGCGCAGGAGATCGCGTTCAACGACATCCGCACCACGCTGCAGGCGCTCTACGCGCTCTACGACAACTGCAACTCGCTCCACACCAACGCCTACGACGAGGCGATCACCACGCCCACCGAGGAGAGCGTGCGCCGGGCGCTCGCCGTACAGCTCATCATCAACAAGGAGCTCGGCCTCTCCCGCAACGAGAACCCGCTGCAGGGCGCCTTCGTCATCGAGGAGCTGACGGATCTCGTCGAGCAGGCGGTGCTCGCCGAGTTCCGCGCCATCAGCGAGCGCGGCGGCGTCCTCGGGGCGATGGAGCGCATGTACCAGCGCACCAAGATCCAGGAGGAGTCGCTGTACTACGAGACCCTGAAGCACGACGGGCGCTTCCCGGTCGTCGGCGTGAACACCTTCCTCGATCCCCAGGGCTCGCCCACGGTCATCCCGGCCGAGGTCATCCGCTCCACGTCGGAGGAGAAGGAGTACGCCATCGGCTCCTGCGAGGCCTTCCGCGCCCGCAACGTCGGCCGCGCCGAGGCGGCGCTGGCGGGGCTCTCGGCGGCGGCGGTCGAGGGAAGGAACCTGTTCGAGGTCCTGCTCGAGGCCTGCAAGGTCTGCTCGCTGGGCCAGCTCTCGGGGGCGCTCTACCAGGTGGGGGGGCAGTACCGGCGGAACATGTGAGCCAGCTCGTGAATGAGAACAAGTGAACAAGCTCGTGAATGATCAGACGGCCGACAACCTCGCCGAGCTCACGCGCATCCTCGACGCCGAGGGCTTGCACGCGGCGCTCACGTTCCTCAACGGTCGCACGCCGCACCGCTTCACCGGCATCTACCGCTTCGACGGCGACATCCTGCGCAACGTCCACCTGGTGGACGTCTACACGCCCGAGGTGCGAAGGGGCGACGACGCGGCGATGGATGCGACGTACTGCTCCCTGGTGAAGGCGGAGGACGCCCCCTTCGCGACGCCCGACGCGCGCACCGACGAGCGCCTGCAGACGCACCCGGCGCGCGACAGCGTGATCAGCTACTGCGGGGTTCTGCTGCGCGACGCGGCTGGCGTGCCCTACGGCACGCTCTGCCACTTCGACCTGCAGCCCTGCGAGGTCCCGCACGGCGAGATGCCGCTGATGGAGGCCGCCGCGCCGCACCTGATGCGCGCGCTGACCGCCTGAGCGAGCTTCTCAGGCCCTGGTCAGCGAGCGGCAGGCCTTCTTCGACGGGACCGGCGAATTCTTGCAAACGATGGTTTGGTGGGCGACTCCTCGATCGCAAGGGACCACCAGGGGATAGCCTGGGGCCACTGGAGGCCTCATGGCACGCCGCAACCACCTTCGCAGTGTCCGCATCCCGTCGAGCCTCGCCCGTGCCGAGGCGCCGGGCGATCCGACAGCCCCGACGTCGCCGCCGGTGCTGGTGGCCATCGACGGCGCATGCGCGCGCCTGGTCGACGGGCGCCTCCAGGTCTCCGACGCCGAGGGCCGGCTGCTGGTCCGCTCGGTCGACGGCGGCGTCGAGGTCGGCCCGGCGCAGGGCAACCTGAAGCTCCGCGCTCCGGGCGGTCGCGTCGAGATCGAGGCTGGCCTCGACATCTCGCTGCGAGCCCAGCGCGACGTGCTCGTCTCCGCCGATCGGTCGGCGGAGACGCGCGTCGGCGGCGAGGACGCGGAGCTCGCGTCCCGCGTCCGCATCGAGCAGCGAGGCACCACCATCGTCGGCGCGACGGTCGAGGTCCGGGCGCGTCGCTCGCGCCTGGTGGCCGGCCTCAGCGAGGTGGTGGCGCGCGAGCTGAAGACCAGCGCCACCCGCATCGAGACGGTGGCGACCGAGCTCGACACCACCGCGGACCGCGTGGTGTTGCGCGCGAAGAACGTCGTGGAGGAGGTGGCCGAGCTCCTGGAGACCAGGGTCGGCCGCGTGCGGACCCTGGTCCGCGGCGTGTTTTCTCTGCGCTCGAAGTCCACCTCGCTGAAGTCGAAGGACGACACGGCGATCGACGGCCGTCGCGTCCTCCTCGGCTGATCGCCCCTCCGCGTGACCTTACCCCCGTCGCTCCCCGTCCTCCACGCGGTCGCCGGTTGCTCGGCCGCGCTGGTGCCCTGGCGCAGCGCCGCCGGTCCGCGATTGACCGTCGTCGCCAGGCTCACCTTCGCCCTCGAGGGCGAGGCGCTCAAGCCGCTGCCGCCGGTCGATCTCGTCCCGCGTGACGTCCATCTGGAGCGCTCGCCGCTGCGCTCGCTGGAGGATGCGGCGGAGCTCGCGCCGGCGGTGCCGCGAGGGGAGATCGTCGTGACCGGATCGGCGTACGCCCCGGCCGGCGTCGCGAGCCCGGCGGTGATGGTGCAGATCCAGGTCGCGCGTGGCGAGGTGCTGCTGCGCAAGCGCGCGCACGCGGTTGGTCGCCGGCGGGTGCATGGCGAGCCGCCGGAGCCGTTCCGGTCGTTGCCCATCGCGTGGGAGCTGGCGGTGCAGTCGACCGACAACCCCATCGGCATGGGGCCCTCGATCGGCGCGCCGTGCTGGGTCGACCCTCGCGATCCTACGCGGCCGATCGGGCTCGGTCCCGTCCCCGCGCTGTGGCCGGCACGGCGCGCGCGGCGCGGCACCCTCGACACCGCGCGCGCCGAGGCCGATCCGATGGACGTCCCGGCAGGCTTCGACTGGACCTACTTCCAGTGCGCGCCCGAGGATCAACAGCTCGATCGCCTGGTGGGCGACGAGTGGATCGCGCTCGACGGCCTGCACCCGGTGCTGCCGCGCCTCGCGTTTCAGCTGCCGCGCCAGCACCTCGGCGCGCGCGTCGTGCAGGCCGACGGCACGGTGCTGGCCGCGAGGGAGCTGGTGCTCGACCGCATCTCCGTCGACACCGATCGCCAGCGCGTCGCCCTCCTGTTCCGCGGCGCCATCGCGATCGACTGGGCGACCACCGCGGGCTCGCTGCGCGTGGACGTCGGGCGCGCTGCGCTCGAGCAGCCCATCGTCTTCCCCGATCCCGGCGACCC
>JBKJLX010000793.1:0-14411 GCA_046596645.1 Polyangiaceae bacterium
GGGCTGCCGCGCTCCTCGCCCGGCTCGGCCTGCCTACCTCGGCGCCATCGGCGCTGTGCCGCGCCGCGGCACCCCTGGTGCAGGGGGACAAGAAGCGAGAAGGACGGTGGATCCGCTTCGTCGTGGTCGCCTCACCCGGCGCTCCTTCCGTCCGACTGGAGGACGCGGCGCGCCTCGCGGAGGGCCTCGCCGAGGCTGCCAGCGGCGGGTGACTGCGGCGTCCTTACGCCGCTCTTTTGCCCATGCCCGGAAGCGTCCCCTAGACTTCGGGTGTGGCGCGCTCCTCTGCACGGCGCGCCTGGAGGCTTTGCTGATCATGCCGGCTCGCCGATTTTACCAGCACGCTTGCGCGCTCCTCGCGCTGGGGTCCGTCGCCGTCCTCGCTCCCCTCGGGTGCGTGGAGACGGAGGCGACATTCTACGTGCGCAGCGTGGCCGCCTTCTCGGACGACTGCGCTTGCGACCCGGGCGGTAGCGTCTTCCTCTCGGGAGGGGCCGTCGAGGCCGCTCTCGGCTCCGCTTACGACGTCTGCCTGGTGGTGCAGAACGGCCTCGACGCGAGGGAGGACCGCGACGTTCCCCGCACCGAGACGAACTTCGTCGAGATCTACGCGGTCGACGTGACCATCACCGCCGACGGCCTGCCGTCCACGCCGGAGTGCCCGACGACCTTCACCTATCCCTCCAAGGGCTTCGCCGAGCCCGAGTCGGTGGGCAGCGTCATCGCGCTCGCCCTGCCCTCCTGCCTCACCCAGGGGCTTGCCGGGTCGCTCGCGCGTGGAACGACCACCACGGTCATCGCCGAGTTCGTCATCCACGGCCACACCACCGGCGGCGACGAGCTGGAGACGCCCGCGTACTCCTTCCCCATCAGCGTCGGTAACGCCGCGTACTGCTCCGGCGAGGCCCTGGAGGACGGCGACCCGGTCCCTTGCCGCTCGGGGCTTGACCGTCCGGTGCCGAGCAACGCTGCCTTCTGCAACTGAGCGACCTGCTCCGCGTTCCGGCGACGGCCGCACCCCCACCCTGGGGCTGCGGCCGTTTCTCATTCCGGCTCGGGCCCGGGCTCGATGGGCTCGATGGCGGCGGCCTCGTCGGACGGGCCGGCGGCGCTCTCGACGAGCCACAGGAACGGCAATGCGAGGATGAGCGCGTCGAGGTGCGCGCCGATGAGGATCGCGGTGTCGTCGACCTCGCCGACGCCATGGCGGAGTTGCAGCAGGAGGCCGCCGGCCATCTCGTAGGCGCCGTGGTGGTCGTAGCTTCGCGTCCCCCAGAAGAGGGACGCAGCGAGGCCAGGCGTCACGCCGAGGTCGACTTCGCCCGCGCGGAGGTAGGGCCCGAAGGAAAGGACGATGGGAAACGAGTCGATGACCGGGAGCAGGAGCGATGCGCCGGCGCCCAGGTCGAGCTCATCGAAGGCGAGCGTCCCGACGTCGATGTAGGGGCCCGCGCCAAGGTCGTCCGTGCCGTCCCGCCCGAACAGGACGTCTCCGCGCGCGCCGAGCCAGAACGCGGTCTCTCCCCACACCTCGCCGACCCCACGTCCAGCCACGCCCACGTCGAGCCCCGCGTTCCACTGCGGGTCGGCAGCCGCCGGCGCCGAGGTCGTGAGCGCCACTGCGGTGAGCGCGATGACGCACGCGCGGCGGCTGCGGCGTGGTGAGCGAGACGTCTCGATCATCCGGCCATGGAACGTACCGCGGCGTGGTAGCGTCTCGCTCGGAGGAACGCCGAGATTGCAGCGCGCCGTCGAGCTCCAGGTTGGGGGGCAACGCTATCGCGTCGTGTCGAGTGCCTCGCCGGAGGAGCTCGAGCGCCTGGCGCGCGTCGTCGACGACAAGCTCGTGTCGCTGCTCGCACCGGGCCGGCCGATGACCCCGCAGGCGATCCTGCTCGCCGCGCTCGCCCTCGCCCACGATCTGGAGGAGGAGCGGAGCCGCTCCGCCGCCCTCGCCGAGGACGCTCGCTCCGCGGTCGAGCACCTCCTGGTTCGCATCGACGACACCATCGCGTCGGTGGACGCCACCGTCTCCCGTGCTCGGCCGGAGCCGGTGCGCGGCCAGCGCCACGGCGACGACCCGACGGACCTCTGAGCCGCGCGACGCGCGGGCGAGAGCGGTCGAGCCACGTGTCTGCGCTGGACCACCTCGACGAGGACCTCGCCGACCTGGAGCGGGGCGACCTGCTGCGCATCCCGGGCGGGCGCGATGGCCTGCCTCCGGGCGCAGTCTTGCTCTGCACCAATGACTACCTCGGCCTCGCCGACCGCGCGGACCTCGGTGCCGCGAGCGGAGGGTCCGGTGCCTCGGCGCTGGTCTACGGGTACCGGGCCGAGCACGCCGGGGCGGAGGCCGCGCTCACGCACTTCACGGGCGCGCAGGCGAGCCTTCTGTTCACCTCGGGCTACGCCGCGAACGTCGGGGTCGTCTCCGCGCTGGCCGGCAAGGGCGACCTGATCGTTTCCGACGCCCTCAACCACGCCTCACTGATCGACGGCTGCCGACTCTCGGGCGCGAGGACGGTGGTCGTGCCCCACCTCGACCTCGAGGCCATCGGGGTCGCGCTCCGCGGGGAGGCGCGGCGCCGGTTCGTGGTGACGGAATCGTACTTCAGCATGGACGGGGACGGACCGGACCTGGTCGCCCTGCGCTCGCTCTGCGATCACCATCGCGCCGCGCTGATCCTCGACGAGGCGCACGCCCTCGGGGTTCTCGGCCCCGGGGGTCGGGGTTGCGCCGCGGCAGTCGGCGTCCGCCCCGACGCACTGATAGGCACGCTGGGCAAGGCGTTCGGGCTCGGCGGCGCGTTCGTCGCCGGGTCGCTCTCTCTCCGCACCTGGCTCTGGAACCGAGCCCGGAGCTACGTGTTCTCGACCGCCATCCCGCCGGTGCTGGCGGCGGCCGTCCCCGCGCGGGTCGCCGAGGTCCTCGCTGCCGACCCCGCTCGAGCTCACCTGGCATCTCTCGCGAAGGCGATGCGGGATGGGGTGGCCGCGGGGCTCGGCGCACGGCCGGCGGGCGACGGGCCGATCATCCCCATCCAGGTCGGCCCGGCGACGGCCGCGCTCGCCGCGTCGAGGGAGCTGCTGGCAGGCGGGTGGGTGGTCCAGGCCATCCGACCGCCGACGGTGCCGGCCGGGACCTCGCGGCTGCGCGTCACCCTTCGCGCCGACCTGGACCTCGAAACGGTCGTCCGTGCCGCGATCGCCATCGCGGCAGCGGTTCGACGAGCCACCTCGTGAGGACGATCGCGGTCGTCGGCACCGGAACCGGCATCGGCAAGACGCACCTCGCCGTCGCGCTGGTCCGCGCACTGTGCGCGCGGGTCACACGGTCGCTGGCCGGAAGCCGATCGAGTCAGGGGTCGACGGATCGAGCCCCACGGACGGGGGCCAGCTCGAGGCGGCCGGGACGGTCCCGGCGTCGTCTTCCCCGCCCTACCTCTTCGCCGATCCAGTCTCCCCTCACCTGGCCGCGCGCCGCTCGGGCCAGGCGGTCGACGTCCGGGTCGCTGCGAGCTGGTGCCGCGCCTCCTCGGAGGGCGCGAAGCACCTGGTGGTGGAGACCGCCGGCGGCCTCTTCTCGCCGCTCGGCCGCGACGTGCGAAACCTCGACCTGGTCGCCGAGCTGGCGCCCGACGACGTCCTCCTTGTCGCAGCGGACCGGCTCGGGGTGCTCCACGACCTCGCTGCGGTCCGGGAAGGAACGCCCCCCGAGCTCTGGGCGCGGTCACTCGTCGTGCTCGCCGCTCCTTCGATGGCGGACGCGTCCACCGGCTCGAACGGCGCCGAGGCGCTCTGGCTGGGGCTGACCGCCCGCGTCGGCCCCTGGGTCTGGGGCGCCGGCGTGGGGGAAGCCGGGGTCGTACTCGCCCTGCTCGAACCCCCAGTCGTCGGCCCGCGTTTCACGTGAAACCCTGCGCGGCTGGTGACTGCCGAATCGGCTCCCCGCTCTCGAGCTGTTTCACGTGGAACTGGTCGCAGGCTGCTTCGGACCTTTCGCCTGAAAAACGGGCGTCGCTCCCGGCGCGACGTTCCACGTGAAACGTCACCCGGGGCGGAAACCTGCCAACCGGCCTCGGTCGAGGCTGATACGGTCGCCAGCCAGCCCATCGAACACGGCGGGCTCGTGGGTGACGATGGCGACGACGGCCCCCCTCTCGATCTCCTCCGTCACCACCCGGAGCAGCCGCTCGACTCCACCGGTGTCGAGCCCGGCCGTGGGCTCGTCGAGCAGGATGACCGAGGGCCGGTGGACCAGGGCTCGGGCGAGCGCGACCCGTTGCCGCTGACCCCTCGAGTTGGTCCGCAAGGGGCGCTCCGCGAAGGTGCCCAGCTCGAAGCGCTCCGCAGCCCGCTCCCACGCGTCCGCCGGCGATAGCCCGCGCAGCCGCGCCGCGAGCTCGACGTTGGAGCGTCCGGAGAGGTCGGCGTACGCGAGGGTCTCGTGAGAGACCCAGCCGAGGACGCCCCGGCACTCCGCCGCGGTGAGGCCTCGCGCGCCGCAGACGTAGTCGACCGTCCCTGTGGTCGGCGCCGCCGACCAGCCGAGCAGCGCCAATAGTGTCGTCTTCCCGGAGCCGTTGGGACCCTCGATCCGGGTCAGCCGACCGGCCACCAGCTCGACGTCCACCGCCCGGAGCGCTGCGGTGGTGCCGTACCTCTTTCCAAGGCCAATGCCGCGGACGAGGTCGACCCTCACCTCTTCTCCTTGCGGTCCTTCGCCGGTCGGTACGCGTCGGTGGTGAAGGTGGGTGGCTCCTGGTCCACGATCGTCGTCTCCACGTCCTCCTCCGCCGGGGGGGCAGGAGGAGGAGCCGAGGTCAGCCGACGACGCATGCTGGGCGTCCGCTCCTCGGTCGACGGGTCCGAGACGATCCTCGTGGTCTCCTCGTCCTCGACCATGGGCGGCTTCCCGGTAGCGCGCGGGACGGTTGGGGCGACCCGCTGAGAAGCGCCAACCTGGGCGGCTCTCGTCGGCGTCTCGCTGGCGGACCCGACGACGGCGACGCGGAGGGCGCCGACCTCCAGCATCCTCGCGCCGCCGCTGGCCGGCGTCTCCCCGCCGGTGTCCTCCCAGGTCACCGGGAGCTGTGCGCCGCCGACCTCGACGTAGCGGTCCAGGCGAGCTCGCACTGGCCCCGTCGGGCGCTGCGGCAGCTCCCCGGCGTAGGGTGACAGGGCCGAGGCCAGGGCCGCGACCGTCGGCTGCCGATCCTCGCGGCGCTTGGAGAGCGCCCGATCGATGACGGCCTCCAGCCCGCCCGGGATCTGCGGCGCGATCTCGATGAGCGGCCTATGGGCGGCGGTCAGGATCTCCACGAGGAGAGCGTTGTAATTCTTGGCGATGAAGGGCCTACGGCCACCGATCGCCTCGTAGAGGATGATGCCGCAGGCCCACACGTCCACCCGTGGGTCGAGGTTGCGCTCGCCACGCGCCTGCTCGGGGGCCATGTAGTACGGCGTCCCCATCACCATGCCGGTACGCGTGAGCTCCACGTCGCGATCGTCCCCGAACGTCTTGGAGATGCCAAAGTCGAGGACCTTCACCAACGGCGCCCCGTTGCTGCGGGCCGTGAGGAAGACGTTGTCCGGCTTCATGTCGCGATGGATGACGCCCTTGGCGTGAGCCACGTCGAGCGCTTGCAGCGCCTGGATGGCGACCGCCACAGCCTCGCCGACCGGCAGGCGGATGCGCCTTTCGAGCAACGTGCCCAGGGTCTCCCCTTCAAGCCGCTCCATGACCAGGAACGGGCGGCCGTCCGCCAGGCGGCCGAAATCGAGGATCTCGCAGATGTTAGGGTGACCGATGGCGGCGACGACGCGCGCCTCGTGGTGGAATCGGGCGATCGACTCCGGCTTCTCGGCGTGCTCGGGAAGTAAAATCTTCACCGCGACGCGGCGGCTCGTCCGCTGGTGGACGGCGTCATAGACCGTACCCATGCCGCCCTTGCCGAGGACGGACTGGAGAGCGTACTTGCCCTCTATCGTTTCCCCGACCATGTCGGCGGCGTACTTTCCCCGCCGCGGCTGCTGGGCGACGGCCTGGGCGCGGGCGCGACGGGGACGCGTCAGCGGCGGGCGCGCCGTTCCGGGCGCCGAGGGGCGCGGGGGCGCGACGGGCGCGCGAACGAGCGCGGCGTCGCCCTGCGCCCCCGGCAACGGGCCGATCTCCGCCCCCGGCAAGGGGAGACCGGTCGCGGGACAGAGGCGTCGCGTCGGGTCGTGCGGAAGCCCGCAGTGGGGACAGCGGACGGCCGTGCCCATGGGTCAGGTCAAACGTCCGCGATCCGACCCGCCGAGGCCATGGAAAACGCACACGCCCGTAGGAAGACCGTGGGAACAGCTGTGGGCAAGACGCTGGTGGGATCCTGGACAACCGACGGGTGGGGCGTCTGCCCCCAGGAATGGCAACTCGCCACGTCACCGGTGACGCCATGGATCATCTCCACGTAACAGATTGAATCCTTTATTGAATACACGACCTCCCACAGTATCCACAGGCCCTACGACGATCACCTGATCATTAAAATGAAAAATCATCCGGAGGGAGGCTCTCGGGAAGCGTGCCAGGTCGCTCCATCCCGCGAAGAACCCCCTTCGGCGCGCGCTCCGCGCCTGCTAAGACGGTCGGCCCAGGAAGGCCGGCGCCCATGGATCTCGTCATCGCGAAGAAGGACCTCGAGCGGCTCGTGGGTCGCTGCCAGGGCGTCGCCGACAAGCGGAGCGCGATGCCCGCCCTCTCGAACGTCCTGCTCGCTGCCGAGGGAAACACGCTCCACGTGTCGGCGACGGACATGTTTCTCAGCGTGTCAGGCCAGGTCGCGGCCGAGGTGACCACCGGCGGCTCCATCGCCGTTCCGGCGCGCGACCTGCTCGAGCGCATCAAGCACATGCCGGACGGCCGGGTGCAGATCGCGACGGGGCAGGGTGCTTCCACCACGCTCAAGGCGGTGGGCTCGCCGCGCCGCTACACCCTGCACGGTATCCCGGGCAGCGAGTTCCCGGTCCTCCCCAAGCCCGAGGCCGGCGCCGCCGCGCTGACTCTCCCGGTCGACCTTCTGAGGACGCTCATCCTGCGCACCCACTTCTCGATCTCGCCCGACGAGACCCGCGCCCACGTGAACAGCGCGCTCTTCGAGTGGTCGGGCGATCGCGTTCGCATGGTGACCACCGACGGTCATCGCCTCTCGAAGATGGAGGCGACGGTCGAGGGCTCCAACGCCACTGCCACCATGCTCATCCCGCTGAAGGCCGTGGGCGAGCTACGCAGACTGTGCGACGAGGCCCGCTCGGAGAAGACCGAGGACGGCAAGGACGCCGCGCCGGTCGTCACCATCAGCCAGAGCGGGCCCAACGCCTTCTTCGAGATCGCGGGCACCCGCTTCTCGGTGAAGCTCGTCGACGCGCAGTTCCCGCCGTACTCGCAGGTCATCCCGCGATCGAGCGAGCGGGTCATCCGCGCGCCGCGCCGCCAGCTCGCTGACGCGCTGGACGCGGTCCGGCTCGCCGCCAGCGACCGCACCGGCGGCGTCAAGGTGAGCACTGCGACCGGCCTCCTCCGCATCACCAGCGAGAGCCCGGAGAGCGGCAACGGCTTCGACGAGCTCGCGGTCGACTACACCGGCGGCGAGGTCACCATCGGTTTCAACGCCAAGTACTTCCTCGACGTGCTCGGCGCCCTCGACGGGGAGGAGGACATCCTCCTGGGCATCTCCGGCGAGCTGGACCCGGCGACCCTGCGCCCGGCGAGCGAGTCGCCCGCGTCGGACTACGTCGCCGTCGTCATGCCGATGCGCATCTGAGAGCTGGGACTTGAGGGCGCTGGCCATCGCGGAGCTGGCGATCCGCGACATCCGCAACCTCGTCGCGATCGACGCCCAGCTGGCGCCTGGTCTCAACGTCGTCCACGGCGACAACGGCCACGGCAAGACCAGCCTGCTGGAGGCGATCTACCTGGCGGCGAGCTCGCGCAGCTTCCGCACCGCCAAGCTGGACGAGCTGGTGCGCCACGACGCGGAAAGCGCCAGCGTCCGCGTGCGCATCGTCGAGCACGGCGGCGACGTCGGCCAGGACACCGAGCGCGTGCAGACCGTGGGGCTTGGTGGCGCGCGGGTCATGGTGCGCATCGACGGCGCGCGCCCGCCCTCGCTGGCCGCCTACGCGACCCGGACGCCCGTGGTGGTCTTTCACCCCGACGAGCTGACGTTGTCCACCGGCCCCGCCGCGATGCGCCGCCGTCTCATCGACCGCCTGGTGCTCTATCGCGACCCGCTGGGCGCGGATGCGCTCGCTCGCTACGGCCAGGCCCTGCGCGCGCGGCAGGACCTGCTGCGCAAGGGCGTGCGGGGGGGCGCCGGCCTGGAGGCGTACGAGGCCCTCTGCGCGACCGAGGGCGCGCGGGTGACCCGCGCCCGCGACGCGGCGGTGGGCGCCCTGCTCGCCCCGCTCGCCGACGCTTTTCGCCGCATCGCCGAGCCGGCCCTGGAGCTGTCCGCGGCCTACGCTCCCGGTGGCTCGGAGGTCGCGGAGCGCGCGGTCGACGAGCTGGCGGCACGTCGACCGCGCGACGCGCACCGCGCCTCGGCCGGGTTCGGTCCCCACCGCGACGATCTGGCGTTGCGCCTCGGCGGGCACCTCGCGCGCGCCGTGGCCTCCCAGGGGCAGCACCGCGCGCTGGTGCTGGCGCTCAAGGCAGCGGAGAGCGCGACCATCGCCGAAGCGACCGGTCTGGTCCCCATCCTCCTGCTCGACGACGTCTCCAGCGAGCTCGACGAGTCGAGGACCACCGCCCTGTTCGAGTATCTGGGACCGTCCCTCCACGCCGCCGCCCCCGGCGCGCGCCGGGGAGCGGCCGGCCACCCGCCGGGCCGCCAGATCGTGCTGACCACGACCCGCCCCGGACTCATCCCCAAGGCCTTCGGTGCAGGGGGCGCAAGAAGCGATTTTCGGCTGGAAAAAGGGGTTCTCCGGGGGTCTTCCGTCCTTGCGGATTCACCGCTCCGGCCCTAGGGTCCAACCCTCCATGGAGCGTCCCGAAGGGGTGCCGTAGACGGCCCCAGTCGCGCTCCCCGGGTGCCTTTCCAGATGACCACCGAAACTGGACCCTCGACCGGCGCGGTAGCGTCGGGGCTGGCGGAGCCGCCGCCGCTGTACGACCACACCAGCATCACAGCCCTCGAGGGGCTGGAGGCGGTCCGCAAGCGCCCCGGCATGTACATCGGGGACGTGCACGACGGCTCCGGCCTGCACCACCTCGTATGGGAGGCGATCGACAACGCGGTGGACGAGCACCTCGCCGGCCACTGCAAGATCATCTCGGTGCGCATCCACTTCGACGGCTCGGTGAGCGTCGAGGACGACGGTCGCGGCATCCCGGTCGGCATGCACTCGCGCGGCGTGAGCGCCGCCGAGGTGGTGATGACGGTCCTCCACGCCGGGGGCAAGTTCGACAACGCCAGCTACAAGGTCTCCGCCGGTCTGCATGGCGTCGGCGTGAGCGCGGTCAACGCGGTGAGCGAGTTCCTCCGCCTCGAGATCAAGCGCGAGGGCAAGCTCTGGTACCAGGAGTACGAGCGCGGCGTGCCGATGGGCCCGCTCCTCGCGAAGGGCGACACCCGGGACACCGGGACCAAGATCCGGTTCAAGCCCGACACCACCATCTTCACCATCATCGAGTTCAAGTACGAGACGCTCGCGGCGCGGCTGCGCGAGCTGGCGTTCCTCAACGCCGGCCTGGTGATCCACCTGGCGGACGAGCGCGGTGAGACGCGGGAGGAGCGCTTCGAGTTCCGCGGCGGCATCGAGGAGTTCGTCGCCCTCCTCAACAAGACCAAGGAGCCGATCCACGACGAGGTCATCACCTTCGTGGCGTCGGGTGACGTGAACTCCGATGGCGGCAAGCAGCTCGCCGCCCCGGTTCAGGTCGAGGTCGCGATGCAGTGGAACGGCTCCTACACGGAGGCGATCTATTGCTACACCAACAACGTCCATAACAAGGACGGCGGCACCCACCTCACGGGCATGCGCACCGCGCTGACCAAGACCGTCAACAAGTACGGCGTCGGTCAGAACCTGTTCAAGGAGCTGAAGCGCGAGCTGGAGGGGGAGGACGTCCGCGAGGGCCTCACCTGCATCATCAGCGTGAAGCATCCCGACCCCAGCTTCGACTCGCAGACCAAGTCCAAGCTGGTGTCCAGCGAGGTGAAGGGGATCGTGGAGAACGTCGTCTCCACCAAGCTCACCCAGTTCTTCGAGGAGAACCCGCAGACGGCGAAGAAGATCGTCGACAAGGCGGTGGTGGCGGCCAAGGCGCGCGAGGCCGCGCGCAAGGCGCGCGAGGTGATCCGCAAGGGCACCCTCGACGTGACCAGCCTGAGCGGCAAACTGGCCGATTGTCAGTCGAAGGACCCGGCGGCCAGCGAGCTCTACATCGTCGAGGGTGAGAGCGCAGGCGGCAGCGCGAAGCAGGGGCGCGACCGCCACTTCCAGGCCATCCTACCGCTCAAGGGGAAGATCCTGAACGTCGAGCGCGCGCGGCTGGACCGCATGCTGAGCTCGGCCGAGGTCGGTACGCTGATCACCGCGCTCGGCTGCGGCATCAACGACGCCGGCGGCTTCGACATCGAGAAGCTCCGGTACCACAAGATCATCCTGATGACCGACGCCGACGTCGACGGGTCGCACATCCGGACCTTGCTGCTCACGTTCTTCTTCCGGCAGATGCCGGATGTGACCGAGAAGGGCTACCTCTACATCGCGCAGCCGCCGCTCTACGGCGTGCACAAGGGCAAGAAATCCCTCTACATGAAGGACCAGAGCGCGCTCGACGACTACCTGGTGCAGTCGGCGGTCGAGGGGTTGGAGCTCAGGTCCACCACCGGCACCCACTCCATCGCCGGGCAGCCGCTCTTCCGCCTGACCCAACGCCTGAAGCGCTTCCGGGTCGTGGTCGCTCACCTCGACAAGAAGCACGACGCGCGCCTGGTGGCGGCGGTGCTCCGCTCGACCGGCCTCGCCGCCGCCGACCTGGCAGACCGCGCGCGGGTGGACGAGGCGGTGGCCCAGCTGCGCGCCTACCTGCAGACGCGCTACCCCGACCTCTTCCCGCTCACCATCGGCGTCGCCGCGGACCCGGCGCGCGAAGGGTCGCACACCCTCTCCATCCAGCCCCGCGCCGGCGCGACCAGCCGCCACGTGGTGGTCGACGCTGCCCTCCTGGAGACCGACGAGTACAAGGAGGCGTGGTCGATCGACCAGGACCTGCGCTCGCTCGGCGCGCCGCCCTTCGTCGCCAGCAGCGACAAGGGCCTGGCCGAGGAGATCGGGGACGGCGAGGCGCTCATGGAGTTCCTCGACGGCCGCGCCAAGAAGGGCCTCTCCATCACCCGCTACAAGGGCCTGGGTGAGATGAACGCCGATCAGCTGTGGGAGACCACCATGAACCCCGACGCGCGCACGCTCCTGCAGGTCCGGGTCGACGACGCGCTGAAGACCGACGAGCTCTTCACCATCCTGATGGGCGACCAGGTGGAGCCCCGACGGCAGTTCATCGAGCAGAACGCGCTCAGCGTCCGCAACCTGGACATCTGATCGGGCGACGGGCGCCGAGGGGAAGGGGGGTCTGTGGCGTTGGCGGCACCGTCGCCTCCGGCTCTCGCCGAGCCGGTGTGGCGCGAGCTCTCGCGGTTCATCCGCTTCGGCCCCGCCGAGTCGGCGATGGTGCTCGCGTTGCGCGATCGCGTCCGCCCTCACTTCGACGCCATCGCCGACCGGTTCTACGAGCGGGTGCGTGAGCACGAGCAGGCGCACGCCGTCCTCGCCCACGAGGGGCAGGAGGGGCGCCTGCGGCGCTCGCTGATCGCCTGGCTCGACCGGGTCTTCACCGGCCCTCACGACGCCGATCACTACGAGGCGACTGCGCGGATCGGGCGCGTGCATGTCCAGGTCGGTCTGCCCTTCCGCTACACGCTGGGCGGCATGACAATGCTGCGGACGGAGCTGCAGCGGATCGTCGCCGGAGCGCCGGCGCCCGCCGGCGCCGACCACGGCGCCTCGCCCATCGCGAGCGCCATCGACAAGCTGCTCGATCTCGAGCTGGCCACCATGCAGGAGGCGCACTTCGAGCATCAATTCGAGCGGATCCGGCGGTACGACGAGGACCTGCGCGCCGAGGCGGAGGGTCGGCACGCCGAGCGCGAGGCGCTGTGGGCGAGCGCGGTGGAGCTGGCCCGTCTGCTCTTCGTCGCGATCGACTCGCACGGCCGCATCAGCCTCTTCAACCCGGAGGCGGAGCGCGCGACCGGCTACGGCCGCGACGAGGCGGTGGGCAAGGCGTTCGTGCAGACGCTCATCCCCGTGGAGCACCGCGGCGAGGTCCAGGGCGCGCTGGCCGCCACGCTGGGCGGCGCGCAGCCGGTGCTGGAGCGCTCCGCGGTGCGCACGCGTGGGGGTCGGGTGCGCGAGGTGCGCTGGCAGTTCGCCGGGCCACCGCCTGGCACCGGCGGCGACTCGGTGTTCGCGATCGGCCAGGACACGACGCTGGAGACGTCGCTCGCCACCCGGCTCCGCCAGTCGGAGCGGCTGGCCGCGGTCGGCACCCTGGCTGCCGGCCTGGCGCACGAGATCCGCAACCCGCTGAACGGCGCCACGCTGCACCTCACCGTGCTGGAGCGCGCGCTGCGCAAGCACGAGGGCGGCGCCGACCTGGTCGAGACCCTGGCCACGGTGCGGGCGGAGATCCGTCGCCTGGGCGACCTGGTCACCGAGTTCCTGGAGTTCGCTCGGCCGTTTCCCCTCGATCTGGTGCGCGACGACATTCGCGAGGCGTGCCGGCGCTGCGCCCAGGAGATGGCCGCCGCCGCGACCGAGGCCTCCTCGACCCTCGAGATCGACCTGCCGACGTCCCCGGTCGAGCTCTCCTTCGACCGCGACCGCGTGGCGGAGGCGCTGCGAAACCTCATGTGGAACGCGCTGGAGGCGATGGCCCCGGTGGGTGGGGTGGCCCACCTCCGTCTGCGCCGAGAGCCGCGCAGCGCCGTCATCGAGGTGGAGGACGGCGGTCGGGGGATAGAGGACCCCGCCGCGCCCGTCTTCGACCCGTTCTACACGACCAAGCCGTCGGGGACGGGCCTCGGCCTGTCGGTGGCGCATCGGGTCGCGACGGATCACGGTGGGTCCATCACCTTCCGCAGCCGCCCGGGGCGGACGGTGTTCCGCCTCGAGCTCCCCATCGACGTGCAGGTCGACTCGCTGCGCGTACCACCTGCCGGAGGCCCTCGTGAGCCAGCGTAAGTACGTCCTGATCGTCGACGACGAGGCGACCGCGCGGTCGGGCCTCGAGAAGCTCCTCCAGCTGGAGGGGTTCGAGGTGGCGGCCGCGGCAGACGGCGCGGCCGCGCTGGAGATCGCCAGCGAGCGCGTCCCCGACGTGGTGGTGACGGACCTGAAGATGCCGGGCATGGACGGCCTCGAGCTGCTGCGCCGCCTGCGAGAGCAGCACGAGAACCTGCCCGTGATCGTCGTCACCGCGTTCGGTGACGTGACGTCGGCCGTCGCGGCGATGCGGGTGGGCGCCGACGACTACCTGACCAAGCCGGTCGACTTCGACGCGCTGCTGGTCGCGACCGAGCGAGCGCTGGAGCGTCGCGCGCTGAAGATCGAGGCGGAGAGCCTGCGGCGCCAGCTGCTGGAGCGCGAGGGAGCCGCGCTGGAGGGCCTCCTAGGGGCGAGCCCGGTGATGCAGAAGGTCTACCGCACCGCCGGGCAGGTCGCGGCCTCGCGGGCGACGGTGCTGATCACCGGCGAGAGCGGGACGGGCAAGGGCGAGCTGGCGCGCGCGATCCACAAGAAGAGCCAGCGCAAGGACAAGCCCTTCGTCGCGCTCCACTGCGCGGCGCTCAGCGAGACGCTCCTCGAGAGCGAGCTCTTCGGTCACGAGAAGGGCAGCTTCACCGGCGCCGAGAAGCGGCGCATCGGCCGCATCGAGACCGCCAACGGCGGCACCCTGTTCCTGGACGAGATCGGGGAGATCTCGCCCGCCATCCAGGTGAAGCTGCTGCGCGTTCTCCAGGAAAAGGCGTTCGAGCGCGTCGGCGGCAACGAGACGGTGAACGTCGACACCCGCATCGTCGCCGCGACCAACCGCGATCTCGCGGGCATGGTGGCCGAGGGGAAATTCCGCGAGGATCTCTTCTATCGCCTCAACGTCGTCCACATCGAGATGCCGCCGCTGCGCCTGCGCGACGGCGACGTGCTGCTCCTCGCCAACCACTTCCTCCACCGCTTCGCGCAGGAGAACGAGAAGGAGATCGAGGGCTTCACCGACGAGGCGCGGGCTCGCATCCTCCACCATCGCTGGCCGGGCAACGTGCGCGAGCTGGAGAACGCCGTGGAGCGCGCGGTGGTGCTCT
>JBKJLX010000007.1:0-18470 GCA_046596645.1 Polyangiaceae bacterium
CGGACATCGGAACCGGAACCGGAAGCGGAACCGGAACCGGAACCGGAACCGGAACCGGAACCGGAACCGGAACCGGAACCGGAACCGGAACCGGAACCGGAACCGGAACACCGGAGCCGCAAGCGACACGCGGTCTCTGGATCTGGGAGCTCGGCGTCAACGGTCCGGGCGCCGAGCGCGCTGCCGAGCTCGCCGCGTCGTGGGGCGTGAAGCGCGTCTTCCTGAAGAGCGGCAACGGCTCGGCTCTCGGGCGCTGGGGTCGTAACTTCGCCGCGGAGAACCGGGCGCCCTTCACGCGCCAGGGGATCGAGGTCTGGGCCTTCGCCTACGTCTACGGCGAGGGCGTCGCCGATGCCGACGGGCGAACCTGGGGCACCATCGACGAGCAGATCGCCGCCGTGGCGGACGCGAGCGTCCACGCAGACGTCGCCGGGATCATCGTCGACGCCGAGATCGAGCTGGTCGACCGACCGGAGGACGCGCGGCGGCTGTGCGCCGGCCTCCGCGCGCGCCTGGGGCCGGATAAAAAGCTCGCCTACACGACGTTCGGGTGGATCCAGCGCTGGCGCGGCTTCCCCTTCGAGGTGCTCGATCGCGGCTGCGGCGACGCGTTTCTCCCGCAGGTGTACTTCGCCCACGGCTGGCCGGGCGGGCTCGACGGCAGCATGGAGCGGCTGCGCGCGGGCATCGCCGCCCGCGGGCTGCGCGCGCCGGTGTGGCCGGTGCAGACGAACATGCCGAACCCGACGGTGGCGACGATGGCGTCCTTCTTCGCGGCGGCCGGGCCCGATGCGAGCGTGTTCTTCCTCCACCCCGAGGACACGGAGCAGACGCGCAGGCTCGCAGCGCTGGACTGGCGTTCTGTCGGTGCAGCAGCGCCCCGGGGCGTGACCGCGGAGAGCGCCCCGTACTAGGCTCACCGCCCGCCGTGGGCTTTCACTTCAGCATCGGAGCGCTCGCGCTCGCCGCCGAGGGCGCCAACGCCGTCGGTGCGGTGCGCTTCACGCTGCGCGACGAGGCGGTGGAGATCGATCTGCTCCGCGTGGGCAGCTATCGCGAGTCGTTCCTGCCCGGCGCGCTCACCGAGTCGGTGCGCTTCGCCGTGCCCTACACCGCGGTGCGTGGGCTGGTGCGCCGCGGGGCGGTGCTCTACCTGGCGCTCGATCCCAGGGTCGCCTCGCCCTACCACCGCTTCGCGCTGACGCGCTTCACCGACGGCCCGCTGGACGCGCTGATCGGCGCCCACCACCGGCGCATGCGCGCGCGCCTCGCGGCGGTGCTGCTCCCGGCGCCGGTGAGCACCCTGGCCCTGGTGTTCTCGCCGGAGATGCTGGTGGCCGGAGTGCTCGGCAAGGCGTCGCTCGCCGTCGTGGTCGCGCTGGCGACATGGGCCCTGGCGCGCGCCGCGCTGTCGGTGCGCACCTACGGCGGACCGCTGGCCGACGAGTTCCGCGACGCCTTCGAGCAGCGCATGCTGGAGAAGCTGGGGCTGCGACCGGCCTGGCTCGCCGACGAGGCGCCCTTCGACGCGCCGGTCACGCACTCCCTGCTCGCGCGCGCCGAGTCGGCGCCGAGCCCGGTGCGCGGTGCGGCGCTCGCGTTCCCCATGACCAGCAGCTCGCGCGTGGCCACCGCCCGGACGGCGAGCCGCGGTCCCCGCGTCGCGACGCACGTGGCCCCCACGGGCAGGCCGCTAGGCCTCGGCGATGGCCCGCGCGGCCTGACGGACAGCCCGCGCGGCCTCGCCGGCTACGCGGGTCGCGGCCGGCCGCCGCCCGGCTTCCCGGAGCCGGAGATGGCGGCCCCGGTCGTCGCGCCGGCGACCCTCGAGCCGCCTCCCACCCGCCGTCCGTCGGTCGCGATCACCCGCGCGACGCCGCCGCCCGCGGCCCCGGTGTACGAGCCGGTCGCGCCGTCGCACGGGGGGCCGCGGGGGCCGCTTCCGCTCGCGGCGCCTCCTGCCATCTGGGCCCTGGTCGCGACGTCGCCGCGCATGCGACGCGCGGCCGTGGTCGCATTGGCCGCCGCGTCTCTCGCCGTGCTGGCGCTGTCGGCGGGGCGCGCGGTGGTGTCCCCCGAGGCGCCCCGCTCGCAGCTCGAGGGTGCATCCGCCGCCGCATCGGGAGACGAGCTCCCCGCGGGCGGCGCGTCCGTCCCCGTCGCTGCCGCTCCCGTCGCCACGCCAGGCGCGGTCGTCCCGGGCGGGGCCAGCGTCGTGGTCCCCGCCGGTCCGCGCTCTCCGCTCCCGCGCTGCACCTGCGAGCGCAGCGACTCGCCGCTGTGGTCGTCGCCGCCGCCGGTGCTGTCGATCCTCCCCATCCCCACCCGGCGCAACGACGTGGGCGCGCTGGAGGAGAACATCGCGCCCCGCCCCGACGCGCGCGGCCGCATGCGCTACGAGTTCGACCTCGCCATCGTCAACAACGGCAAGGACGACCTCTCCGACCTGAAGCTGGTGCTGACCTTCGCGCGGCGCGACGATCGCGGCGAGCGCGCGGGCGTGACCGACCGGGGCCTCTTCTGGGAGGGCGCGCTGCGCCCCGGCCGCTCGGTGAAGTGGACGGTCAAGGCGCCGGGCACCGAGGTCCGCATCGACTCGGACGAGAAGCGCACCCTCGCCGACGTGGCGCCGGCTGACGGCGACGCTTACTTCTCGCTCCTGCGCGCGCGCCAGTCGGCGGTTCGCCTGCATGCGGCCACCATGCTGGCCTACGTGGGGGACGCACGGGCGGAGGCGGCGGCGCTGGGCCTCGACGGCCTCTCCGCGGCGCAGGAACCGGTCCGCGCCATGGTCGTCCGCGCGGCGTCGCCGGTGCGAGTCTGCGACGCCAGGGTGAAGGCCGACGTCCTCGAGGCGTGCGTCTACAACACCACGGGCGACGCGGTCTCGCGACCGAAGCTCCTCGAGCCCTCCGCGAACGGCCGCGGCGCCACGCTGGAGGACGAGATTCCCCCGCACGAGGGGCTCCGGGCGACCTTCCCCGCGTTCGGCACGGCGCCGGCCGAGCTCGCCGTCCAGCGCTGACGGCTTGCGTCCACGACGCCACGGCGGCAGGACGCCGCCGTGAGCTCCGCCGATCTGCAGGCGCGCGTCGCGGCGACGGTCGCGGCCCTCGGCGACGTGCCCGCGGTCGATGCCCACCTCGATCCCCGTGGAGCGGCCCGGTTTTCACGGGGAAAGGGGCCGTTCTGGCTCCGCGCGCTCCCCGAGCCGCAGCGCGGCGCGGTCGAGGACGGGTACGGTCCGGCCCCTGGCGCGCCGCAGTGGCTGCGGGTCGAGCCCGGCCACGCGGAGGTGACGGCGCTGGCCGAGGGGGCCAAGGCGGAGGCGCCGCTCGGGCCGCGCACCGCGAGCGCGGTCGACGTCCGCGTGGAGACGGCCACCTGGGGGACGAGCGCAGCACCCTTCACCAAGGTGATCGCACGCGCCGCGATCGTGACCGTCGACGGCGCGCGCCTCGAGATCGCGGCGGCGGTGGCGGACGATGAGGTGGCGGCGCGGGCCGGAGTGCGCGCCGTGGCGAGCGCGCTCGCGGGGGCCCTCGGCGTCCCCCTTCAGGGTGCCACCGACGCACCGCCTGCCGAGGGGGAGGACCCGCTCGCGGCGACGGCTCCCGATCTCGAGGAGCCGAGGGGCGCGCCGCTCGCGCGCTTCACGCTGGGGTGGGAGGGGGACCGGCTGGTCCTTCGCGATCTCGCCAGCCGCGGCCCGCGCGAGGGCTCGTGGATCTGGACCAGCGTCGTGGCGGCGTCCCTGGTCGGCGCGGTCGTGGCCTCGGGCGTCCTGGCCATGGCCGTCCGCGGCGGCGCCCCCTGGACGTCGATCGCGCTGCGGGCCGGCATCGTGGCGGTCTTCGCCCTGGGTGCGTTCGCCTTCTTCCACGTGGCGCGCCACGCGATTCGCTACCGCGCCGAGGGCGCGCCGATCGGCGTGTTCGCGGATGACCGCGTCGTCATCGCCCCGTGGGTCCGGCGGGACGGCGCCATCGACCCGCGACCGGAGGGTCGCTTCGGCGCCGGCGTCCGCGCGGCGGAGGTGCACCGCGTGCACGTCGAGCCGCGCGACGGGCGGCACGCCGTCTCGCTCGACACCGCGCACGGCCCGATCGACGTGGCCAGCCTCGACGACCCGGCCGAGGCGGCGATCCTCCGCGCCGTGGTCGAGCGCGCGCTCGGCGGCGTGGCCTCGCCGAACCGGCGCAAGACCTCGCTCATGCGCGGTCGCGAGCGGGCGACCGCGCCGGGCTGACCGCCGCGCCGTGCACCGTGCGGCGTCGATGCGCCTCGCGTGCGACGTCGCGATCGGAGAACGGTCGCCGCGCTCCGCCGGGCCCGATCTGCTCCGCCTCGTGGCCCTTGCCCGCGATCACCACCACGTCGAGCTCGCCCGCGGCCGCGACCGCGGCCTCGATGGCGCGGGCCCGGTCCGGCTCGGTGACGACGGCAGGGTGATCGCGGAGGCCGGTGCGGACCATGTCGGCGATGGCCAGCGGGTCCTCGTCGCGCGGGTTGTCGCTGGTCAGCCACACCTGGTCGGCGTCGGCCGCGGCCTCGCCCATGCCGGGACGCTTGTCGCGGTCGCGCCCGCCGCCGGCGCCGAACACCACCAGCACGCGACCCGCGGCCTCGCCGGCGGCGGCCGCCGCGCCGACCAGGGCGCGCGCGGTGCGGACGGTGCGCGCCAGCGCGTCCGGCGTGTGGGCGTAGTCGACGACCACCGACGGCCGCCGTGCGACCACCTCGAAGCGCCCGGCTGGCACGTCACAGCTCGCGATCGCCGTGGCCGCCACGCTGGGGTCGATCCCCATCGCAATGGCGCCGAGCAGGGCCGCTGCCGCGTCCTCCGCGAACGGCTCGCCGATCGCCCGCACCTGCAGCGTCGCCGGTAGCGCGGCGCCACCGGCGATGTCGTTTGCGCTCCAGCGAAGCGAGGCGCGCGTGCCGGACCAGTCGGTCTCGACGTCCTCCAGGGCCAGTTCGGGCTGCACCCACGCCTCACCGCGCGACGCGATGCCGTAGTGGAGGATCCGCACGCTGGCCGGGATCACCTCGGCCAGGAGGGCGCAGGCGGGGTCGCGCGCGTTGAGCACGGCGGCGCCCCCCGGCGGCAGACCGACGAAGAGCTGGGCCTTGCTCGCCAGGTAGTGCTCGGCGCTCCGGTGGGCGTCGAGGTGGTCGCGGGTCAGGTTGGTGAAGACGCCGACCCGGCAGGGCCAGGCGCGGGCGAAGCCGAGCGCGAGCGCCTCGCTGGTGAGCTCCAGCGCGGCGAGGTGACCGCCGGCGTCGCGCAGTCGCTCCATCGTGGCGAGGAAGCCGGCGTGCCCGCGCGACACCTCGAGCGCCACGTCGCCCAGGAAGCTCCCGAGCGTGGTCACGCGCGCGACCGGCGAGCCCCCGGCGGCGAGCGCGGCGGCGAGCAGGGTGGTGGTGGTCGTCTTGCCGTTGGTGCCAGTGACCCCGGCGGTGGTGATGCCGGCCGACCACGCCGGCGGCGCCGGGGGCTGGCTCATCCCTCCAGGTCCTCGAGCAGGTGCGCGCCGGTTCCTGGCGGATCGCCTACCTCGAGCATCGGGCCCGAAAAAGCGACGCCGCCCCCGGTGAGCCGACTCTCCAGGAAGAACGGCGTGTCCAGGTCGATCCAGTCGATCCCGCCGAGCCCCCGGACCAGGTGGGCGGAGAAGCCCATCGCGATCTCGGTCTCCACCATCCCGCCGATCATCATCGAGAGGCCCGCCGCGCGCGCCGTGGCGTGCATCGCCACCGCCTCGGCGACGCCGGTCTTGGTGACCTTGAGGTTGATCCCGTGCGCGGCGCCCAGCCGACCGATCCGCGCGACGTCGGCTGCGGATCGCGCCGACTCGTCGGCCAGGACGCGCGTCGCGCCGCTGCCCCGCGTGACCTCGGCCAGCGCATCCAGATCTGCCGCGGGGACCGGCTGCTCGAAGGCGGCGATCGCGACGTCGCGACCGCGCAGCGCGGCGAGGTGCGCCAGCGCCTCGACCGCAGTCCACCCGCCGTTGGCGTCGAGGACCAGCTGCGCCGCCGGCGCCGCCTGGTGGACGGCGGCGACGCGAGCAGCGTCGGTCTCCGGATCGGCGGCGCCGACCTTGATCTTGAGCGTCTCGAACCCGCGCTGCGTGGCCTGGATGGCAGCGGCGACGGCGTGCGCGGTGTCGCCCGCGGTGATCGTGAGATCGGTCGCGAAGGTGCGCGGCCCCGCGCCGCCAAACAGCGCCCACAGCGGCGCGCCCCAGGTCCGCGCCAGGGCGTCGAGGATCGCCATCTCGATCGCCGCGCGCGCCGCCGGCTCCTCCGGGGCGCCCTCGTACATCGCGGCCGCAAGCAAGCGGTGCTCACGCGCGTCCTGCCCCACCATCGAGGGGCCGATGGCGCGCATCGCCGCCGCGCTGCGATCGCGCGTCTCCCCGGACACGGCGGGGAAGGGGGCGGCCTCGCCCAGGCCCACGGCGCCGCTCCGCAGCGTCACCCGGGCGATCACCACGTCCGCGCGAAGCTGCGCACCCGAGGCGATCACGAAGGGCTCGCGCAGCGGCACCCCGCGCGGCAGCACGTCGACCGACACGATCGTGGTGAGCACCATCAGGGGAGGGAAGATAGCGGAGGACCCTCGCGCGGCGCGTGGGGGACGAGCGCCACGGCGGCCCAGCTCTCCCCTGCGCGGTACGCGCCGCTGCCGATGCGCTGTGCGCGGCACAGGACGGCGGCCGGCGCCTCGACCCGGAGGAGGGGCGTGAGCCCGGTGGCGTCGGGGGCGGTTGGCCCCACCAGCACCGACCAGCCCGGCGCGGCCCCGGCCCGCGCACGGCGGACGAAGGCGCGGCGCGCGAGAAAGGCGACGCCGCCGCAGGCCAGCCCGGCGGCGCCGACGACCGCGGCCAGCGCCGGTGCCCAGATCGGCCCGCCGAGCACGCCATGGCGCAGCCCGGCGGCAGCGAGGAGCGTCACGCCGCACGCGAGCAGGGCGATGTCGGCGTCCTCGGCGGTCGGCCGCCTGCGGTGGGTCGCCGCGAGTGCGATGAGCGGCGCGTACCCGAGGCCGAATAGGAGGCCCCAGAAGCCGCCGAGCAGGGAGCCAAAGAGGCTGCCGAGGAAGAACGACTCGATGATCCCGCGGCTCGCCAGGGGTGAGGTCACGGCGACCACCGCCGCCAGCGATAGCCCGCTGTTCACGATGCCGAGCACCAGGCCGGCCCCGAGCGAGCGACCGAGCGCGCCGGCCGCGGAGGCGGCGCGCGAGCACCACAGCGCGTGGAGCACGCTGATCAGGGCCGTTGCGCAGGCGACCGCGATCCACGATCCGGGGTGCCGCGTCTCCGACATCACCGACGGGCTGGTGCCGATGGCGGGCTCGACGAGCAGCGCACCGACCGCCGCCAGCGTGGCGATGACCAGGAAGCGCGCGCGGCCGGGGCGGAGGAGGAGGTGGGCGTCGGTCATCGGTCGATGTTCGACCGGCGACGAGGCGGGGCCTTGGAGGTGGTGTGGAGATTCGATGGCAACCGTCAGTAGCTGAGGCCCAGGCCCGCCGAGAGACCGCGCTCCCCCAGCGGGGCGCCCTCCACGAACACGTCCACCGGCCCGAGCAGGAGCGCTGCGCCGGCGGCGATCTGCACGTGGTAGCGGTCGGTGCCCAGTCGGTCTTGGTCGCCCTCCACCCAGAGGACGGGACCGCCGAACGCGCGGGCCGCCAGGTAAGGGCTGAACACGTCGCCGAAGGTCTTGCCCACGGTGGCCCCGAACCGGGCGTCGATCCCCAGGTAGTCGCCGCGCAGCGGGCGCGCGACCTCGGGCGGGTCGGCGCGGGTGCGCGTCCCGGTCGCGCCGAAGGAGAGAGAGAGCATCAGGTAGGGCTGCGCGCCCTCCACCCCGTCGAGGACTCGCCAGGTCGGGCCCCCGGCGAGCAGCCAGCCCGGCCCCACGTCGCGATCCACGCCGTCGTCTCCGCGCATCGTCCCCGCGAGCATGCCGCCGGCGGCGATCTGCAGGGAGAGCCTGTCGCGGAGGAAGACATCCGTCGAGGCGACCACCGCGACGCGCTCCAGCTCCACATCCAGCGCGTCGGAGAACACCAGATCGGAGGTGAACCAACCCACCGACAGGCCGCTCCGCGCGCGCAGGCGCGCCGCGGGAGGCGCGACGCCGTCGCCGACCGCACCGGGGCGCTGGCACCCCGCGATCGCTCCCGCCGGACCGACGGGCGCGCTCACCCCTCAGGCGTAGGCGTCGTCCAGCGGCGCGGCGGCCAGCGCGGCACCGGCGCCGAGCGCCGCGACGACGATCGCCACCCGCCGTCGCCCCGTCGCCGCGCTCACCGATCGAGACCTACCACGGCCGACCCTGCCGTGCGCGTCCGGGCGCAGCTCGGTACGCTCGCTCCTCGATGCGACGCCTCCTCCCGCTCTTGCTGTCGCTGAGCGCGGCCGCTTGCACCCCCGCTTCCTCATCGCCGCCGGTGGCCGGGCCGCCGTCACCGCGCGCCCCCGAATCCACGCCCGCCGCGCCACGCTGGATCGACGACGACGTGGAGGCGGCGCGCGCCCGCGCGCTTGCCGAGGGCAAGGTCCTGCTCGTCGATGCATGGGCCCCGTGGTGCCACACCTGCCTCTCGATGAAGAACGAGGTGCTGGAGGACCCAGCGCTCGGCGCCTACGAGGGTCGGGTGGTGTTCGCCGCCATCGACACCGATCGGCCGGCCAACGCCGCGTTCGTGGGGCGCTGGGCGATCGAGGTGTGGCCCACCTTCTTCGTCATCGATCCGCGCAAGGACCGCGTGCTCGCCGTCCACGGCGGCGCGGCGAGCCTGGCCGAGCTGCAGCGCGTGCTCGACGGCGCGCTGGCGCTGCGCGCGAGGGGCACCCCTGGGGCCTTCGAGACCGAGCTCGCGGCCGCCGCCGATGCCTACACCTCGCGCCGCTTCGCCGAGGCCGGCGCGCTCTACGAGCGGGCCGCGGCGCGCACCCACCCGCGCGCGGGAGAAGCGCTGCTGGGCGCGGTGCGCGCATACCACGAGGTGGAGGACGTGGAGGCCTGCGCGCGCGTGGCCGAGGCGGGGATGGACCGCGTACAGGGCGCGGCGATGGCGGCGGACTTCACCTACCACGCGCGCAAGTGCGCCGAGAAGCTGCCCGCGGGCCCGCGGCGCGCCGCGATCGCGGCGCGGGCGCGAGCGCGGCTGCGCGCAGTCACGGCCGACCCGCCTCCCGGGGCGACGGTCGACGACTGCGCCGACGCGCTGGCCATGCTCGCCGAGGCGGAGATCGCCGCCGGGGACGAGGCGGCGGCCCGGACGGCGACCGCGTCTCGCGTGGCGCTCCTCGACGCCGCCGTGGCGAGCGCGGCCACCCCGCGCGACGCGGCCGTCTTCGACTACATGCGCATGCGCGCCTACCAGGACGCCGGCCGCCCCGAGGACGCCGTGCGAATGCTCGAGGAGCGGACGCGTCAGCACCCCGAGGACTACGAGCCGTTCGCCCGTCTGGCGAGCGTCCTCTCCGCGATCGATCCCGCGCGCGCGCTCCCCCCGCTCCGGAGGGCGATCGAGCTGTCCTACGGGCCCCGTCGCCTGCGCTATATCGAGCAGGAGGCCGAGATCCTCGGCAGGCTCGGGGACGCTCCGGCGCGCGTGGCGGCGCTGCGCCGCCTGGTCGGGGCGCACGGTGCACTGGCCGCCGGTCACGTCGACGTCGCGCGGCGGGCCCAGGCCGAGGCCGCGCTCGCCGAGGCCGAGGCAGCTCTCAGCGCGTCGCGGCCGTCGCCGGCGACGGCGCCGGTTCCGCCGCGGTAGGGGCCGCGGCGGGCCCCTCTCGACCGAGGCTTGCGGTGACGCGAGCTGCGACCTGCTCGGTCGCCTGCGCCAGCGCTTCGCCCATGGCCTCGGCGAGCTTCGCCGGCTCCTCCACCGGCGCGGCGATCGGCGTCTCCACGCGCACCGTGCCGGAGTCGACGACGACGCGGTCGTCGTGAACGCCGAAGTGCATCGCGACGACGGCGAAGCGCTCCTCGCCGCGGCGGAGCTCCTCGAAGGCCAGGATCTCGATGTCGAGCGTGTGGCCGCCGCCGGCGACCGCGTGGACCAGGCCCGCCTGCTCGAAGAGCGCGCGCGAGAGCGAACGCCGCACGTAGTCCTGGGGCTTTTCCGTCCAGCGCATGCCCTCGTAGCTCGCCAGCTCCACCGCCGAGGTGCGCACCACGATCTTCTGGCGCAGGTGATCGGTGGCCTCGAGGCGACCGAGGTGCAACGGGCGCGGCGTCCCCCCGGCGACGGCCGGCGTGCGCATCGGCCGCTCGGACGGCTCGAAGTACCGCACCACGAGGGCGTCGGCCTTGTCGGTGAGGGCACAGCCGGTCAGGCCGAGCCCCGCGCCGCCGATCACGGTGGCCGCGAGGAGGAGGACGGGAAGGGGAGAGCTCACGGTTGCACCTCGGTCGAGCGACCCTTGACCAGCATGTCGGGATCGCGCTCCAGCGTCTCGGCGAGCTCGCGGATCGACTCCGCGGCCTCGCGCACCTCACGCAGCGTGGCGTCGAGCTCGCGGGTGGTGCCGTGGGCGCTCTTGCCCACCTCGGTGAAGGAGTCGGTCGCGCGGGTCGCGCTGGCGACCAGGCCCCCGTCGCCGTCGACCCGCTGGAGCACCTTGTCGAGCCTGATCACCGCGACATCGACGTTCTCCAGCGTCTTGGCCGCTCGATCGGGGATCTTCGCCTTGTCGATCCTGCCGACCGTGCTCCGGAGGTCCACCAGCAGGGTGTTGATGTTGTCGAACGTCGCCAGGGCCTTGCCGGCGATGCCCTCGTCCTCCAGCTGGGTGAGGATGCGGTCGACGCGGCCCGCCGCGGCGGCGACGCTCTCCGAGAGCATCGGCAGCGCGTCGACCGCCTTGACGATGCTGTCCTCCAGGTTCTTCATCAGGGACGGGGCGGCGGGGATGTAGTTCTCCGGCTCCTCGAACGGGAGCTCGGGGTAGGGGTTGCTCGCGGGGTCGAAGAAGTCGATGGCGAGGAACTTGACCCCGGTGATGCCCTGACCCTGGAGCTGGGCCCGCAGATCGGGCGGGACCAGGAAGCGCACGTTCTTCTCGCTGTTCCGCCCCTCGGCCTCGGTCAGGCCGAGACGGCGGATGTCCTCGACGTCGATCTCGGCCACCACGTCGACGTGGCGGCGGTCGGGCGCGATCTCGACCGCTGCCACCACGCCGATGGTGACGCCGCGATACTTCACCGGCGATCCGAGCTCGAGGCCCTGCACCGACTCGTTGAAGAACGTGTGGTACGCGAGGGTCGGCCGCTCGGAGGTGCTGGCGCCGAACGCGACCGCAGTCCCCAGCGAAGCGGCGGCGCCCAGCAGGACGAAGAGCCCGATCTTGAAGTGGTTCACCGGTGTGGACATGGTCAGCTCCCCGCTTGGCGGTTGAAGAACCGGAAGACGCGTGGGTCGTCACTCTTGCGCAGTTCGTCGGGCTTGCCGCGCGCGATGATGCTCTTGGTCTCCTTGTCGAGGAGGATGCAGCGGTCGACGATGGCGTACACGCTCGGCAGCTCGTGGGTGACGATGACGACGGTCAGGCCCACGACGTCGCGCAGCGTGAGTATGAGCTGGTCGAGCTCGGCGCTGGTCTGCGGGTCGAGGCCGGCGCTGGGCTCATCGAGGAACACCAGCGTCGGGTCGAGCGCCATGGCGCGGGCGATGGCGGCGCGTTTCTTCATGCCGCCCGAGATCTCGTTGGGCATCTTCTGCTCGGCGCCACGCAGGCCGACCATGGCGAGCTTGGAGTGCGCCACCGCGGCCACGGCCTCGTGCGGGAGGTCGGTCCACGCGTGCAGCGGCAGGGCGACGTTCTCCTCCACGGTGTAGGACCCGAGCAGGGCGCCGGCCTGAAACATGACGCCGAAGGGCGGGCGCCCCACGTTGAGGCGCGGCTCGCCGAGGCCGTCGATGTGGACCGAGCCGGCGAGGGGGTGCTCGAGTCCCACCAGGAAGCGCAGCATCGTCGACTTGCCGCAGCCGCTGCCGCCGAGGATGGCGAAGACCTCGCCACGCTCGACCTGGAACGATGCCCCCTCCTGCAGGGTCTTGTCGTCCCACCCGATGGTGAGGCCCTTCACGTCGATCATCGGGGCGTTCATGCGTCGAAAAAGCGGAAGATCATGGTGAACATCGCGTCGAGGAGGACGATGGCGAAGAGGGACGCGACGACGGTCGACGTCGCCCGGCGACCGACACCGGCGGCGCCTCCGTTGGTGGCGAAGCCCTGCTGGCACGCGATCAGCGAGATGGTGATCGCGAAGACCACGCTCTTGATCAGGCCCGACTGCACGTCCCACCCGTTCACGGCGCGGAACGTCTGGTTCAGGTAGCCGACCGTGCTGAGGTTGAGGGTGGTGACGCCGACGGCGAGCCCGCCGGCGACGCCCACGAGGTCGCCGAACAGGGTGAGCACGGGCGCCACCAGGACCAGACCGATCACCCGCGGGAGCACCAGGTGGCGCACCGGGCCGAACCCCATGGTGCGGAGCGCGTCGATCTCCTCCGAGACGCGCATGGTGCCGAGCTCGGCGGCGAAGGCGGCGCCCGAGCGGCCGGCGATGATGATCGCGGTCATGAGCGGGGCCAGCTCGCGGGTCACCGAGAGACCGACCAGGTTCGCGACGTAGATGTTGGCGCCGTACTGCGCGAGCTGATGGGAGGCCTGGAACGCCATCACGAAGCCGACGAGGCCGTTGATGAGCAGCACGATGGGCACCGCATCGCCTCCCGACCGCTCGACGATGGGGAGCACGTCACGCCAGTTGCCGGTCATCGGCCGGCGGATGACCCCGATGGCGGCGACCACGATCTGCCCGAAGAACTCGACGATGCCGCGCGCCTCTCCGAGGACCTCGACCGTGGCGCGGCCGGCGTGGGCCACGAACCCCTCGGCCTTTCGACGGGGTCCGGGGCCGCTGCTGTCGGTGTGCAGGTCGAGCAGCGCGCGCAGGCGTTCGTCGCCGCCGTCGACCAGGAGCTTGGAGCCTTGCTCGGCCGCGCGGGCTCGCAGCGCCACCAGCAGCGCGACCACGCCGGCGTCACAGGAGCCGACGCGGGAGAGATCGACGCGGACCGACCGTCCCCTGGCTTCGCCGATGGCGCCGTCGATGCGACGCCACACGTCCGTCCCGCCCTCGAGCCGGAGGTCACCTTCGAGGGCGACGACGGTCTCGCCCGGGGCTGCGACCCGCAGCGGGTCGACGGAAGCGAGCTGAGCCATCGCGGCTTAGCATGCAGCAGGCCAGACCAAACGGCGACGGAACGCCTATTTGTCCGAGGCGTTCATGCGCGCGGGCGCAAGAACGCCACCCCAGCGCTGAGATTGCCGGAAAACGTTGTGGCACGAGGTCAGATCTGGCAGCGCGGGCAGAACAGGGTGCCCCGGCTGCCTAGGACGATCTTCTCCAGCGCCGCGCCGCACCGCGGGCACCCGCACCCCTCTCGGCCGTAGAGGGTGAACGGGTTGTCGTTCCCGGGCTCGTTCACGTAGCGCAGCTCCCTCTCTTGCTGCGCGAGGGTGGCGCGGATGGACCGGAGGATGCCGCGGCCCACGGCGGCGACCTCGCGGCGCGAGAGATCGCGAGCGGCTCGTCGGGGGTCGATCCGCGCGAAGAACAGCGCCTCGGTCGCCTGGATGTTGCCCACGCCAGCCAGCACCGACTGGTCGAGGAGCGCCGGCTTGATGGGCCCCCTGCGCCGCGCGAGGCGCGCCGCGAGCGCGTCCGCGTCGATGCCCTCGTGGAGCGGGTCGGGGCCCAGCGCGCTCCACGCGGAGATCTCGACGTCCGCCACCAGGAACCGGCCGAAGAGGCGGGCGTCGGCGTACACCACGCGTCGTGATCGCCCACGCTTCGTGACGTGGAGGACGACCTTCGCGAACCGCACCTCCTCGTCCCGGTCGGGCCGCCCCCATCGGCCTGTCATCCCCAGGTGCGAGTAGAGGAGCCCCTGGTCGAGGCGGACCCGTAGCCACTTGCCGCGGCGGTCGACGCCCGCCACCCGTCGCCCGATCAGGGCGCGGCGGATGCGCGCCGCGGTGACGCCTGCATCGAGGATGCGCGGGTCGACGACCTCGACGCGTTCGATGGTGGCGCCGGCGAGCCAGCTCTGCAGCAGGCCGCGCGCGTGCTCGACCTCGGGGAGCTCGGGCATCGAGAGAGGTTCCTCCTGTAGCATCGCGCCTCGGTGCCGACGTGATCTTCGAGCTGTGGGACGGCATCCGCCGGCGACTGGCGGGGCGCGAGCCGTTCCCCGAAGTGTGGCGCGGGATCCTCCGCCGCCGCGTGCCGTTCTACGAGCGGCTCGACGCCGCCACCCGCGAACGCTTCGAGCACAAGCTCAAGGTCTTCGCGCGTACCAAGGAGTTTCAGGGGGCGCGCGGCTTCGTCATCGACGACGAGGTGCGGGTCGTCATCGCCGCGACCGCGGCCCGGCTGGTCGCCAACCTGCCGGACGAGCACTACGAGCGCCTGCTCTCGATCGTCGTCTACGCGTCGCACTACAAGCACCCCGCCCTGGAGCATGTCGTCTTCGGGGAGGCCAACGACCTCGGCGCCGTCGTCCTGTCGTGGGAGGCGGTGCTGCGTGGCCTCGACGATCCGAGGGACGGTCACGACACCGCGACCCACGAGTTCGCGCACGCCCTCGACGTCGAGGACGGCGCCTTCGACGGCGCGCCAGAGCTCGAGGGCGCGGCCTACGCGCCGTGGGCGCGGGTCATGACCTCGGCCTACGCCGCGCTCCGCACGCGCCGCCGCCGCGCACGTCCCGTGCTGCGCGACTACGGCGCCAAGAACCCGGCGGAGTTCTTCGCCGTCTCCACCGAGGCCTTCTTCGAGAAGCCGAGGCAGATGAAGGAGAAGCACCCGGCGCTGTACGAGCAGCTGGCGGCGTACTACCGCTGCGATCCGGCCGGCTGAGACCGCGGGAACTTCCCCCTCCGGCGGCGGTCGATCCGCCGTGCTCGGCCAGACGCGAAGAGGGGGGCTTTGGGTCCTGGCGCTTTGTGCGCTGGTGGTCGCTTGCGACGACGAGAACGACGCGGAAGGCGCCGGCGCGGCGCCGCCTGAGGAACGCGGGGAGGCGGAGCAGGGCCTCGCGGAGAAGGCCCCCGTCGAGGACCCCACGGAGCCCGACGCGGCCGACGACGCGCGGGCGGAGGAGGGATCGGGCCACGCGCCTCCGCCGCGGCGCGGCCTCGGCACCATGACCGGGCGCGTGCCCGGCACCACCGAGGTGATCGGGGGGATCCGGCTGGTCGCGCACCGCGTCCGCGCGGTGGTGCAGGACGGCTTCGCGCGCACCGAGATCGAGGAGGAGTGGGTCAACGACACCTCGCGCGTGCTCGAGGGCCGCTTCGTGTTCCCGCTGCCGCCCGGCGCCACGGTGACGCGGCTCGGCCTGTGGGTGGGCCACGATCTCATCGAGGGCGAGGTGGTGGAGCGCGGCCGCGCCTCCCGCATCTTCCGCGGTATCGTGGAGGAGACGGTGCGCCCCCGCGATCCGGCGCTCCTCGAGTGGGTGCGAGGCGGCGAGGTGTCGATGACCATCTTCCCCATCCCGGCGAAGGGCTCGCGGAAGGTCATCCTCGCGTACGACGAGGTGCTGGAGCCGAGAAACGGGCGGACGCGCTGGATGCACGCCCTCTCGCTGGGGGCGGAGCGCGCGGTCGCCATCGACGATTTCTCGGTGTCGGTACGCGTGCTGGGCGCGGACGGCGGCGCCATCACCACGCCCGGCTGGTCGGCTCACGTCCGCCAGGACGATGGCCGTGCCGAGGTCGACTTCGCAGCGACCGGCTTCGTGCCGTCGCGTGATTTCACCATCGAGCTCCCGGCGTCGGAGGAGAACGGCATGGCCGAGGTCGCGCTCTCCGCGCCGGAGCGTCTGCGCGGCACACTGGACGGGCGCGCGGCCGAAGGCAGCGATCGTCGCTTCTTCGCGGTACGCATCCCGGTGGCGACGCCGCAGGGCATCGCGGCTCATCGGTCGCCGTCGGCGCGCGTGCTGGTGCTCGACACCAGCGAGGGCCAGTCGGTCGAGACGCTGCGCGCGCAGGTGGGCGCGGCGTTCGCGGCGGCCGACGCGCTGGGCGACGACGCGCGGCTGGCCGTGCTCGCCTGCGACTCCACCTGCACCTCATACCCGTCGCGCGGGCTGGTGCGCGCGGCCGACGTCGACGGCGAGGCGCTCGCGGCCTTCGTCGGTGCGCTGCGGCCTCGGGGGGCGTCGGACCTCGCCGGCGCGGTGGTGACCGCCGCGCGCCGCCTGGAGACCGGGGGCCAGGTGGTGCTGCTCCACGACGGGCAGGCCACCGCGGGCGAGATCGCGACCGATCGCATCGCCGATCGCGTGGCGCCCGTGCTCGAGGTGCAGCGAGCCGACCTCCGCATCGTGGGCGTGGGGAGGACGCTCGACGAGATCGCGCTGGCCGGCCTGGCGCGCGCGGTGGGCGCCGCCTACGAGCCGCTCGCCGGTCCGGGATCGCTCGCGCTGCGCGAGGCGGCGATGGTGGAGGGCCTCGGGCGGCCCGTGATCGAGGGCGCCCACCTCGAGCTGCCCGAGGGCTGGGGCGACGTCGTCCCCGCGGTGCTCCCCAGCGTGCGGCTGGGCGACGCCGTCACCGTGCTCGGCACCCTCGCCGAGGGCGTGACCAGCGGCACCGCGCGCCTCGTCGGCACCGTCGACGGGGAGGCGGTGGCGCTCGAGGTTGCACTGAGCGTCCCGGAGGGCGCCGCGCCCAACCCGCTCCTGTCGCGGCTGTGGGCCGATCGCGCCATCGCCGCCATCGACGCCGAGGGCGGCGCGCAGGCGAAGAAGCGCATCGTTGCCCTGTCGCAGGAGCACCACGTGCTCTCGCGGCACACGTCGTTCCTTGTGCTGGAGAACGAGCGCATGTTCGCGGAGTTCGGCGTGGAGAGGACGACGCTCCGCCCCGAGGACCAGGCCGACCAGGCGTTCGGCGGCGCCGACGGGCTCGGGTCCTCCTCCCTGCCCGGGCAGGGCTCCGGCAGCGGGCAGGGCTTCGGCAGCGGGCACGGCTTCGGCCGTGGGCACGGCCGTCTGGCCGGCGCGCACCAGGCGCGCGCGCCCATGCTGCGCATGGGCCACACCATGGTGTCGGGGCGGCTCCCGCCGGAGGTGGTGCAGCGCATCGTCCGCATGCAGATGGGCCGCTTCCGCGCCTGCTACGAGCGCGGCCTGGTGAAGAACCCCGATCTGGCCGGCCGCGTGACCGCGCGCTTCGTCATCGGCCGCACCGGTCAGGTGATCTCGACCGCCGACGGCGGCAGCGATCTGCCGGATCCCGAGGTGGTGGCCTGCGTCGTGCGCAACTTTGCCGCGCTGGAGTTCCCGCAGCCCGAGGGCGGCATCATCACCGTGACCTATCCGATCGTCTTCGCCTCCGACGGGACACGCCCCCAGGTCCCGCCGCCGCTGTGGCCGCTCCCGAGGACCGAGATCCGCGCCTTCGTGGCGCGACCTGAGCCGGTCTTCCCGCGCTCGCCCTGGCAGTCGCCGTACACCATCGTGGTGACGCACGCGGCGGGCGACGACCGATGGCGCGCCGAGCATGGCGACGAGCTGGCGCGGCTCGGCGAGCTCTCCCGGTCCGCGCCGCAGAGCCGCGGCCGGCGCGAGCGCTGGGTGCGCGCGCTCCTTGGCCGCGGGCGGTTTGACGCGGCCACCGAGCAGGCGCGCGCCTTCGTCGACGTCGACCCCGATCTGGCAGTGGCGAGAGAGCTACTGGCCATGTCCTCGGCCGCGACGGGCGAGCGCGAGGCGGCGCTGGCGGCGGTCGAGGCGATCGCAGAGGCCGACGCTCGCAGCCTGGACGCGCACGTCCGCGCCGCCCGAGCGCTCGACGCGAGCGGCGACGTGGCCCGGGCCTGCGCGCACCACCGCACCGTGGCCGAGCTCCGCCCCGAGGCCCCGGCGCGGGCTCGCGCCGAGCGGTGCTGGGCGACGCTCGAGGGGCGCGATGCGACGCGCGTCGACGCCACCGAGGCGGCAGCCCCTGAGCCCGGCGCGGCCTCCGTCTTCCTGGCGACGGTCACCTGCGACGATCCCGCGATCGACTGTCCCGAGGTCGGGGTGCTCACACCGGCCGGCCGCGTCGTGACGCGCGCGGCGCCCTTCGGCGCCGAGCCGGTGCCGGGCGGCGTCGCCCTCACCAGCGGGGCGGCTGGCGGCTATCGCACCATCCTTCTCAGGGGCGACGCCGCCGCGAGGGGATCGGTGCGCGTCCGCGCCCACGGGAACGTCCGCGAGGTCGCCTTCGGTGGTCAGTCCCCGCGGACGGTGCTCCGCACGACGATCGAGGAGCAGTGGAGGCCGCGCGTCGTCTACTGACGCCTGGCCTTCTTCGTCGAGGTCTTCTTCGTCGAGGCCTTCTTCGTCGAGGCCTTCTTCGTCGAGGCCTTCT
>JBKJLX010000260.1:0-6329 GCA_046596645.1 Polyangiaceae bacterium
GGTAGCTCGCTCGCCGGGGCTCCGAGCCCCCCTGCGTCAGGATGGTTGCCGCCTCGCCCGCTGGTACCGAGCCGACTTGACGATGTCTATATGGCTGTAGATACTTTCAACATGGGAGCGCGAGCCAAGCTGTTCAAGAACGGTGGCAGCCAGGCTGTTCGGCTGCCCAAGGAGTGTCGCTTTCCCGACACGCAGACCGAGGTCGCAGTCCGGCGCGAGGGGCTCCGCATCGTCCTCGAACCCGTGGACGCCTGGCCCGACGAGTTCCTCGCCTGCGTCGGGGCGTGGACCGGTGAGATTCCTAGGCCGAAACAGGATGCGCGTGGTGCGCGCGATCCTTTCGGAGACTGAGTGGCTTCCTTCCTCCTGGACACGGATACGGTCAGCTATGTCCTTCGTGGGCAAGGCCCCGCCGCCACGAAACTGACCTCCCACCAGCCCTCCGAGGTTTGCATCAGCACGCTGACGCTCTCGGAGCTGCGCTTCGGAGCCGAACGCCGTCGATCTCGGCGTCTTCACAAGCTGATCGATGTCTTCATCGCCTCTGTGGACGTCGCGCCCTTCGACGCTGCATCCGCCGCTGCGTACGGCCGCGTCCAAGCTGCGCTGGAGTCCAAGGGAACACCGATCGGAACGCTGGACACCTTGATCGCCTCGCACGCCCTTGCTCTCAACCTAACGCTGGTCAGCAACAATCTTCGGCACTTCTCGAAGGTCCGCGGGCTCAAGATCGTCAACTGGAATGCCGAGGCCGTCTAACAGGGCGTTGCAGCCGCCGGCGCTCCGCGCCGCCACCTGGTCGGCCGAGATGACCCCCGGTGGGTGCGCGTCGAGTCTGCTGTCTCTTGCGAGCACGGCCGGGGAGGTGCGGGCACTCGCGGTCATCCGCTCCCGTCCAGCGGCCCGCAGCGCGATCGGTAGGAGCCCGCTGCGCTTGCCGGGTTGGCTGCTCAGCCCCATCGTCCGTCTCCGGAAGACGCTCGGGAGGTGACGTCCCCGGAGGCGCGCAGGCACGCCCGCCGTCACCTTCGCGACCGTTCACCCGCAGCCGCTTGGGCGAGTAGGGAATTCGAACCGGGGTTGAACGCGAGCTGGGTGCCAGTCAGCAGCCTCAAGGGACCAGCTGACGCCCGATTTCGGCAGGGGCATGGGACCACCCATCGGCAGGATGATGGGGACACCCGCGAGGGGGGCCGAGCCGAGGTCGGCAGACGCATGGGGCCACCCGAGCCGGATTTCGGCAGGGGCATGGGACCAGCGGAGCGGGCGACCGGGAGTGACAGAGGCTGGTCCGACGACGGCGCGGGTCGCTGTCGGGAGGAGACGATGTCCTGTGTGCTCGTCGTCACGCTCTCCTTCAGCCGCTACCCGTTCATCTGCCCGACGCCGACGCGACCACCGTCAACGCCGGCGGAGCGGATCCCACAGCACGTGCAGGTGCGCCGGTCGCTGGGAGGTTCCGAAGGGCGAGACGTATTGCTCGACCTTCGCCTCGGCGAGCACCTCACCCAGGGCGGGCTCGAGGTTCTCGATCGGCGCGGGCCCGATCCGGAGCGTCGCGGTCGGCGCCTCGGCGCGCCAGCGGGCGATCGCCGCGCGCAGCAGCTTGGGCTTCGACCGCCCAGCGAGCTGCACGACGCGCGGGACCTTGCCGTCGAGCAACGCGTGAATCATCGCGGGCATGTCGGCGACCGCCTCGACCGTGAGCTCGTCGAGGTCGGCGACCGGGAAAGCGGCGCGGGCAGCAGCCTCTGCGCGCTTGCTCATCTGGATCTGCAGGACGCGGAGCCCGGGAGCACCCGCGATGTCCGCCATGTCCTCCGGAACGAAGTTGCTGATCAGCCTCAGGTGCTCGAGGCCCGCGTGCGGCGTCACGCCGGTCGGCCACACCCCGGCCCCGACCGCGGCGAGGCTCCGGAGCTTGCCTCCGGCGATCAGCTCCGCCGGCACGTGGAGCGGAAGGACCTCCAGCGAGTCCCGCGTCAGCTCCGGCGACTCGAACGTGAGCTCGACGAGCTCCGGCGCTCCGCCGCGCGCGAGCCACCGCATCAACATCGGGCGTCGGTGGACACCGACGTTGTCCTCGAGGTCGAGGAGGACGTGCAGCGCGGTCGCGTCGGCCGTGTGCGCGAGCGCGGCGGTCAGGTGCTCCGGCTCGAGGTAGATCCTCATCGCCATCGTCGAGCCGGCCTTCGCCCAGCCTTGCTCGGACAGCCGCTGTTGCTCCCGCGATCGTGTTTCCGCATCGGACTCGCGCGCCACCCAGCCCGCGACATCGACCAGGTCACTCTCGTGAGTCACCTCCCAGGTCGCACGCGGGAAGCGCTCCGCGTGGATCTTCGCGAAGGTCGCCGCGGCTGCGTCCTCCGTGGAGTGCGGGATCGTGAGCGGCTGCGTGGGATCGTCGGGGTGGACGACGTGCACCACCGTGTCGTGCTGGGCCAACCTCGCCAGGCCGGGCTTCCCTCGCCGGAGAAGGAGCTCGCGCCGGATCATCGGTCCGACCGCCGGCGTTCGTCTCGCCGGCCGCGCCCATGCCGGTCGGCGCGGACGGCGCGAGGCTGCAGGTGCCTGGGAAGAGTCACAGGGGCTCACACGAGGCGTCGCTCCCGATGCGCACCGAACCCGTGAACCGGTGCACGTCGCCGGCGCATGCGCCGCTCAGGACGAGCAGCTCCGCGGGATGGGCCATGGGCGATGAGGAGCTCATCCTGGGGCCCTATCCGCGAAGGCGGTCGTGAGCGTCGCAGGCAGCGCCGAGCGTGAGCGGGGTCGCGACGTGTCCGCGAAGGGACGTCGCGTACGCGTAATGCATCTGGCGAGCGCACACCGACGGCTCCATCGCGCCGACGGACGTCCCCAGTCCGGGGCACAGCAAGCTCCGGATGGGTCGTTCCGCATCGCGGTTGAAGTCCTTGACCGCGCGGAGCGCCGCGCGAAACGCCAGGAAGGCATTCACCGTCTGCGCGACGTTCATCGGCACGCGCATGGTGGGGGCGCTGACGACCCACGGGATCGCCTGGTCCTCGGTGGCGACGACGACCGCCTGCCCCACCGGCAGCTCTCCGTCGTGGTGATCGCGAAGCAATGCTTGCAGGCGATCCTGCAGCGCCCACCCGAAGCGCAAGCTGTAGGCGAGGTCGATGCCGCCATCCATGAACCCGAAGCTGTTGGCGGGGCTCACGATCGCGTCTGCGACAGCCCCGAAGATGTCGCCACAGGAGATCTCGACGTCGCCGGCCTCGCCGAAGTGCTCCCGCCAGGCGAGAACGATCTCGGGGGTGCGGTCGCGCAGGTGGAGCCTCAATGGCTGCGGGAGCTCGTGCATTTTCAGACGGCTCCGGGATCGAGGTCCTCGAACTGGAACCACTGCGTGGGGTGCTTGCGGACGAACGCCTCGAAGTCGGCGGCGACCTGGGCCATCGTCGCCTTGACGATCGCCTCCGAGTCGGCGCCGCGGGCGCGCGGGATCTCGAGCGCCTGGGGGATGTCGACGGCGTAGGCACGATGGCCGATGCGCCGCGTGAAGGCGGCGATCAGGGGGGCGCCGGTGAGCTGGGCCAGGCGGAACGGCCCGACCGCGAAGCGCTGCTGGATGCCGAAGAAGGGTGCGGTCAGCGAGGCGGCGCCGCGCGGCACGCGGTCGAACTGGATGGCCACGATGCGCCCCTTGCGGAGGGCCGCGGCGAGCGGCAGGGCCGACAGGGAGTCCCCACCGACGTACGCCACCTCGAAGTCCCTATCCCCGGGGCGCACCTGGTTCGCCTCGGCGAAGCCACGGGTCGAGGCGTTGGGCTCACGCGTCATCACCATGGTGACCGGCGCGGAGTGGCGGCGCCCGATGAGGCGGCCGACGACGTCCCAGCTCCCGGTGTGGGCGGTGAGGAGCACCATGCCGCGGCCCTTGGCCAGCTGAGCGGCGAACGGGTGGTTGGCGGGCGAGTCGAGGGTGACGCCGTCGACCCCGCGGGACACCGACTCCAGGCCGTCGGTGAGGCACTCTGCGAACGCGGTGAAGGTTCGGAAAGCCCCCTGGTGCGCCTCGAGCGCGGTGCGCGCCAGGCCGAGCCGCCGCCAGTTCTTCACGACGTTCCCCCGCTGCACGGGGAGGGCCGCGCAGGCGAGCGCGCCGAACGCCGCCGGCGTGTAGCGGCGGAACCAAGGGGGGCCGTGCGCGGCGCCGACGTACGCGAAGCGGCGCCAGAAGGCGCCGTCGTGATCGAAGGCGGTTCGCCACCCAGCGGCGAGCTCCGCGAGCTCGGCGAGGCCGGACGGCGTCGGTTCCGAGGCGACCGTCATCGCCGCATGGTCGCACCATCGGGGCGCCTCGCGGGTCGACCTTTCGTCGCCCTGGCAGCCTCGTCGCGAGCCCGTCGCGACCTGCTCAGCGCGATGCAGGCCCCCCCATGCGACCCCAGCGGATGTCGAGGATGAGCCCCTCCTGCGCCTTGGCGTAGAGCTCGTCGAGCTCGTCGGGGAGAGGCGGCTCCCCGCCCAGCTCGATGTGCAGGCTGCGTCCGGTCTCGCGCGAGAGCACCTCGAGCCCGACCGCACGCGCGAGCAAGCTCGGCAGCGGGCGCTCAGGACCTCGCCCGCGATGGCCAGGAGATCGGGCCTATCCGAGAGCGGGGACGCGGCGGTGGAAGCCGGGCTCGACTCATCCATCGTTCACGATCTACCCCATCTGCCGATCCGCGGAACGTGTTCTCGCGCCCGCGCGGACCGGTACGCTGGCTCGCCGAGCATGGACGCGTGCCCTCGCTGTGCGGTTCCGACCGTCGACGGCCGCTGCGCGTCCTGCGACGGCGCGCTCCGGCCCGGCGACGCCCAGCTCCCCGAGCTCGAGGTTTCGCTGCCGACGAGGATCTCCTCCGCAGTGGCCCTCGAGCCGCGCGAGCGCACCTTCGAGGTGGGCGGGCCATCGCTCGACATCGACCTCGCGGTTCTGCCGCGCGGGATGTCGACGCGGCCCCCTCGAGGCCCCAACTCGGCCCCACCGGCGCCGTGCCCGCCGTGGGAGGAGCCGCCGGACGATCGCGCTCCGCGCGGCGGGAACGAGCTCGCCCTCGGGCCGTCCACCGATCTGGAGCTCGCCGTCGCGCCGCGGCCGTCGCGCCGCACGTCAGTACGGCCGACGCCGCGCCAGGTGACGCGCGCGGTGGCCGAGACGATGGCGCGCAGGACGGCCGGTGACGCCGAGGAGAACCCGACTGCCGATCCCGACGCGCGTCACGCCTTCGAGCCAACCATCTCCTTCGACTCGGTGGCGGTGAACCAGTGGTCGCTGCCGGTGGCCCTGGGCGTCGCGACGCTGCCGCTGCTCGGCGGTCGCGGCCCACTGGTGCCTATGACCGTGGGTATGTGGACGCACGAGCTCGGCCACGCCTTCACGGCATGGCTGTCCGGGCTCTTCGCGATCCCGCTGCCCTTCATCACCATCACCACGAGCGACGAGCGAAGCGTCGTCGTCATCGCACTGGTCGTCGCGCTCTGGGCGGGGCTCGGCGTCTGGGGTGTGCGACGGCGCGCCCCCGGGGCGCTGGCGCTGGCCGCCGGCATCCTGCTCGCGCAGACCTACCTGACCTTCATCACCAACCCCGGGCGCGCGATGCAGTGGGTCATCTGGGCCGGCATGGGCGGCGAGATCGTTCTCTCCGCCCTGGCGATGGCGGCCTTCTACCAGCGGCTCCACTACCGCTGGGACTTCTTCCGGTTCCCCATCCTGGTGACGGCGGCGATGGGCTTCGTCAACACGACGTATCTGTGGACGGTCTTCACCGTCGACCCGAACCGCATCCCGCCCGGGCACATCACAGGCGACAGCTCGATGAGCGATCTATCCCGACTGTTGCAGACGAACGAGTTCACCCTCGCGACGCTGACGCGCACCAACTTCACCCTCGTCGTGATCTGCGCCATCGGCCTCGTCGCCCTTTACGTCAGGCAGCTAGCGCGCGCGCGGAGCCTGGAGGAGAAGCGACGGCAGCAGCGCCTCGCAGCCGACGGAGGGAGCTGAGACCGGAACCGGATGCCGGAACCGGAACCGGATGCCGGAACCGGAGGCCGGAACCGGAACCGGAACCGGATGCCGGAACCGGCTGCGTCCCTCCCAGACATGACGAAGCCCCCGCGACCTCTTCGGCGGCGGGGGCCTCGGGACGCCGCAGCGTCCGCGCCGCTTACTTGCGGATGCCGAGCGCCTCGATCAGCGTCCGGTAGCGGCTGACGCTGGTGCGGCGGAGGTAGTCGAGCTGGCGTCGGCGCTGCGAGACCAGCCTGAGGAGGCCGCGGCGCGAGTGGTGGTCCTTCGCGTGGGTCTTGAAGTGCTC
>JBKJLX010000299.1:0-5896 GCA_046596645.1 Polyangiaceae bacterium
GGTCCGCATCCTCTACGACGCGGAGGCGAACCTGCTGGAGTCGCCGCTGGATGTGGACCTGGCGATGCCACCTGCCGCCGGCGAGCACTCGCGCCTCATCAAGCGCACCGTCGACGCCGACGAGCAGCAGATGCGGCAGATGCGCGCCTACGTCGCCGGCCTCTCCACCGCGGCCACGCGGACGCCGCGGAAGGAGCCGGCGCCCGCGCCGGTGCCGGCGCCGGTGCGCGCGCAGACGGGCTCACCGCATGCCAAGGCGACGCTGGCCCCGCGCCCGCGCACCTCCGGCCGCGCGCACTCGCAGCAGGCGATCCCGGTCGTCTCGCGCGACGCGCCGGTCGCCCAGGAGTCCCCGTCGGACGCGGCGCCCAGCAGCGCGGCGTCGGGCTCGGGACTGCCGCCGTCGGCGCGGCGCACGGACGGACCGGGCCCGTCGGTGAGGCCGCGGCGCGATCCGCGATCGGATGACGACGCGCCCGCCCCCACGCCCCGGTCCGCCGAGGCCCCGTCGACCGCGCCGGCCCCGCCTCCCGGCACGGTGGAGACGTTGCCCGCGCGCGCGCCGCGCCATGCGGCGGGGACCGCCAGGCCCCCGCAGTCCGCGGTGGCGCGCGCGGCGGCCAACGCGACGCACGCCTCCACCCGCGCCATCTCCTGGGACACCTACGGGCAGCTGGTCGGGGACGAGGCGACGTCGGACCAGAAGACGCGGACTGTGCCGCCTGCTCCCGGCGCGCCCGAGCCCACCGACTCGCTCCTGGCCGCCTACCTCGACGAGGCCCCGTCGCGGAGCGGCGCCGCGCATGGGCTGCGCGGGTGGGGCACCGACCCGGCCTCGGCCCGCGACTCCAGCGGCCAGCGCTGGGGCGACCGCGACTCTCGATCCGGCGCGCCGAGCAGCCAGGGCTCCTCGTCGTGCCGCGATCCGATCAGCGCAAGCGGTCCTCCGTCGCGCGGCAGCAGCCAGCGTGGCTGGGGGGCGAGGGCGCGCACCGGTCCCCCGAGCGGTCCGCCCTCGTCGCAGCCTCCGCGCTCCCGCTCGCTCTCCGGTCGCGGTCGCACCAGCACCACGGACTGGACGATGGGGCGTCAGGACCCGGCGTCGCCGCGCTCTGCATCTCAGCCTCCTCGTCCGCCCTCGCAGCGGCCAGTGCCGCCGCCGCCCCCTACCGAGCCGCGCGGCCCGGTGAGCCGCAAGCCCAAGGCGAGCGGCGGCTGGGGAAGCGACAAGAAATGAGACGACTCGTCCGCTCGCCCACCCTGGCCCTCGCGCTCCTCGGGGCGCTGGTCGCCTCGCCCCTGGGCGCGTGCACCCCCGAGCTCGGCGACGCGCCGTTCGCGTGCGCCGAGGCGGGCCGCTGTCCCGAGGGCTACGCCTGCGAGAGCGGCGTGTGCGTCGCCGGTGGCCAGGGACAGGCGGCGTCTCATCCGATGCGCGTCACGTGGATCAACGCGGCGGAGATGTACTGGTTCGCCTCTCGCGGCGCCGGCGCGACGCTGGTCGTCAACGACGGCTTCTCGACGGGCGGTCGAGGCCTCTACGAGATCGTGGTCGGCTCCGACGGCACCGCGTTGCCGCCGCGCGTGCTGCTCGATCTCGAGGCCGAGTTCCCCACCGCGAGCGCTGTCGTCGCCATCGACGACAGCCGCTACGGCGTCGCAACCCTCCGCTTCCCCCGGCCCACCGAGCGGGAGATGGAGCTCGCCATCCTCGGCATCGAGCGCGAACGATCGGGCGGCGCCTCCGTGGTGGAGACGCTCTTCACCACCACCGTCCCCTACCTGGGCGGCTCCGAGCCGCCGTACATCGGCGCGGTGGCGCGCGGCGGCGAGGCGATCGACGTCGTCTACACCAGCCCCGCCGACGGCGGGCGCGTCGTGCTGATCCACGTCGAGCGCGCCGGCGCGGTGTGGGGGGAGGCGCGCCGCACCGAGGTCCCGCTCCCGCCCGGTGTCCCGCCGCTCTCGGGAGACAACCTCCTCTGGGCGACCGACGGAGGCGCTCTCGCGCTGCGCACCGGGCTGGAGACGACCAGCGTCCTCCGCTTCGACGCCGAGGGCACCGCCAGCGCGTGGATCGCCACCGAGGGGCTGCCGGTGTTCGCGTACGCCGACGGCTTCCTCGAACTGTCGGTCGACGAGGGTCTGAACGCGTCCTACGCGCTCCTCGACGCCAGCGGCGCCGCGATCGCGAGCGACGCCGCCGGGGCCTTCCAGGAGAGCCTCGAGCCCTACACCGCCACGCCCCACGGAGGCGGCGCGCTGGTGGCCCCGCTCTCCGACGATCCGGCCTTCGCTTCTATCGGGGTGGGCTTCCGGTCGCCCGATCAGCCGCTGCGCCGGGTCGCGACCATCGAGCGCGACGGCACCGACGAGCTCTACTCCTCGCGGGCGTTCGCGCGGGACGGGCGCGTCTACGTCGCGTGGACCGCCTTTCACGAGTCGGTCATGGACCTGTGGGTCGCCACCGCCGAGGCCGAGGGCCTGCCCTGATGCGCCGCCCGGCGCACCCGCACGCGTGGAAGGGCGGCGCGTTACTCGCCTGGCTCGTTGCCGCGGTCGTCGCCTGCAGCCCCGAGCTCGGCGACACACCCGCGCGTTGCTCGGCCGACGGCGCCTGCCCCGAAGGCTACGAGTGCATCCGCGCGGTGTGCGCCAGGGCCGGAACGGCGGTCCCTATCGAGGTGGTGCGCGTCGGCAACCTGCGCGGCGTCGACCTGCGGGTGATCCCTCAGTCCACCGGCGTCCTGGTGGCGTGGCAGACCTACGCCTACAGCGAGGAGGGCGAGGGCTTCTGGGCGGCCCGCGTGGACGCAGGCGGCAACGTCAGCGAGGCGATGCGGCTGGTCGCGCCGTTCGAGGCCGACGAGGGCCTGATCGAGCCCTATTACGACCTGCTGGCGACGAGCGACACGTCGCTGCTGCTCGCGGCGAGCGCCGCGCCGGTCGACGACGCCATCGAGCCGCGCCTCATCACCTTCGCCATCACCCTTCCGCCGGAGGGCCAGGAGGGGGCCGGCACCAGCTTCCGCGCCGCCTGGTCGCGCGAGGTGCGGATGCCCACCGTCGGCTACGGCGCCGTCTCGCGGCCGCGCCTGGTGGCGGTCGGTGAGGAGGTCTGGCTCGGCTACGTGCAGTCACGCGTCGCCTCGGCAGGCGACGACGGCGGCGACGGCGGCGGCAGCGGGGGCGACGCCGCCGGCGGAGGTGGCAGTGGCGGCGAGGCCGACGCTGCGGGTGGAGGCGGCGGCGAGGCGGGCGGTGGCGGCGGGGTGGAGGCGGCCGGCGAGACGGTCGCCGAGCTCGCCGTGTTCCGCCTCGATCGCTCGGGCGTGCCGCTCGACCCGCCCGCCTGTGCCGACGCGACTTGCTGCCAGGCTGACCTGTGTGTGGCCGCCCGTGCGTCGCTGCCGGTGGCGGTGGGCGTCGCCGACGCCCTGCCGGCGGCGGACGGCGCGTGGTTCGTCCTCGACGAGGTGCGGCCGAGCGCGCTTCGCCTGTCCGCGGTCGAGGGAGCTCTTTCCGCCGAGGTCGCCGAGCAGCTCCTGCCCACGCTCTCGGTGCCGGTCGAGGCGGACGGGACCTCGTTGCTGCTGGTCGTGCCTTCGCAGCGAGGCGGGGCCCAGCTGCCGTCGGACCCGGTGGTGGGCGACGCCGCCCTGCAGCGCCTGGTCCTCGTCGGCGACGGCGCCGGCCTGCAGCCCGTCGCTGCGCTTCCCGCGGTGCGCGACACGCCGCGCCCGGCCTGGGTGCCCCGCCCCGGGCAGCGCTCGCTCCTGGTCACCCCCGGCGGGGACGTCGCCGCACCAAGGCTCCTCGTGCTCGCGGTCGACCCCGCCACCGGCGCGCACGAGGAGGTCGCTCGCATCGACCGCCAGAGCACCCTCGAGCTCGGCGGTCTCGGTGCCGCCCAGGTCGGCGGCACGCTGTTCGTCGTCTGGGTCGACGCGGGAGAGGACGAGGCCGTCCTCCGCGGCGAGGTGCTGTCGGCCCCGCCGTGACGCGCCGGCGGCGAGATGGGGGTAGCATCGACCCGATCCGCTGCGGCTCTCGATGACCTCCCCCGATCCTGCACCGCCCGTCGCCTTTGCCGGCAAGTACCGGCTGGTGCGCATGCTCGGGAAGGGCGCCATGGGCGAGGTCTGGCTCGCGGTGGAGGAGGGGCCGCGCAACTTCCGCCGTCAGGTGGCGGTCAAGCGCTTGCTCTCGACCGCCGAGCTCAGCGACTACGCGCGCGAGTCGTTCGTCGCCGAGGCGCAGGTCATCGCGCGGCTCGACCACCCGAACATCGTGCGCCTGGTCGAGCTGGGGGAGACGGCGGAGGATCACAGCCTCTACCTGGTGCTCGACTTCGTGGACGGCGCCGCGCTCGATCGCCTGATCAAGCGCGGCGGTCCGATGTCCCCGGCGGCGGTCGCCCTGCTGGGGCGCGAGGTGGCGCGCGCCCTCGACGCCGTGCACTGCATGGCCGACGACGATGGGCGCAACTACGGCGTTGTCCACCGTGACGTGAGCCCGGGCAACATCCTCCTCTCGCGCGATGGTCGCGTGCGCCTCAGCGACTTCGGCGTGGCCCGCATCAGCGGCTTCGGCGGAGAGAAGACCGAGACCGGCATCTTCAAGGGCAAGCTCCCCTACATGCCGCCCGAGCAGGCCGCCGGCCACGCCTTCGACGGCCGCGCCGACTGCTTCTCCCTCGGTGTCACCCTCTTCGAGGCGCTCATCGGCGGCCGCTTGCGCAAGGCGGAGACGCAGGGGCAGCTCATCGCCATGATCGCGACCGAGCAAGCGCCGCGCGTCCGCGATCGGCAGCCCGACGCTCCCGAACATCTCGCCTACGCCATCGACTACGCGACTGTGTTCGATCCCGAGCAGCGGGTTCGCTCGGCCGGGGAGCTCGCAGCTCTCCTCGACGACGCGCTCCGCGCCCTCGGGCCGCGCGCCGAGCAGGAGGCGCTCGCAGAGCTGCGCGAGCGCGTGGTGCAGGCCGCGGACGCGCCCCCCAGCGCCGGCAAGGCGCCGTGGAGCATGGCGATCTCGGGCTCGCAGCCGTCTGCCGCGAGCATGCGCGTCCCGACCGGCGGCGGCTCCAGCTCGTGCCGACTCGGCCCACCCTCCGGCCCGGCGTCGGTTCCCGACCCCGACGTCCCGACCGCGGTCTCCAGCTCCGGCCCGCACGCCTCGCCGCACTTCGGCCGCGCGACGCCTCCCTCGGTCCCCTCGGGTGCGTTCACCTCGGCCGGCACCATGGCCGGCCGCCTCGACGAGGGGGCGCGCTCGCGCTCGCGCACGCGCCTCGCGGTCGCCGTGGCGGCGGGCGTGACCCTGGTCGGCGTCGGCCTCGTGCTGTTCCTGGCCGGACGCCCCGCGTCGAACCCTGCGACCGAGGCGGCTCCCATGCCCAAGGCCACGATCGCGGCGAGCCCGGACGGCGCTGCGCTGGTCGAGCGCCCCACCCCGGCGGAGCCCGTCGCCAGCGCCATCGACCTCGACGAACCGCCTGCCGAGCCCTCGGCCCCGCGCGGTCGACCGGGGCCAGGCCCGCGTCCACGACCGCCCCCTACCGCCAGCGCTGGCGCCTCGCCGGCGGCCGACGAGGGCGCGCCGGGAACGCTGCAGGTGATCGTCGTTCCCTGGGGTAGCGTGGTCGTCGACGGCAAGCCGTACGGCAACACGCCGATCGGCCCCATCTCCCTCGCCCCCGGCACCCACACCGTCAGCGTCACCAACTCCGACCTCGGCGCGCAGCGGAGCGCGATGGTGAAGATCCTCCCCGGCAAGCCGAACGCCGTGAAGTTCGACCTCAAGAAGGACTGAGCATGCAGCTGCACCTCGGCCGGCGGTCGCTCCCCCTCGTTGCGGCGCTCGCGCTGGCGGTGGCCGCCGCGGCGCCAAA
>JBKJLX010000377.1:0-9105 GCA_046596645.1 Polyangiaceae bacterium
AGCGCGCGTTCGCCATGTTCCGCGCGCTAACGTAGCAGAAGGCATGCGCGCAGAAGCCCCGTTCTTGGCAGCCGCCCGGCTCCGCATCGTCGACCGATGATCTCGTTCCGCGGCATCAAGAAGGGCTTCAGCGGCAAGCAGATCCTGAAGGGGGTCAGCTTCGATGTGAACCCCGGCGAGGTGTTCTTCATCATCGGCGGCTCCGGCGTGGGCAAGAGCGTGCTGATCAAGCACCTGGTCGGCCTCCTCTACCCCGACGAGGGTGAGATCTGGCTCGACGGCGACGACGTCAGCAAGTTCGACGAGGCGCGGATGTACCCGGTCCGCATGAAGTGCGCGATGGTCTTCCAGAACTCGACGCTCTTCGACTCGATGACGTGCGGCGAGAACGTCGCGCTGCCCCTGCGCAAGCACAAGGGCATGAACGCGAGGGAGGCCCTGGCCGAGGCGAAGAGGCGCCTGGAGCAGGTGCACGTGGGCGAGTTCCTCGACCGCTACCCACCCGAGCTGGGGGACGGCCTGCGCAAGCGCATCGCCATCGCGCGGGCGCTGACCCTCGACCCCAAGTACGTGCTCTTCGACGAGCCGACCACCAGCCTCGACCCGGTGAGCGCGCGGCGAGTCGACAAGCTGATCCGCGAGCTGTCGGACACGCTCGGCGTGACCAGCATCGTGGTGAGCCACGACCTGGAGAGCATCTTCACCATCGCCGATCGGATCGTGATGCTCTACCAGGGCCACGTCCGCATGATGGGCACCCAGGCGGACTTCCGCGCCTGTCAGGACGAGGTGGTGCAGCAGTTCATCACCGGCCGCGCCATCGGTCCGTTCGAGTAGGCAGCGCCCTCTCCCCCTCGGCTCGCGTCGCACCGCTCGCGCCGCGCGGCCGGCTGGCCGTCGGTCTCGCCCGCGGGTGCCGGCACGATCCAGGCGCCAAACACACGACGCCCCAGACCAGGCGCCTCGATCGATCCGCAGGGGGTCGCTCCGAAGGCTCTTACCTGCCCTCGAACTCGAGGTCCTCCACGATCCAGCGTGCCTCGGGGCAGCGGCCCGTACACGAGCCACAGGCCATGCCGCCGGCGCCGCAGTCGAGCGGCGCGAGCCCAGCCGGGCAGTCGAGGTCGCACTCGGCGCCGGCCTCGCAGCAGAGGTAGCAGGTCCCCTCGCTCTCGCCCTCCGGAGGCTCGCCCTCGCGGGCGCATCGCTGCGTGCACGTCGAGCCCGCTTCGCAAGTCATGGCACAGGTGTCGAACAGGCAGTCGACCGCGCAGGTCGAGCCCGCGCGGCAGACCGTGGAACAGGCGCCCGCGCAAGCGACGTTGCACGTCGACTCGTCACAGAGGTGGTTGCACGCGATCACCAAGGCCGCCCGCGAGCCCGCAAGGGCCTCGGCAACGAACTGGTTCGTGCAGGAGATCGAGCACGTCGAGCCATCGCGACACCAGGTGTCGCTGTCCCCGATCACGTCGCACTTCGACCCCTCGCAGACGACACGACCCTCGTAGCCGCAGTGCACGGTGCACTCGGCCCCGTCGGTGCAGTCGTACGGGCGCGGGCTTTCTTTCTCGTCCTTGATGTAACAATCCGCCTCGCAGAGCCGGCCGACACATGCGCGCTCGCCGTCGTCCTCCGAGCATGCGAGCGCCAGGTGGATCCACGCTCCCGCGGCCACGGCGGCGGCGCATGCCGCGCGGCGCGCCGATCGCGTCGAGCCGGAGATCGCCCGGCCGCGGCTCATCCCGGCGGCGTGCCGTCGCCGAGGGCGTCGATCCGCTGGCGCACGAGCTGCGTCGTGGTCGTGTGAAAGAGATACGTCTCGTCGACGAACGTGAGGTCGACCGGTCGATTGTCGAGACCATCGTGCGGGATGGGGACCAGCCAGAGGCGTCCGTCCGAGAGACGCACGAGCTGGATCGGACCCTCCGGCGGGTACATCGCGTAGTATCCACCGCCGACCGCCCCTCGGTTCGGCGAGCCGCTCGCGACGTCGCGGACGCGCGTCGGGACGATCTCCTCCGGCTCGAGCGCGATCGGGCTCGTGTAGAGCGTGCCCGGGGGCCAGCCGCCGTCGGGGGCGTACGGCGACTCGATCCAGACGAGCGTCTCGCCGTCGCTGCGCACGTCGATGATCGAGGCGTCCGGCCGCTGGAGGAGCGGTACGAAGCCAGCATCTCGCGTCCACGCCCAGCCCTCCGGCTGACTCTCGAAGACCTTCAGGAGCCCCGCGTCGTCGGTGCCAGGGACGAAGTCGATGTCTGATGCGTACTCGCCATCCGGGGACGTCTCGACGAGGCCCGTCACCCGATCGAAGAGGCGCGTCGCGAGGTTCGCGTAGAGCGGGAGCGCGAGGACACCGTCGGTGCCCCATTGGAACGCGCCCCCTCCCACGAGGGGCGCGATCTCGGCCGACGTGAGGGGCTGCCCATGAGGCTGATAGGCATAGACCGACGCGAGGTAGTCGTCGTGGACCCGGCCCACCGACACGACCTGGCGGTGCCGCTCGACCCGCATCCGGAGGACCCAGGACTTGCGGTTGGCCGGGCCGTTTCGGCCGACGACGGCGAGCTCGCCGGAGGTGCCCGCGACGACGTCGTGGCTCCCGAAGACGCTCCACGCCTTCGGGAAGACGGCGATCGTCTGGACGAGCCCGTCGAGGACCCGGCGCTGCGCATTCCACCGGCGGAGACGGACGTGCCCGTCGCGGCGGTCGAGGAAGTAGACCGCCTCGTCCTCGTAGCGAAAGGTCGCGCTGATCACGTCCTCGACGGGGTCCTCGGACGGGAGCTCGAAGTCGCGCCACGCACCGGTGCCGAGATCGTGGAACGTGCCCGTCCCGCGAAACTCTCCGTCCGATCTGCGCCCGCCGATCACGTAGAGCCGCCCCTTGATGGCGCTGAACGCGAGCGCCGAGCCTTCGCCGATCGCGCTCGCGGCGGACGTCTCGACCGACGAAGCCGCACGCGCCGCGGACGTGGGGCGCTTCAACGGTCCAGAGAAGTCACCGAGAGAGCTCGCGGTGATGGGGAGGATCTCGCCCTCGGTGTCGATGCCCAGCGCGCGCGTCCACGTCGTGCCGGCCGGGAACGCCTTGTCGAGGATCGCGAGCGGCTCGGACGCCGGGACATGCCGGATCGTGCCGTTGGCGACCTCCTCGTAGTACTGCTGCACGATCTCGCTCGGCGGGTTGATGCGGGACGAGCCGTCGAGGATCGTCTCACTCCAGTCGTGCGGGCGGCCCCGCTCCACGTAGCGCTGCAGGAAGGGGAACGGGCAGCTCGGGCACGCGTACCACTCGTTCGTCGAGGTGTACGGCTCGGTCCCCTTCGGGCCATAGCTCCAGAACGCGTCGCCGCTCCCCAGCGTGTTCCCGCGGCGCCGGAGCTCGCTCACGTCGATGCCGTGGACGACGCGATCGAGGCCGTCGATGTGGGCCCACAGGATGCCGTTCACGCTCTCGCGATTGGGCGACGACGTGATCACGCCGGGCGGGAGCGCCGTGAAGTCCCAGAACGCGGTCAGCGTCCCTCCCACCGCAACGTCCCACTCGCGGCCGGCGTCGGGGGACGTCCAGCCCGTCGACTCGCTCCTGGTCTCGATCTCGAGCCACGGACTGCTTTGGTTCGTGTAGTCCGTCGGGACATAGCTGCACGGCACTGGGCCGTCCCTCCTGCAGCGCGTTCGGCCCACGATGTCCCCGGTGGGCGATCCGACCTGGCTGCAGTCGCACCAGCGGAGGCCGACCGTCGCCACGGCCCCGCCCGCGTCGACGAAGTCGCTCGGCTTCACCTCGACCTCGATGCGGTTGCTGATGGTGAGCTCGCAGCCTCCGAAGGTGGCGCACTGGACGTCGTTGGGGTTGATCGTGACGGCGCCGCCGGGGAGGTCGCCCCCGTCGATGAGCTGCTGCGACGGGACCGGCATCGGATCGCACGCGTCGGGGTGAAACGCGGCGAGCTGCTGGGCGACGGCCGCATCGAATTGCGCCTGCCCGGCGGCATCGTCGGTGAAGTCCTCCCGCACGAGGGTCGGCACGGCGGTGAGGTCCGGATCGAAGAGCGCCAGCTCGACCTCCAGGTTGAGGTTCGGTGCCTCGGCGAGGCCCGACGCGTCGAGCGGGTTCACCGACACGCAGTGCTGGCATACGTCGCCGATGCCATCCAGGTCAGTGTCGAGCTGATCCGGATTGGATACGTCGGGGCAGTTGTCGCACGTGTCCGAGAGCCCGTCGCGATCGCGGTCGTTGTCGGGAACGCCGTTACCGTTCGAGTCCCGAACCGGCTCGCACGTCCCCTCGAGATTGCCGTCGTTGTCGTGGATGAGCATCGTGATCCACCCGACGACGACCTTGGAATCGACGCCCGCGGCGATGGCCGTCGCATCGGTCTCGGAGTGGGACGCACCGGAGATCACGCCGCAGACGAGCGGCTCACGTTCGTCGTCGAAGGTCCTCCTGTAGATGGCACCGCCGGAGTCACCCGGCGTGAACATCCCGACCATCTCCTCGCAGTGCTGCCCCTCCGTGGTCGATTCGAAGTCGCGCTCGTAGGTGAGGAAGCCATCCCAGGAAGCGTCGCCCTGGAACGGAAAAAGCGGGTTCGCCCAGGCCCGAAACGTCGGACCGAAGCGACGCCGAGGGATCGTCATCTCCCAGGCGCACCCGTACTCCTCATAGTTCTCTTCGCGGTCGAAGCCCCACCCAAGGGGCGAGAACCCCGCGGCGCGACCCGCGAACTCGCCGCCCGGGCTGCACTGGCCGAAGACCGGAACGCGGGCGGGGATCCCGAAGGGAGGCCGGATCGGCTCGTCGACGCGCATGAGGGCGAGGTCGGTCGCCCGCGCCTTGAGGGGATCGTCGAGGGTGGAGATGAGCTGGGAGCCGGCGAATGTGTGGACGAACTCGCGCTGGGCGAACCCGTAGTTGGCCGGGGCCATGCCGTCACCCTGGGATGGAAACGGTCCGGCATGCACGCCCTGGTCGAGGAACCCGACGTCCTCGATGCAGTGCCGGGCCGTGAGCATCCAGTGGGGCGCTACGAGGGTCCCCGAGCAGTCGTTCCGGAGCCTGACCGTCGCCGGGTACTCCGCGTCGTACGCCGTGTCCACGATGCCCTGCACGACCTCGGCGGGCGCCTCACCCAACGACTCCGGGGGGGGGGGGGCGGCCTCGCAGCCGAGCAGGACCAGAGCGATCGCCGAGGCCGCGAGGATGCAGACCAAGCGTCGCACGTCACCCAGGCAGATCGTCATGAGCCCCTCCGGTCGGTCATGCGACGCGCCTGAGGTCGCCGCGTCAAGGGCCCCCGGGGCCGGGGCTGCTGATCGCTGATCGCTTCTCTGGATTGCGGGATCGTGAATGCCGCGCCACCGGCAAAGGCGAGCGAGCCGCCCAGCCACATCGGATCGGTCCGCGCCATGGCGGCGGGCAGTTCGGCGCGGCCCATCGCGGCGCGCTGCCTCGGCACCAGCTCCACCATGCTCGCGTTCGCCATGCCGTATGCCGAGGACGACGACCGGAAATTTCGCACCACGAACCAGTCGCGCGCGAGGAGCACCCCGATGGTGACGAACGCCAGGGGCCGCCGAGTCCTGCGATGCTCGCGGCGCGCTGGGCGGTGCGACGGCGTCGTCGGCCATGCCACCGCCGAGACTCGCCCCCTTCCTTCGTCTCGTCATCGCGAGTCCGCGGAGCGCAGCGGAGCACGCGCAGCGGTCCGGCTTCGATGCGGATCGATGCAAGGTCATCGGTCTCGGCTACCGGTGTCGGCCGCATCGAAGACGCACCGCGGAGGCGAGCCTTTGAGGGAGGGGGCCCCGCGAAGCGGGGGAGGGAGCTGCGCAGCAAAGCTCCCTCAGCCAGGAAACAGGATGAACCCGACGACCGAGATGACGATGTTGAGCATGATGACGGCGAGGCTGGAGTTGACGACGGCGCGGGTGGTGGCCCAGCCGACGCCCTCGCTGCCGCCGAAGGTGTTGAGGCCGGAGTGGCCGGACACGATGGGGATGGCGGCTCCGTAGGCGATGCACTTGGCGAAGCCGACCGCCACGTCCCCGACGTCGAGCAGCATCGGGTTGATGAAGGTGCGCGGGTTGATGCCGAAGGTGAGCCAGCCGGTCAGCATCCCGGCGCCGTACGCGACCGCGCCGCACCAGATGATCAGCACCGTCGTCATGAACATGCTGGCGATGAAGCGCGGCTTGATGAGGAAGTCGACCGGATCGGCGGCGCTCATCTTCAGCGCGTCGACCTGCTCGGTGACGACCATCGATCCGATCTCGGCGGCGATGCCGGCACCGACGCGCGTCGCCAGCATCAGGGCGCCGATCGACGCCGCGAGATCGCGCACCAGGAGCTCGAGGAAGGCCGCGCCGATCATCGACAGGTCGGGCACGATGCGCAGCGCCTGGATGCTCGCCTGGTAGACGAGGATCATGCCCAGGAAGCCCATGACGACGGTCAGGAAGAAGATCGACTTGTTCCCGATCTCGTACATCTGCACGAGGATGGCGCCGGGCTCGGTGCGGCCGTTCACGCAGAAATAGAGCGTGCGGACGAACACCGAGTAGAGGTCGGCGACCGTCCGCCAGATGTCGATGCCGCCGCGGCCCACCGCCGAGAGGGCGCCGGCGATGCCGGTCAGGCGCGGGTCGTGCTCCTGCTCGTCCAGGTCGTGGTGCGCGAGCGGGCCCGCGGGCGGGGGGGGCGTGCCTCCTTTCATCCTCGCGGTCACTCTCTCAGCCCATCAGGTACGAGACGAAGTAGTCGAGGACGAAGATGCCGGCGGCGCTGGCGACGACGGTGGCGTTGACCGCGCGCCCGACCCCCGGCGCGCCGCCCGTCACGCCGAGACCGTACTGGCAGCTCGCCAGGGCCATGACGATGCCGAAGACGATCGACTTGACCAGGCCGGCGACCACGTCCCCCACGCCGAGGAGGCCGCTGGTGAGCCCGTTGTAGAAGACGCCGGGCTCGACGCCGAGCAGCGCCTTCCCGGCGTACGCTGCGCCGACCAGCGCCAGGACGTCGGCGAACACCGTGGAGAGGAAGAGGGTCGCGACCATGGCCACGCTGCGCGGCGCCACCAGGAAGCTGATGGGGTCGATGGCGAGCACGCGCAGCGCGTCGATCTGCTCGGTGACCACCATGGTCCCCAGCTCGGCGGTGTTGTTGGCGCCGACGCGGCCGTTGATCATCAGCGCGGTGAGGAGCGGCGCGATCTCGCGCAGCGTGCCGAAGCCGGCGCCCCAGCCGAGGAGGCCGTAGGCGCCGAAGCGCTGCACCAGCGGACCGGCCTGCAGGATCATGATCGCGCCGGTGAAGAGCGCGGTCACCAGGACGATGGGCATCGACTTGAAGCCCATGTTGTAGAGGTTGCGCAGCAGCTCGTCGCGGTCGACGCGCAGCGTCACGATGCGTGACACGATCTTCCCCAGGAGGATCGCCATGGCCCCGGCGGTCTCCGCGATCTCGAGCGTCGCCGTGCCGATCGACTGGGTGATCGGCTGCGGCGGCGGGAGTCGCCGTGAGGCGGGGGGAGGCTTCGGCTCGCTCGACATGCGACAGGAGAGAGGCGCCGCGCGCGACCGCGCCAGGCGGCCCCGGCGCGCGAGGGCGTCGCAGCATAGCCGCGGGGGCCGGCGTGAGGGGACCGGCTGCCGCAGGATGGCGGCCCCCGCGCGAACCGTGCAGAATCGTCCCGGTGAAGGTGTGCCCGGTCTGTGGACGACCCGGCTCGGGGGCCGAGGCGCGATGCCCGCACGACGGCGCCACCCTGGTGCTGCTCGACGCCGGCGTAGGCGGCCGACCTACCGATCTCCTCGGCCAGGTGGTGGACGGGCGGTACCGCATCGAGGCAGTCGTCGGTCGCGGGGGGATGGGCACCGTCTACGCCGCACGACACGTGGTGGTGGGCAGAGCGGTCGCGCTCAAGGTGCTGCGCCCGACGATGGAGCACCGCGAGGAGACGCTGGCGCGCTTCGTCCGCGAGGCGCAGTCCGCCAACGCGGTGAAGAGCCGCTACATCCTGCGCGCCGACGACTTCGGCCAGCTCCCGAGCGGGTCGCTCTACGTGGTCATGGAGCTGCTCGAGGGGCGGAGCCTGGGCACCGCCCTGCGCGAGCGTCTCCTCTCGCGCGAGGTGCTCCTGCGAGTCTTCGGGCAGCTCGCCGAGGGCCTGGGCGCCGCGCACGCCGCAGGCGTGGTGCACCGCGATCTGAAGCCGGACAACGTCTTCCTGGTCGACGACCCGGTCGAGCAGCCGAGCGTCCGCATCCTCGACTTCGGCGTCGCCAAGCTCATGGGGAGCGAGGCCGGGCTCACCAGCACCGGCGTCGTCCTCGGCACGCCCCACTACATGGCGCCGGAGCAGGCGCGCGGGCACGCCGTCGACCACCGCGCCGACATCTACGCGCTGGGCGTGGTGATGTACCAGGCGTTCACTGGCAACCTGCCGTTCGTCTCCGACTCCGCGGTGGGCGTGCTCACCGCCCACGCGGTGGACGAGCCGGCGCGCCCCGCGCTGAGCGGCGTCGACGCCGCGCTGGAGGGCGTGATCCTCCGCTGCATGCGCAAGCGACCGGAGGAGCGGTTCGGGTCGATGGCCGAGCTCGCCGGCGCGCTGCGTGCCCTCGGCGGCCGGGGGCCGGACGCGCTGCCGCCGCAGCAGCAGCCGTGGCAGGCGCAGTCGGCGCGCGCCTCCGCCGCCGGCATGGCCCCTGCGCCCGCGTCATCGCTCCGCGCCTCGAGCGCCCCGGGGTTGCCGCTGGCGGGCCCCGAGACGAGCGCGGGGATGACGACCGCGGCCGTCGCGCCGTTGTCGCGAGGCCTGTACGTGGCGCTGGGCGCCGGCATCGCCGTGGTCGGAGTGGTGGCGGCGATGATCCTCGCCGGACCCGGTGGCCCGCTGCGGTCGGCCGTCGGGGGTGACGCCGGGGCGTCGGAGCCGGCGATGCCCGTCGCGGCGCCCGCGGCGACGCCGCCCATGGCGCCGGTCGGCAGCGTGAGCCCGGCCGTCGACACCGCGCAGGCCCCCGATCCCGAGCCGCCCGGGCCGGCCTCCGCCAGCGCCGCAGCGTCCTCCTCGCCGGTGCCGTCCGGCCCGC
>JBKJLX010000751.1:0-2500 GCA_046596645.1 Polyangiaceae bacterium
GAGCGTCGCGCCGCCACCCCTCTCGGCGGATGCTGCGCTGACCGCTGCCCTCGACGCCGCGCTCGATGCAGTCCTCGACGAGGGACCCTCCCTCGAGGTCGGCGTCGTCGACGCCGAGGACCTGCCCTCGGTCGGGGACGAGGACGACCCGATGGCGCGCACCAACCCGTGGGAGCTGCAGGACGGGGTGCCGCCGCTCGACGACGGCGGCGCGACCGCGCCCGCCTCCGCCAAGCGCGGTGGAGGCCGACGAAGACGGTGAGGGGCCCACCGCGCGGCGCGCGGCGCGCGGTTCGGTGGTGACGGGCCCTCACTCGACCGCCTACGTTCGCCCCGATGGCGAAGAAGAAGCCGAAGAGCAAGGGTCCGCGCGCCGAGAGTGGGGCCCCCTCGACGGAAGCTGTGCGCGTGACGCCCGCCGCGGGCCCGACGATCGCCGAGGCGGCCCCCGGAGCACAGGCGGCGGCGGAGGACGAGCCGGACGCGCCGCCGGAGCCGACGACGGCGGCGACGCCGGAGGCGAAGCGCGGAGCTTCGGCGGCGCCAGCCGCGGCGGCGAACGACGACCGCCCGGTCGAGGTGAAGATCGGCGCGCCGGTGCCGCGCCTCGTCGCCGCCTGGGGTGAGCCCTTCGCCAGGGTGGCCCGCGCCTTCGACTGGTTCGAGATGCGCCTGCTCTTCGCCGCCCTCCTCGGGCTGGTCGTGCTCCTGGTCGCCTGGATCTCCCTGGTTGGCCTCTCGGCGCCGCTGGAGTCCGACTCCAACGAGGGCGGTGTCTTCCGCGCCATCCTGGGGGCGATCGTCCTCGGTGGTCTCTCGCGCGTCGCTGGCGCGCGGCTCGGCTGGAGCGAGGGACGCAAGAACGCGCTGACCTTCGGCGTCATCGTCCTCGCGTGCTTCCTGGCGCCGATGTGGCGCAGGGTCGGCGTCGACTACTTCGGCCACCTCAAGACCTGGCTGCAGGAGGGCTCGAGCCTCACCATGCTCGGGGGCCTGCGCGGCGTCGGCACGCGCGTCACCATTCTCCTCGCGCTGATCGGTGGCTCGCTCGCCGCGGCCAGCGGCAAGCACATCAACATCGACGTCGTGCTTCGCTTCACGCCGGAGCGGCTGAAGATCCCGGTGTTCGCGCTCTCCAGCGGCGCCACCGCCGCCGTGCTGCTCGCCGCGTCGTGGGGCTTCTTCGACTACATCGCCATCGAGAGCTTCAACTACCGCCCCACCCAGCTCCAGGTGCACGAGGCGGGAGCCGCGGCGGTCCCCGAATCGACCAAGGGCGACGAGGTCGCGTTCGTGCAGAAGCGGCTGGGGCAGCACCTCTTCCTCTTCCGCAAGCAGATCGGGCTCGATCTGTCGGCGGTGCCGCACGTGATCGCCGGGGGGAAGTGGGACGACCCGGCGCGCATGAGCGGCCGCGCGTGGAACGAGCTGGTCGAGAACGGCGGCTTCCGCGAGCGCTTCAGCAGGGAGGAGGTGGACGGCCTGCGGGCGCCGGACGAGGACCTCGACGGCTCGCGCATCCCGCTGGTGGTCATCCCCGGCGGCGGCTCGGCCAGAAATCTGCTCATCCCCGCGCTGAACCTGATGTTCCCCCTCGGCTTCATCATCATCGCGCTGCGGTTCCTGCTGCGGCTGGTGCTGGTGATCTCCGGACACGAGTCCCTGGAAGACGACGCCGCGGCGTCGGCCGAGGCCGCCGACGGGCGCGGCACCGGCATCGCTCCCCCGACCGCCAGGGAGATCGCCTGAGATGTACAAGGCGCTCGGAGCCCTCCTCGGCATCCTCGCCCTCCTGGGCATGCCGCTCTTCGCGGTCATGGGCGGTATCGCGGAGCTCAGCTGGCTCTCCTCGGACAACCCCGAGTACCGCTTCCTCCGCTTCGTCGCACCCAACGTGCTGGAGGACCGCTTCGCGGCGTCCCCCATCCTGGTGACGATCCCCCTCTTCACCTTCGCCGGCTACCTGATGGCCGAGTCGAAGACGCCCGATCGGCTGGTGCGCGCCGCGTCCAGCGCCCTCGGGTGGATGCCGGGCGGCCTGGCGGTGGTGTGCATCGTCGCCAACGCCTTCTTCACCACCATGACCGGCGGCAGCGGCGTCACCATCGTCGCCATCGGCGGCCTGCTCTACCCGGCGCTGGTCAAGCAGGGCTACCCCGAGAAGTACGCCCTGGGCCTCGTCACGGCGGCCGGCGCGGTGGGTCTCCTCTTCTTCCCCAGCCCGCTGGTCATGGTCTACGCCTTCATCGCGGGCGTCGACATCCAGCGCGCGTACCTGGCGACCTTCGTCCCCGGACTGGTGCTGATGATCGTGCTCTGCATCCACGCGGTGTGGGTGGGGTCGAAGAGCAACATTCCCCGCGGCGGCTTCGTCTGGAAGGAGGTCGCGGCCAGCGCCTTTGCGGTGAAGTGGGAGCTCGCGGCGCCGTTCCTGGTCGGTCTCGGCATGGGGAGCGGCCTCATGGGCCCCGACGAGGCGGCTGCCGCGGCCGCGGCAGCC
>JBKJLX010000010.1:0-8599 GCA_046596645.1 Polyangiaceae bacterium
GGATCCCGGAACCGGAACCGGCTGCGGGACCCGCAGCGGGAACGGATGCGCGGACGACCGACGTACGGCGCGTGGCGCTCCCCGGCCTCGGCGAGATCCTCGTCCTCGACGGAGCGAAGGAGGGCAGGGACGTCCTCCTCTATCTCCACGGTCGCTGCGGCGACCCCGAGGCCTTCCGCGCCTTCGCGCGCGCCATCCCGCCGTCGACCACGCTGATGTCGGTGCCAGGCGACGTGCGCTGCAAGAGCGGCCCGCGATCGCAGTGGACGGCGAGCGTCCCGGCAATCGACCAGCGGCTCCGCCGCGTCGTCGCCGCGGTCTCCGGGCGCCGCGTCGCGCTGGGGGCAGCCGCGCTGCGCGAGGACGGCTGGATCGTCTTCGGGTACTCGCAAGGGGCACTGCGCGCCGAGGCCCTCCTCGCGCGCTTCCCCGATCGCTACGCCGCCGGGATTCTCGCCGCCGGACCGCGCGCACCGAAGCCTGCGTCCCTCGCTCGGGCTGCGAGTGTCGTGATCCTCGCAGGGGCTCTCGACGCCCGCGGCCACCTGCAGGCCGCGGCGGAGGACATGACGCGGGAGCGTCGCCGGGTCCGCTACGTCGTGCTCCCGGGCGCACGTCATGGCGAATATGGGCCGGAGGCCGATGCGATCGTGGGCGACGCGCTGCGTTGGGTCCTGGCATCGCCACCTTTCACCGGCGCAGGGAGCACATTTCAAGATTGAAATCATCTTCCGGGCGAACGAGCGGTACGGGGCGAAGACCGGTAGAATGTCCATTGGCACGGGGGCTGCAATGCCCATGGCGAGCGCTGCGCCGGTGACCTCGCCCCCCCCAGGTCCCGTGTAGCGCTTTTTCTTTTTGTCCGATCGCGCTCGGCGGGTGTCGGCCGGCGTGGACGTCGCGATCCCTCGCGCCTAGGGGTGCTCATGCGGTCGTCCTCGCTGAGTCTCATTTTCCCCCTCGCTGGCCCGCTCGCTGGTGCCCTCGGGCTCTTCGTCGGCACCTCGCTCATCGCCGGCCCGGCGCAGGCACTCCTTCCCAGCAGCGCCGCCGGACCGCAGCTCGAGCTGAGGGACGGCAGCGAGGGGAGAATCGCCCCGGCGGTCTCGATGTTCCCGACGTCGAGCGACGCGCGGCGCGGCCTCTCGCGCATGGAGACGGACCTCGGCGCGCGCGTGACGGCGATGTTCCACGAGCGCACGGGAATCCCCATGCGGGCGTGGGGCTTCTCGGTGACGACGCCCGGCGCGTCGCGCGATCCGGCGGCCGCCGCCAAGGCCGCAGAGCAGACGCTCCGCCAGCACCTCCCGCTGCTCGCGCCCGGCGCCGCGCCGGAGGACTTCGTCCTCGCCCAGAACCACCTCGACCGCGGCGCGCGCGGCCAGCGCACGGTCGGCTTCACACAGACGTGGCGCGGCATGCCGGTCCTCGGCGGCAGCGTCAGCTTCCGGTTCCGCGGCGACCGCCTGTTCGGCATCGCCTCCGACGCGTTCCCCGACGTCGACGCGCCCGTCCCCGCCGAGCTGGTCCACGAGGATGCGGCGCGCGCCGAGGCCCGCGCCTGGGTGCTCGACGGTGCCGCCCGCGCCGTCGCCACCACCGTGGGCGGCCCCTTCGTCCTCCCCATGGGCCGCGCCGATCGCATCGAGTACCGCGTGGTGCTCCGCGTGCGCGTCGAGGCCGAGTCGCCGCGCGGCGCGTGGGACGTCTACGTCGACGCCGGCACCGGCGAGCCGCTGGCCCGCGCGCAGACGCTGCAGTTCGAGACCGCCCACATCGAGATCGAGGCGTGGGAGCGGAGCCCCAGCTACGGCGAGCGCATGAGCTACGCCGGCGACCGCGTGACGCTCGACCTCGACTCGCTCCCCTCGGCGTCCGGCGAGTCCGCGCCCGACGGGTCCTTCTCCTTCGAGGGCGACGCGGTGTCCGGCACGGCGACCCTGTCCTCGAGCCACGTCCGCGTGCGCAACGACGAGGGGGACGACTACGCGTACGGCTTCGACGCCGCGCCCGGCGCGTCGATCCGCCTGGAGTCGAACGTGGAGGAGCTGGACGCCCAGCTGAACTCGTTCGTCCACGCCGACCTGGTCAACGAGTACGCGCGGAGCTTCGCGCCCGATCTCGCCTTTCTCGACCAGCAGGTCCGCGTCGTCGTCAACATCGAGGACGTCTGCAACGCCTACTCGGACGGGACGACGATCCATTTCTACAAGTCCGGCTCCGGCTGCGAGAACACGGCCCGCGTCTCCGACGTCGTCTATCACGAGTACGGGCACTCGATTCATGCCCACGCGTACCTGCTGTGCCCCCCCGGCAACGGGGGCGTCTGCATCACCGACGGCGCGCTCAGCGAGGGCATCGCCGACTACCTCGCGGCGACCATCACCGGCGACCCCCACATGGGCCGTGGCTTCTTCATGGACGACGGGCCGCTGCGCAGCGTGAACCCCGACGGGCGCGAGCACGTGTGGCCGACCGATCTGGTGGGCGAGGTCCACGAGGACGGCCTGATCATCGGCGGCACCCTGTGGGACCTGCGCGCGGCGCTGGTCGACGAGCTCGGCGAGGCCGAGGGCGTCGCCCACGCCGACTGGCTCATGTTCGAGGGGATCCGCCGCGCCGCGAACATCCCCGAGATGTACGCCGAGGTCCTGTTCGCCGATGACGACGACGGCGACCTCGCCAACGGCACCCCCCACGAGTGCATCATCAACGAGGCCTTCGGCATCCACGGCCTGCGCGGGCTCGGCGGCGAGGTCGTCGCTCCCGCCGTCGGTCTGCCCGAGCAGGAGGGCCACGAGGTCTCCATCGCCGTCGCCGGCATGTCCGCCGCCTGCGGCGAGTCGCTGACCAACGCGTACATGAGCTGGTCCGACCCGTCCGACCCGACCCGCGGCGGGCTGGTCGACATGACGGTGGAGAGCGACACCGTCGCCCGGGGCTCGCTGCCGCGCCAGCCGGCGGGTCGGAGCATCCGCTTCGACGTCCGCGTGGAGAACGAGACCTCGGCGCTGTCCTTCCCCAAGAACCCCGCCGACCCGAGCTACCAGCTGTACGTCGGCCCGGTCACGTCGATCGCCTGCTTCGACTTCGAGACCGATCCTTTCACGCCTTCCCAGGGGGGCACTACGGGGGGGTGGAGCCACGAGCTGGTCGCCGGCGCGGCCGGCACCGGCGCCGACGACTGGATGTGGGCGGCGCCGCGCGGCGGCTCGGTGAGCGGCGATCCGCGATCGGCCTTCAGCGGGCTCTTCGTGGTCGGCCAGGACCTGTCGCCGGTGGTGAGCGGCGACGATCCGGACTGGAACGGCCTCTACCAGGCTGACAAGCACACCGCGCTGATCAGCCCGGTGATCGACGTCTCCGCCTTCGATGGCGTACGCCTCCAGTACCGCCGCTGGCTCAACGTCGAGGATGCGCACTTCGACAAGGCCAGCATCCTCGCCAACTGGGACGGGCTGGAGGCGCGGGACGCGGCGGTGGTGTGGCGCAACCTCGACAGCGATCAGGGCGACACCAGCAGCGTCAACCACACCGACCGCGAGTGGCGCTTCCACGACGTCGACCTCACGCCTCGCGTCGTGAACGGCCAGGTCCAGGTCCGCTTCGAGATGGAGAGCGACCGCGGCCTGGAGTTCGCCGGGTGGACGCTGGACGACGTCTGCGTCGTCGGCATCCCGAGCACCACCGCCGGGGCGTGCCCGCCGGCCGGCTGCCCGACCGACACCCCTTCCGACGACGGCGAGGAGGACGGCGCAACCGGCGACGAGGCCGACGCGCCGACCGATCCCGCCGAGGACGGATGCGGCTGCGAGGCCGTGGGCGAGCGCCGCTCGCCGGCGCCGTTCGCGCTGGTGGCGACCCTCGGCGCCATGGCGCTCGCGGCGCGCCGACGCCGCTCGCGCTGAGCGGCGTCAGGGGGCGGGCGCGCAGAGCGCCTGGACGGCACGGACCGCGGCGGCGCGGTGCGGGCTCGTCTCCGGGCACCGCACCAGCGATCGGCGCGCGAGATCGCACTTTGAGGCCAGGGCGCCGACCATGGCGGTCTGACATGGAGATGCGTCGTCGAGCGGCGCCGTCGCCGCCGAGGCGCTGGGGCGCGGCGCGACGTCTGGGAAGGGCGGCTGCGCGCTCTCCACCGGCGTAGGCGGGGCGTCGACGCCCACCGGGCGCGACGTCGCGTCCCGGGCAGAGCGCGCCGGCTCCGGCTTCATGCCGCGGAAGACGAGCCACGCGCTGCCACCGCCCAGCGCGATCACCAGGACGATGCCGAGGGCGAAAAGCCAGCTGCGGCTCTCGCCCACGGGGGGCGGATCGGTCAGCGATCGATCGCGGACGGTGGGCGGCACCAGCTCGGGCACCGTGAGCCGCGGCGCGTCGACCCCGTCGAGGTCGATGTCGGTCGCCGCTCGCGTCGGCTGCGCGCCCATCCCCGTCGGCATCGGCGCCGGCCGCGGGAGGAGGGGGATGGGCGCGCTCGAGTCACCCGCCCCGGGGGCGCCGGAGAGCGAGGCGTCGTGGAGCGTCACCTGGTCCTGTGCGCGGACGAGGCTCGCCGGCTCCGAGGGCGGCATGGGGACCGGCACCTCGCTCGACATCGCGTGGGGCACCACGCTGGCGCGCCCCGCGGGGAAGCTCTTGCGCTCGCCCAGGGTGAACTCGGCGTAGAGCTCGCGCATCGACGCCGGGCGCTGCGCGGGCTCCTTGGACAGCGCGCGCAGGACGGCGCGCCGCATCGGCGCCGGGACCAGCATGCCCACGTCCGTCGTCTCGAACGGCATCGGAGACTCGGTCATGTGCAGCGTCGCCCAGTGGAGCATCTCCTGCGCCTCGAACGGCATCTGCCCGGTGAGCGACTGGTAGGCGACGACGCCCAGCGCGTAGATGTCGCTGCGCGCATCGACGTTCTGCAGCGTGAACTGCTCCGGGCTCATGTAGGGCGGGCTGCCCAGGACCACGCCCAGCGGGGTCAGCTTGGAGTCGGTGCCGTCCATGCGCTTGGCGATGCCGAAATCGAGCACCTTGACGAAGTCGCCCTGGCCCGCCGCGTCTGTGAGGATGATGTTGTCGGGCTTCAGATCGCGGTGGATGATCCCCTTGTCGTGCGCCTCCTGGAGGGAGCCGCAGATCTGCCCCACGATGAGGTCCACCCGCTCCGCGGAGAGCGGCCCGCGGTCGACCAGCTCGCGCGCCAGAGATCGACCGCGCACGAACTCCATCGCGATGTACAGGTCGCCGTCCTCGGTCTGCCCGTAGTCGTAGAACTTGATGGTGTTGGGGTGCTCGAGCTCCGCCACCATGCTGCACTCGCGCATGAAGCGGGCGACGTCGGCCTTGCGGCCCGAGTGCTGGCTGAGCAGCACCTTGATCGCGACCTTGCGCTTGGCGCCGCCCATCTCCTGCTCGGCCGCGTAGACCCGGCCCATGCCGCCCTCCGCCACCAGGGAGACGACGCGGTACCGGTTGCCGACGAGCTTGCCGATCAGGGGATCGTTGTCGTCGGCCAGCGTGTGACCGCACGACGCGCAGAAGCGAGCGTCGACCAGGTCCACCGCGGTCTGGCAGTTCGGGCAGAGCATCGAGAGGTCGCGCGGCAGGATACGCCGCCGCGCGGGGCGCACATCGTCGCCGCACCGATCGCGGGACGGGGAGGGCGTGCGCGGGCGGCGCCGCGTGCCGGCGCTACTTGCTGAGGCCGCGCGGCGGGAGCGAGGCGTCCGTCTTCGCGGCCTGAGCCGGCGAGAGGAGCGGGGCGCGCTTGTCGAGCGAGAGCATCGACGCGGTGACCGGCCGGACCTTGGGGAGCTTGGCGAGCTGGATGTTCTTGCCGCTCGGCGTCCACGCGACCTCGGTCGAGTTCTCGCGCTGGGCGGCCGGGACGACGATCTGCGCGGTGGCGGCCTCGGTCTCGGTCAGCTCGACGTCGGCGAGCATGTCGACCTCTTCCACCTCGCCGCTGCGGGCCCGGGGCAGCGTGCTGCAGCCGGTCGAGAGGACGGCGGAGACGGCAACGAGGCCGAGGATCCAGCTGCGCTTCGACATGTCGGCCCTCCTACCATGGCGTTCAGGAGGTGGTGTAGGGAAAAGAGGTTCAGGAGAGGGAGCCGCCCTTCGCCACGTCCGCCACCGGCGAGTAGAAGGACAGCCCGCGGACGTTCTCGTCGATGCGCAGAGGGTGGAGCAGGGGCGGGAAGGCGCGCTGCGGGCAGTCGAGGTGCTCGCACATCCGGCAGGTCACGCCGACCGGCACCACGGCGCCCTGGTTCTCGAGGTCGACGCCGTCGGAGTAGACGAGCTCCTTGGCGTAGCGCAGCTCGCAGCCCATGCCGATGGCCTGCACGATGTGGGGGACGTTGTACCCGCCGCGATCGGAGCGCAGCGTGCGTGCGATGCAGAAATAGACGCCGCCGTCAGGCATGCGCGACACCTGGATGCGGATCATCCCGGGGGTGAGGAACGCCGCGTGGACGTTCCAGCGCGGGCAGGCGCCGCTGAAGCGCGCGATGCGGATGCCGGAGGCGCTGAAGCGCTTGGAGATGTTCCCCGCGACGTCGATGCGGATGAGGTGGAAGGGCGCGCCCTCCCGCCCGTGGCGACGCATCGAGGTGAGGCGGTGGCAGACCTGCTCGAAGCTGGCGCCGAAGCGGTGCGCGAGCAGCTCGATGTCGTAGCGCTCGGCCTGCGCCGCCTCGAGGAAGGGCTCGTAAGGCATCATCACCGCCGCCGCGAAGTAGTTGGCGAGGGCGACGCGGGCGAGGGCGCGAGCGTCGTCGCTGGTGAACTCCTCCTCGCGCAGGATCGACGCGAACGCCTCGCCCTGGGTGAGGAGGCCGATCTGGTGCGCCAGCTGGAAGCGGCGGCTGCGCGGCGGCAGCACCTCGCTGATGGAGAGCACGCGCCGCGCCGGATCGTAGCGGCGCATCGCCTTGCGCTCGTCGGCGACCTTCACCACCCGGACGTCGATTCCGTGACGCTGCGCCAGGTAGCGCACCAAATTCTGGTAGACGTCGCCGCCGTCGAGGCCGGCGTCGCGCCACAGCGCCTCTGCCGCCGTCTCCAGCAGGGGGAAGTGGTTCAGACGGCGCTGGATGAGATCGCTCACCTCCTCGCTGGGGACCGCGCCGTGGGCGGCGCCGGTGACGCCCGCCGCAGAGATCTGCCCCGCCAGCTCGGCCGACGCGTCGCGCGCCGACGCGTAGGCGCGGTAGAGCGAGATGACCGCGCGCGCGATGGCCGGTGACGACTGCACGAGCTCGCGGAGCTCGGGCGTCCCGACGGTGTGGTGGACCAGCAGGGGATCGCCGAAGGCCTCGGTGAGGTCGGAGGCCAGCCCCTCGTCGGCGTCGGGCGCGAAGGCCCCCAGCTCGACCCGCAGGAGCGTCGCCAGCTTGAGGAGCAGCTGGCCGGGGAGGGGGCGCTTGTTGCTCTCGATGAGGTTCAGGTAGCTCGCCGACACCCCGAGCCGGGTCGCCAGCTCGACCTGGGTGAGGCCCTCTCGACGCCGAAGTGCGCGGACTTTCTGGCCGAGCTGGGGGAGGTCGGGCATGTCCCTCGTTGTAACAAATTGACACGTCGACAGTCAGTCAAGGAATTCTATCGACAACTCAACTAGTTGAAATCGCTTCGCGAATTGACGTGGCCATGACACGTGTTAAGTCTCTCGTCGGTTACGACGCGCGGCATCAAGACAGGAGACGAGGGCGGGACATGGGGAAGCCGACGATCGAGCTGCGAGCCGAGGCACCGCGCGGGGCGGAGGGCATCCTCACCGCCGAGGCGCTCGACTTCGTCGCCGCCCTGGTGCGCGCGTTCCGGCCCCGCCACGCCGAGCTGCTCGAGGCGCGGGTGCTCCGTCAGCAGCGCGTCGATGCCGGCGAGAAGCTCGACTTCCTGCCGGAGACGGCGAGCGTCCGCGCCGCCGACTGGAAGGTCGCGCCCATCCCCGCCGACCTCGCCGATCGTCGCGTCGAGATCACCGGGCCCTGCGACCGGAAGATGATCATCAACGCGCTCAACTCGGGCGCGAGCGTCTTCATGGCCGATCTGGAGGACGCGACCGCGCCCACCTGGGACAACGTCATCGGCGGCCAGCAGAACCTGAAGGACGCGGTCCGTCGGCAGATCGACTTCGACGATGCCGCCAGCGGCAAGCGGTACGCGCTCGCGGAGAAGACGGCGACGCTGCTGGTGCGGCCGCGCGGCCTCCACCTGCCGGAGCGGCACCTCGTGATCGACGGCGAGGTGGCCCCGGGCTTCCTCGTCGACTTCGGCCTCTACTTCTTCCACAACGCGAAGGAGCTGATCGCGCGCGGCAGCGGCCCCTACTTCTACCTGCCCAAGCTGGAGAGCCACCTCGAGGCGCGCCTGTGGAACGACGTCTTCGTCGCGGCGCAGCAGGCCGTGGGCATCGACCGCGGCACGATCCGGGCCACCTGCCTGATCGAGACCTACCCCGCGGCGTCCGAGATGGAGGAGATCCTCTGCGAGCTGCGCGAGCACAGCGCGGGCCTGAACGCCGGTCGCTGGGACTACCTGTTCAGCGTCATCAAGAAGTTCCGCGGTGCCGGTCGCGACTTCCTGCTGCCGGACCGCAACGCCG
>JBKJLX010000499.1:0-3446 GCA_046596645.1 Polyangiaceae bacterium
CAGCACCGGCAGCACCGGCAGCACCGGCAGCACCGGCAGCACCGGCAGCACCAGCGCGATGCCGACCGCTGCCAGCGCGGCCCAGGTCAGATCGAGGGCGCGGCGCGAGGCGAATACGGCCACGCCGAGCGGCCCCAGGAACTCGATGGCAACCGCGATCCCCAGCGGAAGCGTGCGCAGCGAGAGGTAGAAGCTGAGGTTCATCGCACCCAGCGCGCCGCCGTAGAGCGCGACGGCGCGGAGCGCGGGCCGCGTCAGGGGCCGACGCCACGGTCGCCAGATCGCGACGAGCACCGCGGAGGCAAACACCAGCCGCAGCGTCGAGGTCCCCGCGGCGCCGACCGCGGGAAACAGCTGCTTCGCGAAGGACGCCCCGATCTGCACCGAAGCCATCGCCACCATCACGGCGACGAGGGCGACCAGGGTCCGGCTCACGGCGCGGACTCTACGCGCACCGCCCGCGCCGCGGCCGCGTCTGCTGTCCTCCTGCGATGCAGGGTTACCCGGGACATCAGGGACAGGCGATGCAGGCTGCGATGCAGCAGCCGCAGCAGCAACCGCGCTGCGCCGGGCTCGCTGGCCCGCTGGTGGTCGACTCCGGGTTCGGCTGGCGCCTCGGCTGCGGCATCGGCCTCACCCTGGTCTTCACGCGGCCGTTGGTGGCGAGCGGTATCCACGGGCTCTTCAGCAACGACGTGCAGCGACGGATGCGCTACGGGCACGGGGACCTCTACCGCATCGACCTCCAGCTCGCGGGCGGCAAGGCCTGCGTCGACGGGCAGATGGTGAAGAGCCTCTCCGAGGTCACGGCGCTGGTGGACGCCGTCGAGGCGGGCCTCAACCCCTGGTGGCCGCTCCAGCAGCGGTGATGCGCACGTGGGCGTGCGCGGTCAGGGGCACCGCCCGTGGGTGCCCAGCTCGACGTCCATGCGGCTCGGCTTCACGCTGCGGCAGGTACGAGGGCGCGGTCATCTTCAGCCAGCAGCCGCCAACGGAGTCATCCTCGGCGACCGCGGCAGTGAGATCGAGTTCCGCGAGGCCCGCTCGGCCGGGCGCCCGTCTAGGATGCGAGCGTGGACTTCTCCGCCATGCCCGTCCTGTCGGGCGCCCGCGCCATCTCCGGCCACATGACGGCGCTGCGCACCGACCGCATGGGCTTCGTCCGGCGCATCGGCGAGGACGGCCACCGCCAGGCGCGCCTCGTCACCCCCTTCGCCCACGCCTGCGTCATCACCGACCCCGCCATTCTGCAGGAGGTGATGGTCGACGCCGCGCGCAGCTTCGAGAAGGCAGACATGACGCGCTGGACCCTCTACCCGCTCGCCGGGGAGGGTCTCTTCACGAGCCGCGGCGATCTGTGGAGGCGACAGCGCCGGCTGATGGCGCCGCTCTTCGTGCCATCCCGCCTCGAGCGGTACGCCGAGGACATGGTGGCGTGCACCGAGCGCGACCTGGACGGCTGGGCCGCCTCCGGCTGGCGCGACGGCGGCACCCTGGAGGTCGCGCGAGAGACGACGCGCATCACGATGAGCATCGCCGGCAAGACGCTCTTCGATGCCGACACCTTCGGCGAGTCCGACAGCATCGGCGCCGCCCTCACCGTCGCGCTGGAGTGGACCAGCCACCACGCCGGCTCGCCGCTCGCGATCGCGCACATCCTCGCCGGGCGCGCGGTGCGCCAGCTGGCGCACCGCGCGAGCGGGGCGCTGGGTCGGCGCTTGCAGCAGGTGGGGGAGCGGCTCGAGGGCCCGCTCCTGGTGCCCGGCCGCGAGGGGCGCGAGCTGCGCGCCGCGGTGGCGCTGCTCGACGCGCGCGTCCAGCGCATGATCGAGGACCGCCGCGCCTCCGCCGGGACGCGCGAGGACCTCCTCAGCAAGCTGCTGTCGGCGCGCGACGAGGACGGCGATCGCATGACCGACAAGCAGGTCCGCGACGAGGTGCTCACCCTGTTCGTCGCCGGGCATGAGACCACCGCCAACGGCCTCGCGTGGACGCTCGATCTCCTCGCCCGTCATCCGGCGTGGGCAGCGAAGGTACGGGCCGAGGTCGACGCGGTCGGTCCCCGCCCCACCCTCGCCGATCTCCCGCGGCTGGGCCTGGTCGCGCGCGTGTTCAAGGAGGCGCTGCGCCTCTACCCGCCGGTGTACGTCTTCTCCCGCCAGGCGACGGAGGAGGTCGTCATCGGCGGCTACACCCTCCCCAGCGGCACCGTGGTCCTCATCTGCCCCTGGGCCATCCACCGGCGCCCGGACGTGTGGCCGGACGCCGAGCGCTTCGACCCCGACCGCTTCCTCCCCGGGAACGAGGCACGCCGTCACAAGCTGGCCTGGCTCCCCTTCGGGGCCGGCCCGCGGGTGTGCATCGGAAATCACTTCGCGATGATGGAGGCGCAGCTGGTGCTGGCGACCCTGCTTCACCGCGCGCGCTTCGAGGCCCTGGGACCGGTCGCCCCCGATCCGCACGCGACGCTGCGGCCCGCAGGGAACATGCCGATGCGGGCATTCCTGCGCGCGGCCGGCGAACGACGCCCGGCCGCCTGACGCTGGATCTCACCGCTGGATCTCGGTCGCCGCCACCCAGAAGCCCTTCCGCTCGACCGCCAAGATGCCCAGGTTCTTGGGGAGGACGCTCACGTAGCCCGCGATCGTCGCCAGCACGTACACCTCGGCCCCCGGCTCGACCGCGCCGATGATCTTCGCCGTCCGCTCGGCCTCGGCGTGCAGCGTCGCCTCGCGCAGAACCCGCGCCACGGGCGGGCTGTCCGGGAGGCGGACCACCGACCCCGCCGGGACCTGGGGCGGGACATACTTGGCGCGCACCTCGCCCGACTTGACCGCCTGCACGTCGGAGATGCGGATCCAGCCGTTGATCGCCAGGTCGGCCCGCGACTCGACGCGGAGGAAGGCGCCGCGCTGCTCCGAGCTCCAGAACGCCTGCACGTTGGAGGAATCGAGCCGGAGCGAGAACACGACGTTTCCGTTCGGCTGGTCGAGGATGTCGATCGACCCCCCCTTGCTCACCCACTGCTTGCCGCCGGTCGCGGGCGGACCGGCGTCGGGCGCCGTGGGCGGGGAGATGGCGACGGCGTCGCAGGGGACCTTGGCCCGCACCGTCTGCCCGGCGGTGCCGGCGACGGTGAGCTGGACCTCGAGCCCGTCGGGGACGACGCGGAGCAGCTCGAGCCGGTGCGCCCTGGCGATGGAGACCTGCGCCGAGCCGGCGGGGAGGTCGCGCGCCGAGAAGAGGGGGACGGTGGAGGCGAGCGCCCAGCCCTCGACGCGCACCGTGGCCTCGCCGAGGCCGATGCTGGTCGCCACCCGGGCGCGGAACGCCTTGGGATCGGCCGGGAGGTGCGCGACGAACAGCGGCGTGCTGGCGCCGCTGAAGCGACCGAGCACGTTGCCACCCACTGCGGCGTCCCACAGCTCGACCCCCTTCCCCATGGG
>JBKJLX010000705.1:0-11464 GCA_046596645.1 Polyangiaceae bacterium
CCCGACGCGCGCCCACCCTGGCACGCCGCCATTCGCGGCGCCGCCGTGTCGCCGCCTGCGGTCCGCGATGCTTCGGGCGCCGAGCGCGTCGCCAACGAGGTGCTCGGCGAGCTGCGCCGGCGCGGCACGGTGTGGATCACCGCCCACCGCGGGGTGGAGCTCGGCGACTTCCCCACCGAGTCGCCGGCGTTCGTGCTGCTCGACGACGGCGCGTCGCCGCTCCTCGGGCTGCTCTCGGACCGCGCGCCCGATCTGCTGCGCGAGCTGGGCGGGCTGGGCGGCGAGCCGGTCGCGGCGCCCACCATGGGGGACGACGAGGCGGCGGGGGCGAAGGAGTCGCCGGCGCCGCGCGCGCCACGCAAGAAGCGTCGACGAAAGACCCGCGAGCGACCGCCCGCCGCAGCGCCGTCCCGGATCGACGCGGCCGAGCCCGCCCGTGGGGCGGCGGGTGCTCCCGAGCCGCCGCAGGTCGTCGCTGGCCCCACCTGGCTGTCGCGCGTCGGCACCGGCATGAAGGACCTGCTCCGCGGCGGACCGCGCACGCCCTTGCCTCTCGATCACCCACTGCGGCGCGCCCTCGAGGACGCGGCGCGGCGCGTCGGTCTCGACCCTGCCCCCGACGTCGTCGCGGTGCCGCGTGGCCGCCCGATCCACTTCGACGCCGCGACGCGCGAGCTGCTGGTGGCGCTCGACGATCCATCGATCGTCGCCCTCCTCGAGCGGGGCGAGGTCGAGGCCCTGGCGGGGGCGGCGATCGGGGAGCTGAACCGCGCGCTCCCGACGGTGGGGGACGCCGAGGAGCTGCGCGCGCTCGCCGACCTGCTCGAGGCCCGCGCCCTACGGGCCTGACTTGCGTCCCCACGCCAGGGCTGAGACTAGGGGCAGATCATGATCTCCGAGGGATGGCGCATCTACCTGGCGACGCGCAAGAAGAACGACCAGCTCTTCAACCGCTACTTCATGCGCCCCATCGCCGGCTTCACCGTGGCGATCCTCGCGCGCACGCCGGTGACGCCCAACCAGATCACCATCCTGAACCTGGTGATCTTCTTGATCGCCGCGGCGCTGCTGGTCGCCTTGCCGACGTGGGGCGGCGGCCTTGTCGCCGTCGCCGTGCTGGAGCTGTCGTACCTGTTCGACTGCTGCGACGGCATGCTCGCCCGCCACAAGAAGATCGCCTCGAAGGAGGGTCACCTCTTCGACTTCTTCACCGACGAGATCAAGGCGCTGCTCCTCGTCGGCGCGCTGGGGCTGCGCGGCTTCACCACCCAGGGTCTGGGGCCGCACCTCTCTCCGATCCCGCCGCAGTGGTTCCTCTTCGCGACCATCGCCGGCATCGTCATCGTCGCCAGCGCCACCTCGCTCACCAACTTCGTGCGCCGCCCCGAGCTCACCGGGAAGGAGACGCCGGTCGAGGCGCACTACGAGACGGTGCAGAAGGAGATTTCGGTGTCGCTGCCGCGACGGGCCGCCGGGCTCGCGAAGATGTTCCTGCAGTTCCTCAACCACTACCCGAGCCACATCTGGCTGTTTGCCGCGGTGGGTCGGCTGGAGCTGTTCTTCTGGATCTACGCGCTGAACAACCTGCTCTACCTGGGGCAAGGCTGGCTCGGCCTCCTCCTCCGCTTCGGACGCCCGCGCCGAGCGTGAGACCGGATGCAGGAACCTGAGGCCGGAACCGGAACCGGATGCCGGAACCGGAACCGGCGACCCGATCCGAACTTGGCGGACCGGTGCGGATCCACTAGTCGAGGCGCGTGAGGAGTCTCCTCCGCACCCTCTGCGCCGTCGGTGCCCTCGGCCTCCCCGCGTGCGGTGACGGCGGGGACCCGCCAGCGCTCTCCAGCGCGACGGCGGTGTCCGTCGAGGCGAGCGCCAGCGCAAGCGCGGCGCCGGCGACCGGCGCGGCGAGCGCGATGCCCGAAGCGGTCCCGGATGCCGAGGGTGCGCCGCTGGTCTCCCTCGACGGGAGCTCGCAGCCTCTCCCGCCGATCGCCGAGGGCCGCCCCCGCCTCGCAGCCCGCGCGATGCTGGTCCCCGTGCACGAGCGCGCCAGCGAGGCCTCGAAGAAGATCGGCTGGCTGCGCGCCGGCGCCGTGATCGCCCGGCGGGGAGACGATCCGGCGGGCCGCGAGGGCTGCCCCGGCGGCTGGTACGCCATCGAGCCGGCGGGCTTCGTGTGCGTCGGTGAGCGGGCGACGCTCGACCTCGAGGACCCCATCGTCCGCGCGAGCGCGCGCCGCCCCGACCACACGCAGAAGCTCCCGTACATGTACGGCACGGCGACCCGCGGCGGCCCGGTCTACGCGCGCATCCCGACCGAGGCCGACCTGGCGAAGCACGAGCCGGGATTGAAGAAGCACATCGCGAAGTGGAAGGACGACGAGGAGAGCGGCGCCACCTACGGCCTCGACGTCTGGGCCAAGTGGGCCGAGAACCCGCTGCCACCGGCGCTCGAGGCCTGGGACGCGGAGACCAGCGATCCCGACGCAGCGATCCCCTTCTACCTGCGCGACAGCGGGCGCGTACCCGACCTGTCCGGCCTCCTGAGGAAGGACAAGGGCGCGGTGAAGTTCGACCAGGTCGATCGTCGCCAGGGCGTCGCGTTCATCGAGACGTTCCTCCACCGCGGGCGTCGATACAACGTCTCCACCGATCTGCGGGTCATCCCCGCCGACCGCTTCCGGCCCATCCGCGGGTCGGAGGGGCGCGGGGTGATGATCGGCAAGGACGTTCAGCTGCCGTTCGCCCTGGTGCGAAGGCCGGGGGGCAAGCGCACCACCCTGGCTGGCGGCGAGGGGAAGAAGAAGCGCAAGGCGGAGAGCGGCCCGGCGCTCCCCTATCGCGCCGCCATCGAGCTCACCGGCAAGCAGCAGTTCATCGCCGATGTGCTGCACTTCGAGACGAAGGACGGCGACTGGATCAGCGACCGCTACGCCAGCCGCATCGACCCCGCGAAGAAGATGCCGAAGTGGGGGAAGAACGGCGAGCGCTGGATCGACATCAACATCACCAAGCAGGTGCTGGTCGCCTACGAGGGAGAGACGCCGGTGTTCGCGACGCTGGTCTCCACCGGCGAGGCGGGGCTGGCGGACCACGAGGGGTCCACCGCGACCAAGAAGGGAATCTTCCGGATCCACACCAAGTTCGCCACGACGACGATGGACTCCGACGCGGTGGGCGAGGAGTTCGAGCTGCGCGACGTCCCGTACGTGCAGTATTTCGAGGACGGCTACGCCCTGCACGGGGCCTACTGGCACGATCGCTTCGGCCAGCCGAAGAGCCACGGCTGCATCAATCTGGCGCCGGAAGACGCGCGGCGGCTGTTCTTCTGGACCGAGCCGCAGGTTCCCCCCGGCTGGCACGGCGCGGCCAGGGCGCTGACCGGGACGACGGTGTTCGTTCACCCCTGACATCGGTTCCGGTTCCGGTTCCGGTTCCGGTTCCAGTTCCGGTTCCGGTTCCGCTTCCGGTTCCGGCATCCGGTTCCGGCATCCGGTTCCGGTTAGTTGGCCCCGTCCCGCTCGCGGGGCGATGACGCCCCCCGATGGTCCGAAGTTCGCTCGCGATGCTGCGTCCTGTCGCCGCCCTGGTGCTGGCGGCGGTCGCCGCGACCACATCGCCTGCGGCGGCGGCCGGGCCCGACGACGTCAACCTGCGGGCGGCGCGCACCGAGCGCGGCGCGATGCTGGCGCCATACAAGGATCGGGCGGGCGAGGTCCGCGTCACGCTCGACCCACGGATGCAGAAGACTGCGCGGCGAGTTCTCGGCGAGTCGCGCGCGCCTGCTGGCGCGGTCGTGGTCAGCGACGTGCGGACCGGGCGCATCCTCGCCTGGGCGTCGATCGGCAAGGAGGGCGACCTGGTGCGGCGCGCCCTCTACCCCAGCGCCAGCCTGTTCAAGGTGGTGACGGCGACGGCGCTGCTCGAGGGTAACCACATCGAGCGCGGCAATGTCGTCTGCTACGCGAACGGCGAGCGCAAGCTCGAGGAGACCGACGTGCGGCCGGGCTGCCATCCCGGAGACCAGAAGATCGCGTTCGGCAAGGCGCTCGGCAGGAGCATCAACGGTGTCTTCGGCCGACTCGCGGTCGCGCACCTCGACCACGACGATCTCGCCGGCCAGGCGCGGTCGCTGGGGCTGGGCCTCGCGCCGCTCATCGACGTGCAGGCCGACTCCGGGCGGCTCAGCATCCCCGGCGACGACGCCGCAGACGTCGCCTTCGGTCGCGCCGCCGCGGGCTTCCACACCGCGCGCATCTCGCCCCTGGCTGCGCTCGCGGTGATGCAGACGATCGCCAACGGTGGCGAGCGAGTGCGTCTCCACGTGCTGGGCGACGCGGCGTCGGTGACGCGCGAGGTCGACGGCCGCGCGATGAGCGCGTCCACCGCGAAGACCCTGGCGCGCATGCTCGAGCACACGACCAGGGCCGGTACCAGCGCCGAGGCGTTCCGCATCATGGAGGGTCGACCCAACGTGCGCGCCGCCGGCAAGACCGGCACCCTGGCGACCGAGAACCCCTCCCGCCTGGTCTCCTGGTTCGCCGGCTTCGCCCCGGTCGACAAGCCACAGATCGCGGTCGCGGTGCTCCTGGCGAACGACCAGAAGTGGTGGCGCAAGGCCAACGAGGTCGCCCGCGACGTCATGGACGCATACTTCTCGAAGGAGTGAGCGCGCCCCGCGAGGCGCGCGGCGTCAGATCGCCTGCCCCTTGAACTGCGCGGTGTAGAGGCGGTGGTACGCGCCGCGCGCCTCGAGGAGCTCCTGGTGCCGGCCGCGCTCGACGATCCGGCCGCCCTCGATCACCAGCACCTGGTCCGCGCCCTGGATGGTGCGCAGCCGGTGGGCGATGACGAAGCTGGTGCGCCCCGCCATCAGCCGTCGCAGCGACGTCTGGATGCGGGCCTCGGTGCGCGTGTCGACGCTGCTGGTGGCCTCGTCCAGGATCAGGATCGACGGCTGGGCCAGGAGCGTGCGCGCGATGGCCAGCAGCTGGCGCTGCCCCTGGCTCAGGTTGCCGGCCCGCTCCGTGAGCACCGTGCGATACCCGTGCGGCAGCTGGCGGATGAAGTGGTCCGCGTCGGCGAGGCGCGCCGCCTCCACCACCTCGTCGTCCGTGGCGTCCAGCCGCCCGTAGCGGATGTTGTCCATCACCGTCGCGCCGAAGAGGTACGTGTCCTGCAGCACCAGCCCCAGCTGGCGGCGCAGCGACTCCTTGGGCAGCGCGCGGATGTCGACCCCGTCGATGCGGATGGTGCCGGCGTCGATCTCGTGGAACCGCGTCAGCAGGTTGATGACCGTCGTCTTGCCGGCGCCGGTGGGTCCGACCAGCGCCACCACCTGTCCCGGCTCCGCCTGGAGCGACACGTCTTCGAGCACCGTGCGACCGGGCCCGTAGCCGAAGCTCACACCCTCGAAGGCGACCGCGCCGCGCACCGGCAGCGCCAGCGTCGCGTTGCCTTCGTCGACCTCCGACGGCGTGTCCAGGATCTCGAACACCCGCTCGGCGCCCGCCAGCGCCGCCTGCAGCGTGTTCCACAGGTTCGACACCTGGCGCAGCGGCTGCACGAAGCTCTGCCCGTAGGTGAGGAAGGTCGCGATGACGCCCACCGTCACCAGCCCGGAGAGGGCCAGCCAGCCGCCCAGCCCGGCGAGGACGATCACGAACAGCGTGCCGAGGATCGACGTGAGCGGCATGAGGAGCAGCGCCCAGGTGTTGGCCTGGACGCCCGACCGGTAGACCGCCTCGTTGTGCTCGCGGAACGCCTTCACCGCCGACTCGTTGCGGCGGAACACGTTGACCGTGCGCTGGCCGGCGATCGACTCCTCCATGACGCCGTTCAGCTTGCCCAGATCGCGCTGCAGGTCCTTGAACCCCTTGCGGGTGAAGACCGCGATGAACCGGGTGAACCACAGCATGATGGGGACGACCAGCAGCGACCCCAGCGCCAGCCACGCGTCGAGCACGAACATCGCCACCACGATCCCCGCCATCGAGAGGACACTGGCGAACAGCGCCGTCACGTTCTGCGCCGCCGCGGCGTTGATGGCCTCGACGTCGCTGGTGAGGCGGCTCAGCAGATCGCCCGAGGCGCGCCGCTCGAAGAACGACATGGGCAGCGTCTGCACGTGGCGGAACAGGTCGCCGCGCAGGGTCTGCAGCACGCGCTGCGACACCCCGGCCATCAGCCAGCTGGAGGCGGCCTGCACCAGGTTGCTCGAGGCGAAGGCGCCCAGCATGAGGAGCGCGATCGTGCCCAGCCCGTCTCCGCTCCGCGTCGCGATGAAGCGGTCGAGCGCCACGCCCATCAGCCACGGACCGAGCAGGCCCAGCACCGTGGACACCACGATGAACGCGCCCACCAGGATCAGCCGCGCCTGGAACGGCCGCAGGTAGCCGAACAGCCGGCTCAGCGCGCCGCGCGCGTCGCGCGGGCGCTCGATGGCGCCTTGTGCCCCATGCCCGCCGGGCCGCATCGCACCGCGGATGGCGGCGGCCGCCGGGTCGCCCCCGCCGCGGGCGCCCGCGTCGCGTCCGGTCACCTCGCCTCCCCGGGAGGGCCGCTGGCCGGCGGCGCCTCGCTCGGCCTCGCCTCGGCGGGCGTCGCGTCACCCAGCTGCGAGCTCCAGATCTCGCGGTACACCGGCGAGCTATCCATCAGCTCGCGGTGCGCCCCCGTCGCGACCACGCGCCCCTTGTCGAGCACCACGATGGTGTCGGCGTCGAGCACCGTGCTGACGCGCTGCGCGACCACGAAGGTCGTCCGCCCCTGCCGCGTCTTCGCCAGCGCCTGCTGGATGTGGGTCTCCGTCTCCACGTCGACCGCGCTGGTGGCGTCATCGAGGATGAGAATGAGGGGGTTCAGCAGTATCGCCCGCGCGATGGCGAGTCGTTGTCGCTGTCCACCCGACATGTTCGCGCCCCGCTGCTCGACCCGGCTCGCGTAGCCCTCCGGCATGGCGGCGACGAAGTCGTGCGCCTGCGCGGCGCGCGCCGCCCCCTCGACCTCGGCGTCGGTCGCCTCGGGCCGCCCGTAGCGGATGTTGTCCGCCACCGTCCCCGAGAAGAGCACCGTCTCCTGCGGAACGAACCCGACCTGCCGCACCAGCGAGGCCTGCCGCAGCGCACGCACGTCGTGGCCGAAGGCGCCCACCGCGCCCGCGGTCGCGTCGTAGAACCGCGGAATGAGCTGCACCAGCGTGGACTTGCCAGCTCCGGTCGCGCCCAGGATGCCCACCGTGCTGCCGGGGCCCCCCGCCAGCGTCACCTCGCGCAGCGCCGCGGCCTCGCCGGCGCCGTAGGTGAAGGAGACGTCGCCCAGGGCGACCGCGGCCGGGGCCCCCGGCGGCACGTCGATCGCGTCCTCCGCGTCGAGCACGTCGGGCACGCTGCTCAGGATCTCGTCCAGCCGGCCCAGCGAGACCAGGCCCGACGCCCAGACGTTGCTGAGCATCGACATCATGACCAGCGGGGTCATCGTGGTCATGAGGTAGTTGGTGAAGGCCACGATCTGCCCTGGGGTCAGCTCGCCGTCGATCGCCTGGTGGCCGCCCGACCAGACGACGACCACCACCCCGGCGTTGATGCACAGGGTCAGCGCCGGGGCCATGGTCGACATCAGCTGCATCACCGCGACCGACCGGGTGGTCATGGCCGCGTTCGCCGCCGCGAAGCGATCGCGCTCGAAGTCGGCCCGCACGAACGCCTTGACCAGGCGCGCGCCGGCGACGTTCTCCTGCAGCACCTCGTTGACCACGTCGAGCCGGTCCTGGACCTGCCGGAACAGGGGCCCCATCCGCATCACGTAGAAGGCGACAAGCCCCGCGGTCAGGAGCAGCAACGGCAGCAGCGTGAGCGCCAGGCCGGGGCTGGTCGTCACCATGAGGGCCATGCTCCCCACCATGAGGAGCGGCGCCCGCGTCCCGATGCGCAGCGAGATCTGCGTCAGCGCCTTCACCGCCGACACGTCGCTGGTCAGCCGCACCAGGAGCTGCCCGGTCTTCTGGCGGTCGAGGTTGCCGAAGGAGTACGCCTGCACCCGCAGGAAGAGCGCCTCGCGGAGATCCCGCGCCACGCCCTCCCCCACCCGCACCGAGAAGCCGTTGTTGGCGATGGCCAGCACCGTCGAGACCGCGGAGATCGCCAGCATCACCAGCGCGGTGCGCACCACGACGCCGCGGTCATGGCCGCCGATGCCGGCGTCGATGATGTGCTGGATGAGCCGCGGGATCGCGAGATCCATCACGACCACAGCGCAGAGCATCACCAGTGCCAGCAGCGCCTGCCCGCGGAACGGCCGCACGAAGCCGAGGAGCCGGCGGAGGTCCTTCACGGGCGGCGCAGTGTAGGGCGGCCCCGTCGCCGCGCCACGTGACGTGGCGCAGGAGCTGGTGAGCATCGCCGGCCACCGGAACGCCTGAAGGCCGAGAATGGCCCGCCCGCGACGGCGTATACTGACGGCGCATGCACGCCCTCGCGCTCGCTCTCGATCGGGACGATCGGCCGCAGGAGGATCACTTCGTGATCCTCCGCGGGGTCACCTGGGCCGACTACCAGCGCCTCCTGGAGGTCCGCGGCGATCGCTCGGCCCCACGGCTCACCTACCTGGAGGGACGCGTCGAGATCATGAGCCCGTCGCGCAGCCACGAATCCATCAAGTCGATCATCGGGTGCCTCGTCGAGGTGTACTGCCTGGAGCGGGGGATCGAGTTCACCACGTACGGCTCGTGGACGCTGGAGGACAAGGCGGCCGACCGGGGAGCAGAGCCCGACGAGTGCTTCGTCTTCGGCGAGGTCGCCGACCCGAAGCGCCCGGACCTCGCCATCGAGGTGGTGTGGACCTCCGGCGGGATCGACAAGCTCGAGGTCTACCGGAAGCTCGGCGTTCGCGAGATCTGGTTCTGGAAGCGCGGCGTCATCACGCCCTACGTCCTCCGCGGCGACACGCACGAGGAGATCCCATCGAGTGACGCGCTGCCTGGCATCGATCTCGCGTTGCTCGCAACGCACCTCGATCGCCCGACGACCAGCGCCGCCATTCGCGACTACCGCGACGCGCTGCGAGCGGGTTGAGGCCGTCGGCTTCGCGGAGGGCCTTCGCCTCCTCCCTGGCGACGGTGCCGTCGGCAGCAGCCTTGTGCGCGGCGGCCTTCACCCTGGCCGCGCCGGCGTCGACGTCGGCGAGGACGGCCTTCTTCGTCGCTCCTGGCGCAGGACCAGCGCCTCCTGGCGCTCGGCCCCACGGCTCACCTACTCGAGACCGAGCGCGAAGCGGAGCGCGCCGTCGACCTGGCGGAGCTTCGCCGCCGACAGCACACCCGCTCGCTCGACGAGGTCGGTCTTTCTTCAAGCGCCACGCGCCGCGCACCGCACCCTGGGCTTCGCTGATCCTCGTGCGCGAGGTGGCGCAACAGGTCGACGAGGAGGCACGGTCAAGCTGGCCCAGGTCACAGCCATTCGGCACGCAGTGCTCGTCCTGCAGAGGTCACGCCGCTGGGCGGCACGCACGTTCAAGGTCTTGCGGAGCACGGTCGACGGGTACGTCGACGGCAAGGTCACGCCGGGGCGGCGCAAGCCGGTGTCGCGTCCAGCACCGCGGCGTGAGGCGGCCTCGCGGCGCTGGAGAATGTGATCGCCGAGACGGCGGGGTCGGCCCGAGCCCACCAGGCGCGACGAGGCCGACGGTTCGCAGGGGCACCAGGTAGGCGCCCAGCCCTCCCAGCTCGGTCTGCCTAGAGATCAGCCGGTACTCGAGTGGCAATGCGCCGTCGCCCTCCCGCCAGACACGCGTGACGCCTCGCAGACCGCGCATCGCGTCGGCGTCCCCACGCTCGATCCCTCCTCGACTCCATGCAGGCCAGGGCTCAGAAGCGCTCCCAGCGCTCGAACAGCCGGCTGACCTTCTCGTCCTCCTGGCCCCAGCCATGGTCAACAAGCGAGGTCGAGCCCGTAGAGAGCGGCGGCTCCGCCCATGCGAGCAGCTTCTCTGGCTTGGTCGTCAACGTCAGCATCACGAACCCTCTCCTCGACCATTGCAGTGGGCCGCCAGGCGCTCTCGCTCAGCCGTCCGTCTCCCTCCTCGCGCGATCACTCGTCCTGAGGCGCGGTCCCCTTGGCGAGCGCCACGTGCGTGTGCGCCGCGCGAAAGAGATCGGCCAGCACGTCCACCGAGGCCCCAGGATCGAGGCTCACGATCGACCAGTCCCCCTGCGCCGTCACCGGCTTGCCCGCCGCCAGCGCGGTCGCCCGCTCCTGCGGTAGCGGCACCCACACGCGGGTGTTGCGCTTCCCGATCTGGAGCCTGGTGAACACCTTCGTGCGCTTGTCTGCAAGGTGCACCTTGAAGTACGCCACGGAGTCCTCGTAGGCGACGGGACACTCGACGCCAAGGAGCCGCTGGATGTTCGCGAACGCCTCCAGCTCCTCCGGAGTCGTCTCGATCTTCTGCGCGTCAGCCCGTTCCGGGCCCGGCGCGGACGGCGGTGCGGTCAGGACTGCTGTCAGCACCTGCTGCCGAGCCCACTCCTTCAGCGCGCCCGCCACGACGGGCTTCCAGCTGTCGACGACCACCTGCGTCATGTTGCGCGTCTCCAGGTTGGCGACGGCGAGCTTGGTGAGCTCGTTCGACGGCTCGAGGAGGCGCGACAGCTCGGACACGAGCAGGTTCTGTGCGCGCTTGCGCTGCGCGAACGCGCGGATGAGCTCGGGATTGAACTGGGACTTCTGGAGGAGAGTGATGACGTCGATCGGCGGCGTCTCCTCCGTCATGAGGTCCCACGTGGCGAACGGCTCCTTGTCCATGACGTTCGTGTTCACGACGTCGGTGAAGAAGCGCCACTGCGCGCCGTTGGTGAGGACGCCGAGGCGCACGTTCGGCTCCTTGGCGAAGTAATCGGCGAGCTGCTCGTCGTAGCCGCCCAGCTTCTTCCCGACCTCCTTCGCCTCGACGAAGAACGCGAAGCCGGCGTTGTTCTGGAACGCCCAGTCGATCGGCTTCGCCGACCGCTCCTTGCCGAAGTCTGCGCGGTACTCGGGCACGCACTCTCGCGGGTCCGTCAGGTCGTAGCCGAGCATGGTGAAGAAGGGGCCGATGAGGCTCTGCTTCGTCGCCTGCTCGTTCCCCCTCACGTGATCCGCCAGCTCCTTCACCCGCCGCACGTAGGCATCGATGTTCTCTCGCAGGCTCATCGTCACTCCTCCCGACGACCGCTCCGTCGTCCCTCACCATCTACGCCGGTCCGCCCCATCGGCGGACCGCTCGCGCGTGCAGTGGTCGGACGGGGAATGTCCGATCCTGGTGGCGCCCCTCCGTCACCGGCATGCGGCCCCCCACCGTCCTCCCCTCCCCTTTCTCGCCCTGACTGCCCGGCGGCAGGGCGGCAGGGCGGCAGGGCGGCAGGGCGGCAGGGCGGCAGGGCGGCAGGGCGGCAGGGCGGCAGGGCGGCAGGGCGGCAGGGCGGCAG
>JBKJLX010000683.1:0-4376 GCA_046596645.1 Polyangiaceae bacterium
GGCGCCTGCGTCGCCCGTGCTCCGCCCCGACGCCGGCCCCCTGACCCTGACGTTCGCGGAGGCGTTGCGCCGCGTCCGGAGCGGACCCTCGGCGCGCCTCGCCGCGGCCCGGAGCGCGACGGCGCGGAGCCGACGCGTCCAGGCGTCGCAGTGGCTGCGCGACAACCCCACCATCGAGGGAGGGCTGGGGCCCCGATGGGCCGGAAACGCCGGCCCCACCGTGGACTGGGAGGTGGGCGTGTCGCAGCCCCTCGATCTCGGGGGCGGACGGGCTGCGCGCCGGCGCGGGGTGGAGGCCGCGGTCGATCGCGCGGACGCCGAGGCGGAGGACGCGGGCCGGCTCGCGCGCCGTGACGCCGCGCTCACGTTCGTGGAGGCCGTCTGGGCGCGTGAGCGGCTGCGGCTCGCCCGTGAGGGTGCGGAGCTCGCTCGGACGCTCGACGCGATCGCGGTCCGCCGTCGCGACGCCGGCGACGCGAACCGACTGGAGGAGAACGTCGCGCGCGGCGTGCTCGCCCGCGCAGACGCCGACGTGGAGGCGGCGGCCGCGACGGAAGCCGGGGCACTGGCCCAGCTCCGCATGATACTGACCATCGCGCCCGGACGCGGCGTTGTGGTCGAGGGCTCTCTGGAGGAGCTCGCGCGGCGGCGTCGTGGCGCCGTCGGATCGCGCGCGGATCTGCGCGCGCTCGAGGCCGCGCGTCGGGAGGCGGAGGCCGAGATCGACGCCGCGAGCGCCGCCGCCTGGCCGCTCCTCGGCCTCGGCGCGCAGTACGCCCACGAGGACGCCGACACCAGCATCCTCCTCGGCACGGTCAGCCTCACTCTCCCCCTGTTCGAGCGCGGCCAGGGTCTCGCCGCCGAGGCGGCAGCTCGATCGCGGCAAGCACGCGTCGAGCTCGAGGCCAGTCGCGGTGGGGTCGCCGCGGAGGTGGACGCGGCGCGCGCCGTCCACGACCGTAGGCGCGCGGCTGCAGACGTCTTCGCAGCGAGAGGCGTCGCGACCTTCGAGGAGACGGCGGCCCTCGCGGCGGCCGCCTACGGGGCCGGCGAGATCGCTCTCGCCGACGTGCTCCTCCTTCGACGGGAGCTGTCGGAGGCCAGGATGGACTCGGTCGATCGGCTCCGTGACGCGGCCGACGCGCTCATCGAGTTGGAGGCTGCCGAGGGAACCAAGTGAGCCGGCGCCGGTGGCTGGCCCCTCAGCGCCTCACTCGCGGCGGCGACGGAGGCCATCGCGCTCGGAGGGCATCCTGCACCGCGAGCTTCGCTCGCCGTCGAACCGCCGGTGTCCGGTCTTCGGACAGTTGTCGATTCCATCTTCTCAACCCCCGCGACGGGCCCGTAACTTCTTGAACGCGCGCACGAGCCCGGGGGGGCCTGGGACGAACGCGCGAGGAGGGGGAGCCTCATGCCGAGGGTCGAGATCCGTGGGCGGCTGAACGTCGATCAGTTCTGGCCGAAGGGAAGCTCCGACGCCGACACCGTCGTCGTCGACGTGGAGAAGGTGCTGGTCGATGGCGACGAGTCGCCGGTGTTCGACGGGGCGTTCGTGCTCGATCATGGCAAGCGCCAGCCGGTGCTCGACCGTGGACGGGTGCGGGTTCGGCTCGAGGGCATCGACGCCCCGGAGCTGCACTACCCGACGACCGAGCCGGGCGTGCTGATCGGCCGGAACGCGCAGTACCGCCAGCCGCGCGCGCAGCTCGGGTGCCTGCACCTCCGCGACAAGCTCGGCCCCGGCGCCGCGCTGAGCGCCCGGGTGACGACCGACGTCGAGACGCCGAACGATGTCTTCGACGTGTACGGGCGGTTCGTCGGCGTCGTCGTCGCCAACACCGCCGGGCCGGGCACGGTGGTCGTGAACGAGGCGCTCCTCGAGGCCGGTCTCGCGCTGCCGTCGATCTACACCTCGATGGATCGCACCGCTGCCCGCCGCTACCTGCGCCTCGCGTCCGAGGCGCGCTCCAACCAGCGCGGCGTGTGGCGCTGGTACACGACCGAGCTCCACTTCGACGAGACGATGCACCACGAGAAGAACGCCGACGGCGATGACGTCGGGCCCCCCGTGCTCCCCAAGCTTTTCCGTCGGCTCGCCGTCCACGAGGTGCACAAGGGCCAGGTCCGCGGCTTCAAGAGCTGGCTCCGCGAGCGACGCGACCGCGTGCGGTCGATGACGGCGTGGCTCGAGCAGGGCGACGCTGGCGCCGAGGTCGAAGACCTCGCCGACTACGTCAGCGACGACTCGCCGAAGCCGCGCTTCCTCGCGGAGCCCGCCGGCCTGGTCTTCGTCGAGAAGGCCGGCGTCACCTACAGCGGCGAGGCGACGCCGCTCCTCGACTGGCCGGGCTGATCGCCGGCGTTGTGGTCGGCGACTCGCTGCCCCGGCTCCGAACGTCGTCGCCCCAGCTCGGAGGGTCGCTGCCCCCGCTCCGGGGGTCGCTGCCCCAGCTCGGAAGCTCCAATTCCCAGCTCGAAACGTCAGATCCCCCTGCTCGGAAGCTCGATCCCCCGGCTCGGAGGCAGCACCCCCCGGCTCCCGGGGAGCACCCCCCACCGGGGCAGAGACCTTCCGAAGCGGGGCGAGGAGCCAGCGGGCCAGGGCAGCGGCCAACCGAGCCCAGAGATTCAGGAAACGCGCCCCGCGAGAGAGCGGGCCACCCACGACAGAGCGCCCTGGAGGGCGGGAGGAGAGCCACATGGCCAAGTTGACGCTCGGACAGAAGGCGGAGCGCGTGCTCCGGATGCTCATGGGACTCGGCAACGCCCGGGTCGCGACAGCGATGAACACCTACGGCATGGTGAACGCCGACATCGAGGAGGGCTGGACGCTCCTCCGGGCGGTGACCACGGTCCGGGGCTCGAGGATGCCGGAGGTGTCGGCGAGCCCCACCGTGGTGGCGAACGTCGATGCCTGGGAGAACCGCTGGTACCCCGTCATCAGCGCGACGCTCGAGCGCCGACACCCCGAGGTGCACGCGCGGCTCTTCAACAACCTGTCGCAGACCGAGGGCCCGCCCGTCCTCCTCGGCGTGCAGCTCCTCATCGACCGGCTCGCCGAGCTCGACAAGGCGACCGACAAGGACAGCAAGGCCGCGCGCGCAGTGCTCAAGGAGCGCGGCGTCACCAAGGCGGTGCTGGACGAGGCCAAGGCGTACCTGACGGAGGCGACCATCCCGGCGGAGCCGACGGTGGCGCCGGCGGAGGAGGTCAACGCGGCGATCGAGGAGGCGGAGACGGCGCTCTGGGGCTGGTACCTGGAGTGGAGCCAGATCGCCCGGGTCGCGGTGAAGGACGGGCGGCTGCTGGCGCTGATGGGATTTGGAGCGAGCGGCGGGCGGCGGCGGGGTGGCGAGGAGGACGGTGACGGCGTCGTCCCCGGTCCCGCTCCGGGTCCGGCGCCCGGCCCGGTCGACTGATCCCACGACCCGCGCGTGGTGCCCGCGGGCACGGGCACCACGCCGCGACCTTCTCTCTCGACCGGAGACGCCCATGAACGACGACGCGCACGCGCGCACGCTGGCGAGATCGATAGAGCACATCGCGCGCGAAACGTTCGGTGTGACCGCGTTCCGCCCGGGGCAGCGGCAGCTCATCGACGCGGTGCTCGAGGGGCGCGACGCGCTCGGCATCCTGCCAACCGGCGGCGGCAAGTCCCTCTGTTTCCAGCTGCCGGCGCTGATGCTGCCCGGTCTGGTGCTCGTCATCTCGCCGCTCATCGCGCTCATGGACGACCAGACCGCGCGCCTCGAGCAGCGCCGCGTCCCGGCGGAGAAGCTCGACTCCACCCTGACCGCCGGCGAGGAGCGCGAGGCGCTCGCGTCGATCGACCGCGAGCACGCCGAGATCGTCTACACGACGCCGGAGCGGCTGGAGCGACCGGAGGCGCTGGAGCTCTTCCGCGAGCGCGGCGTCTCCCTGCTCGTGATCGACGAGGCGCACTGCGTCTCGCACTGGGGCCACGACTTCCGCCCTGCGTACCTCTCCATCCGCGATGCGCGCGCCGCGCTCGGCAACCCGCCGGTGCTCGCCCTCACCGCGACGGCGACCGCCGAGGTGGCGGACGACGTCCTCGCGCAGCTCGGCATCCCCGACGCCGAGGTGGTCCGCGCCGACGTCGAGCGCACCAACATCTTCTTCGAGGTCCGGCGCACGCCCACCGAGGCCGTCAAGGAGCGTGCGCTCCTCCAGATCCTGGAGGAGGAGCCGGGGACCACGCCGGCCATCGTCTACGCGGCGACGATCAAGACCGTCGAGGCCACGTGGCAGCGGCTCGTCGTCGCCGGCCTCCGCGCCGCGCGCTACCACGGAAGGCTCCGCAAGCAGGAGCGGACGGCGGCGCACGAGGACTTCCTCGCCGGCCGCGTCGACGTCAT
>JBKJLX010000710.1:0-5644 GCA_046596645.1 Polyangiaceae bacterium
GTCCACCCGCCGGAGGTCCACCCGCCGGGGGCGCTCCTGCCGGAGGTCCACCGCCGCCCGCGGGCGGTCCACCGCCGGGGGGCCCGAAGGCAGCGCCCGGCGCGCGGAAAGCGTTTCGAGCATCGTTGAGGCCGCGCGCGGTGCCGCCTGCGTTCCAGAGGAAGGCGCCGGACTGGTACAGCGTGCTCTGTGTGAACGCGGCTCCGGAGTACTCGGCAAGCTTCATGCCGCTGAACACGAACGGATCAGCGACTTCGTGCGCGAGCGCGAGGCGCCGCAACGCATTGCCGTCCTTCCACACCTGGCCGATGTTGGCCTGGAGAGCTCCACGGAGCCCGAGCCTGCCGAGGCCCTTGAGGAGACCGGCGACGCCGAGGAACATGCCGGCCCAGTCGACGACCTCCTTGAAGATCTTGTACCAGGCCGGATCGTCCGGGTCCTTGATCGCGAGGACCTGGATCCACGGGCCTCCGTACTTGACGGTCGTGCACCCGGTCTTGACCTTGCCGTTGCACTCGGTGCGGCTCTTCACACGCGCGGCGGGCTGCTGGTTGATGCCGATGGTGAGGCAACCCTCGGCGATCTTCTGGTTGTGGCACTTCGTCTTGTCGTTCACGCGCGCTGCCGGCAGCGTCACGTCGCCTACGGTGACGTTGGGCGACCCCTCCAGGATGTCGCCTGCTTCGTAGTCTATGAGCTTCGATAACATCTCCCCGGCGAACATCCCGACGCTGCCCACGAGCAACGCCGTGCTCGCGAGCGCGGCCATGGCAACCCAGCCGACGGGGGTCGCGCACAGGGCCACGACGAGGACGACGCCGGCGACGAAGCCGATGACGCCGAGGATCTGCTTCCACATCCCCCCGGTGTGCTCGATGGGATCGACGAACTTTCGCGCCGCATCTTCCAGAATGGCTCCCATGGTCTCTCCTCGATGCGGCGGATGGATGGCTGCTGGGATGGGAACGGCGGTCAGTTCACGGAAGGGGGCGGCGTGATCGGCGGCGCAGCTTCTACCGTCTCCTCGGGGTCGCCGCCGCGTCGCCGCAGCGAGGTCCGAACGCCGACGTAGAGTTTCTCCGCGGCGTCGGTGACGTCGGCCGTCGCGATGATCGCGAGGGTCACGCGCTTCTTGCCGACGAGGAACCACAGCGACCGGTGTTCGATTGCCTTCGACTTGTCGGAGAACCGCACGAGCACTTCGACCGCGGGCTCCGCGTCGAGGAGGATCTCGTTCTTGGTGACCAGCTCGAAGCCGGCGAGGCGCCGCCGCATGTCGGTGAGGTGTTCCTCCACTGACTTCAGCAGCGGCCTCTCGCGGTGCGCTTCACGCTGCATCACCAGCCGCAGCTGCTTGCCCTCGCCGAGCGGAAACTCGAGGCTGGTGATGGAGCGGTCGGCCCAGCCTTCCGGGAGGACCAGGCGCGCCTCGTCGATGTCGTAGATCCCCACCGCGTCACCTCTTCCTGAACTTCAAGCTGGTGACGAGCCGCTCGGCGGCAGCGTCGCACTGCTGCTGCTGTGGGCGCTGTGAGGTCATCGAGATCGTCAGGAGGGTGCCGTAGTAGGCGACGTACGTCTGGCGAACGTAGAGCTGCTGCTTGCCGGCCACGGTGGACATCCTCACTTCACGCGCGGGAAGGTTGCCGACCTCCCGTTCGCGCGAGCCGAGCACCTTGGTGCTGGGCGAGACCTTCTTGATCGTCTCCAGCTGCTTCGTCACCTGCGACTCCAGCGGGCCCTCCGCCGGGTTGCGGTCGATCGTGATGCTCATCGGCATCGTCACCTTGGTGGACGACAGCATGGTGAGGCTCTTGTCGACGAAGCCGTCCGGGACCTCGAAGACGACCTCGTCGGTGAGGTAGGTCACCGTGCCCTTCATCTCGTTCGCAGCAGCCATCAGGTTCAACCCAGGGAGACGATGCGGTCCTTCGGGACCATCCCGACGACCGACGGCGCGCGCGTCGCGACGATGAGCTGGTTGTCCTCCTCGATCGAGAGGAGGCCTTCCACGAACGCCTTGGCCTCGGCGTCGGACCGATGCAGCTCGGGCGTGTCGACGAGGACGACCGAGCGACGGATGCCGCTGCGCACGAACGTGGCTGCAAAGAGGAACGCGTCGGCCTCTCCATCGCTGAGCTGCGCGATGCTGACAGGGCGGCCTGCGTTGTCCTGGAAGCCGGGGAAGACACCGTCGCCGGCGCGGTAGAGCCCTGCGAGCTTCTTGGTGCGGCAAAGCTTCTCGAACGCCGCGGTGACACGACCCGGCGGGCGCGGTTGGCCCATGGTGTCCATGTCGAGGCCGAGCCCGGCCGCGACCACGAAGCGAACCAGCCCTGCGTACTTGGCGTCGTCGCGCGAGAGCCGGATCGAGCGCTCCATCGGAGTCGACCCGAGGCGCGTCGCGTCGACGCTCCCGCCGACGATCAGCCGCCGGCCCGCGTGAAAGTACTCGACCTTGGAGCTGCTGGGCTCGAGGTCGTACTCCTCCAGCATGCCGATCAGCGCCGGATCGTGCTCCGGCTCCGCAGCGACCGCGCCGAACATGGCCTCGCTCTCCATCGTCATCGCGTCGGTGCCGAACCGGTCTCGCTCGAGGGTGTCGGGCTCCCAGAGGATCTTGACCTTCGCCGCAGTGTTCGACTGACGGATGTAGTCGTGATCAGGCCCGATGGGGCCGTACGCGCCGACGCGCTCCTTGCCCGCGATGATCGCCTCGAGGAACGATGTCTTCCCCGAGCCGGTGGGCCCCGTCACGACGACGAGGTTGGGAGCACGTGACGCCGACGGCGCCCCGAGCGCGAACTCGCGATCGGGGAGCCCTCGGAAACCGTCGACCGAGACGCGGCGAATTTTCACGGCGATCCGAAGAAGCCGGCGGGCGCCGCCGGAAGGTCGGGATGGACGGGCGGCGCCGGCGGCGGCGTCACCCTCGCACCGGGGTTGAGGTGAACCATCGGACTCTCGATGACGATCTGGTCGTTCGTCATGATGATGTGCGACGCGCCGCAGCTGAGCTGGATCTGCGCCGGTGCGAGGCTCTGGATGAGCACAGCGCCGTGGGCCAGCGCCTTCAGGTTGCCGGCGACCGAGTGGAACGACAGGTCGTCGGTGACCTGGTGCTGCTGACTCGCCTTCACCCGGAGTCTGCGTTCCCCGGTGACCTGGATGGTCTGCTTTCCACCGACCGTCTCGGTGTCATCCACCTTGGTGTTGATCCGACGGTTGTTCTGGATGTTCATCGCGTAGTTGTTCTTCACGAGGCCCGTGAAGTCCTTCTGCGCCTGGAACCTGACGAGCTCGCCGCCCGACTTGTCCTCGAACATCAGCTCGTTGAAGCCGCCGCCGCCGGGCGAGCTCATGCTCTTCCAGCCGCCCTGCGTCTTGTTGTCCGGCAGCTTGTAGGGAACCTTGCCGGTGTTGGTGAAGTAGCGGCCCATGATGATGGGCCGGTCGGGGTCGCCGCCCAGGAAGTCGACGATGACCTCCTGGCCGATGCGCGGGATGTTGACGCCGCCGAAGCCGGTGCCGGCCCAGGGCTGGCTCACGTGCACCCACGGCGACGCGCTGTGATCGCGCTTGCCCTCGCGGTCCCAGTGGAACTGCACGCGCACGCGCCCGAACTCGTCGGTGTGGATCTCCTCGCCGGCGGGGCCGACGACCGTGGCGCTCTCCGGCCCCGCGACCTTGGGCTTGGGCGTCGCCAGGGCGGGGCGGTACGCGAGCTTGGCGTTACGCGCCTCGCACGACTGCTTCCAGTCGCCGGTCGCGCTCCCGTTGATGAACCCGGCCGAGATCAGCAGCGGCACGCCGCTGAGGTCGCTGCGCGGGTGACCGGCGATCTCGATCACCATGCCCGGCCGCAGCTGGTGCACGTTGGTCGAGAACGCGAGCGTGTCAGCGGAGACGCGCTTGGCGTCGAAGCGACGCTGCGCGAGCTTGTTCGCCTCTTCCTGGTTGTGACGAGCGATGCCGCGGTCGTCGGCGTTCGGCGTGTCGCCGCCCTCGGAGACGAAGAGGAACGCGCCCGGAAGGTAGTGGAAGCGCTCCATGAGCGCCTCCTCCGCCAGACCGCCCTTGGCGGTCGCGGAGAGGACGAAGTCGGAGGCGCGGCGGTAGTCGTGATCGAAGATCGTGTACTTGCCGGGCCGCACGCGGGTGCCCATCGCCACGTCGGTGACGAACTCCTTGTTGCGAGCCTGCATGCCCTTGTTCTCGTAGTCGATGGCCGGCTTGCGGAGCGGGGCCTGCTGCGGCGCCTCGTCCAGGACCAGGATCGTCTTGTCCTCCTTCTGCTCGAAGAAGTAGGTGATGCCGGCGTCCTCCAGGGTGCGGGTCACGAAGGTGAGATCGGTCTCGTCGTACTGCGCGCGGTACTTGCGCGGCTTGTACTGGCCCCAGTCGATGCGCCACTCGCACTGGATGCCCCACTCGTCGAGCAGCTGCTTCGCCGACTCGGGCTCGGACTGGTACTGGTAGACGCGGTAGTTCCGGCGCTGTGACAGCTTCCACAGCGTGGGGACGATGGTCAGCTCGTAGGAGGAGAGGTTCTGGTCGTCGACGCCGACCTGCTCCAGCTTGACGCAGACGCCCTTCCAGAAGCGGTTCTTCGTCTCGTCGATGCGATCGGCGCGCAGCTCGAAGGAAGCCTCTTTGCCGATGACGTCGTCGAACTTGATGTCCTGGTTCTTCGACACCGCGTGCAGGCGGACCTCGAAGAGCGCCGACAGCCGCTCCTTCACCTCGAACTCGCGGACGTCGAGCCGGTCACCGGTGGCGACCGTGATCTTGAGGTTCTCCTGCGCGAAGAGGACCTTGGCCGCCTCGGCTGCCTGCGCGTCCTTCGCGGCGATGTCCTTCAGCGCCTGCTCGGCCTTGGCCTTCTTCGCCTCGATCTGCGTCTTGGCCATGTCGAGCAGGTCGTTGATCAGCTCCGGGCGCATGCCCGGCGGGAGCTGATTGACCAGCAGCTTTCGCAGCTTGTCGGTGTCCCCGGTGGTGATGATCTCCATCACGTCCTTGGGGGGGAACCTGGTGAGAAGCTCGTCGAGCAGCTTCTTCTTGACCGTCTCCTCCGCCGCCTGGGCCGCGACCTGGATGGCGCCACTGGGGACACCGCCGCCGGGGAGGCCGCTACCAGGCGCACCGCCAGGGAGAGTTCCGCCCAGCACGTTGGTGCCGCCTGCCGATCCGCCAGGAAGCGCACCGGCGCCGCCCTGCGCTGCGCCGGGGGCCACGGCACCCTGCCCGGCCTGACCGACCTGACCGAGGCCGGCAGACCCGACACCGCCCTGCGACACGGAGCCGCCCGGCGCGCTCGCCACAGCACCCGCGCCGTTGGAGATGGCACCGGCGCTGCCGTTGGCGCCGTTCGACGGGGCGCTCACCTGACCACTGCTGCCCTGGCCGACGCTGGCGCCGTCGCCGGGTGCACTCTGAGCGCCATGGCCCGGTGCGCTCTGCGCGCCGCTGTTGCTGCTGACGCCATTGCCCGGCGAGCTCGACGCTTGACCGCTGGAAGCGCCGTCGTCACTGGAGCCGGGCTGCTGGCTGGCCTGCGACGGTGCCTGACCACCGGAGGCCTGACCACCGGAGGCCTGACCACCGGAGGCCTGACCACCGGAGGCCTGACCACCGGAGGCCT
>JBKJLX010000073.1:0-5610 GCA_046596645.1 Polyangiaceae bacterium
CATCCCGCCGCCGCCCGCGCAGGAGCAGGTGCCGGCGAGCTGAGGCGGTCGGCGTCACGCGCCCATCATGCGCAGGCGCGACGCGCTACGACAGGACGGGGTTCGTGCAGCGGGTACGCGTGTCCGAGGGGCTGTCCGTCGAGGACGCGCTCGCGCGGGCGATCGTGGCCGCCACGGAAGTCGGCGGGTGGGACGTCGTCGCCATGCTTGCGCGGGAGCTGGAAGCGCGCCGCCTCGCCGCTGCTGGCTCTCCCGTCGACCGGGCGAGCCTACACGGCGAGCACGATCAGCAGCTACCCGCGGCTTCCCCAGGCGCCGCGACATTCCGTACGCGCTCACAACGCCCAGGCGATGGCGAGGCCCGGGTCGGGGTCATACGCGCAATAAGTTCCAGTGCGGATGCTGCGGCCGAGATGCCTGCCGAGCGAGGGGTGGTGCTCGGTGATCCGCGTCAGCGCCTGGCGGACGGCGCGGGTCACGCTGCCGCGAGCGCGCTCGGACGCGGAGCCGACCCGACGCTCCCGACCGCCGAGGCCGAGGGCCTTGCCGAGCTCGCGAGCGAGGAGATCGCGCTCGCCCTCCGCCTGCGCGACGCGCGACGGATTGCCCTCCGCCTCCGCCTGCTCGAGATCCTCTTCGATCTCCGTCAGGCGCCGGCGGTAGGCGTCCTTGGCACGGGCATCGAGGACCGGTCCGGCGTCACCCAGCGCTGCGTAGGGCACCGACGATCCGCTGGCCTCCACTTCGCCCGCGACCAGATCCGCGACGTGGAACTCGCGATGCGGATCGGCCAGAAGGCGCGCGATGTATCGCGTGCCCTTGAGATCGCGCACCCGAACCGTGCCGCCGTCGAAGGCGACCGCCCAGTAGTCACCCTCGCGCCGGAAGACGTTCCGATCCGGCGGGCACACCTGCTCGCTCTGGGCGGCAGCCACGGCGTGACGCACGACGTGCGTGTCCGCGAGCCCCTTCCGGGCCTGCGCGGCCTCGTACGGTGCGCCGACCTCGTGCCACAGACGCGCGGCTTCCTGGAGCTCGTGTCGCGCCGCGAATGCATCGCCCTCGGCGAGGCGCAGACATCCGCGGGCGAACGCGGCAGCGGCGACCAGCGGCTTGCTCTCGAACCGGGCGGCCACCGCCCCCAGCTCGACCGCTGCCGAGCGCGCTCGGTTGAAGTCCCCGCTCGCGATCGCGATCTCCACCTGCGCCTCCAGCAGCGGCGCCCGGCGAAGATCGGTGTTCGGCGGTGCTTCCTTGGAAGGCACCTGCGATGGACGCTCGAGCGCGTCGCGGATGGAGGCGGTCGCCAGGACGATGTCGCCCTGCCGGAGCTGGACCAAGGCGAGCCCTGGCTGCGCGTCCCACCCGACGTCGTGAGCCGCGAGGTAGGCCTCCTCCGCTCCTTCGAGATCGCCTCGGTGCATCCGAATCCGTCCCAGCTCGCACAGCGGCCATCCGAGCTCGCGTCGCAAGTAGGGGCGCAGCTCCTCGCAAGCGGCCAGGACCTCCCTCTCGGCCTCGGCGAAGGATCCGCGTAGCCGGAGGATCTCGGCGCGGTGGACGCGGCAGCGGCCGTGGAGGCTTCCGATCGCGTTCGCCCCACACCACCGCTCCATCGCGGTGGTCCACTCCTCTGCCAGATCGTACTGAGCGACTCCGTGCAGCGCGCACACCAGCTCGCAGTAGACGAGCCCGGTCGAGAGAGGATCGAGCTCGCCCGACGTCGCTGCCACGCCGGCCTCCTCGAGCAGGCTCAGGCCGAGCCGCACCTCCCCGTCCAGGATCATGCTTCGCGCCTCGGCCACCCGACCGATGGCCGCCGCGGCTGGGTCCCGCCGCGTGCCCACCTCGATCGCCTGCTGGGCCCACTCGCGCGCACGGACCGTGTCGCCGGCGAACATCCGCTCGTAGTTGCGCACCACCGCCAGCCAGGCGTGCACCGGCGTGTCGGTCGACCCCTTCAGGAGGCGGTCGGCGCGGGCCAGCCACCCTCGAACGGGGGCCATGAGCGCGGTGTCCAGCAAGAGGTGCATGGCGACACGGACGGCGGCGCCAGCGGCTGCGAGCTCGTCACCGGCCTGGATGCTCTCTCGATATGCCCGCTCCCACGTCTCGATGCTGCGGTCGAGGTGCCCGGCCGCATAGGCGACCTGGGCGACGAGCGGCAGATCGCCGCCGGCGAGGAGGCCCGCCTGGTCGGCTGCCGTGAAGAGGTCGTCGGCGGCCGGCCATTCACGTCGCGAAGCCGCTTCGCGCGCGCGGACCACGAGGCGGCTAGGGTCTAGCAAGTGTGACCGAGAAACTTCCCACCGTGACGACCGTGGTCACGCCGACCTGGCATGAGCACGACGATGCAGGGCAGCTCGGCGGCGTCCACGAGACGGCGACCGGGTACGATGAAGGTCGCAGAGGTCCACGGGATCACGCTGGAGTACGAGGTGGTGGGCTCGGGTGAGCCCGTGCTCCTCGTCAGCCCGCTGCTGGCGGACGGGTTCCTGCCGCTCCTCTCGGAGCCGGCGCTGGCGCAGAGCTACCGCCTGATCAGGTACCACAAGCGCGGTTGGGCCGGCAGCATGCGGGTCCCGGGACCGGTGAGCGTCGCCGATCACGTGGCCGACGCGGCCGCGCTCCTCGTGCATCTCGGCGTGGAACGCGCGCACGTCGTCGGCCACGGGAGCGGCGGATCGGTCGCGCTCCAGCTCGCGGTGGATCACCCAGCTGTCGTCCAGACGCTCTCGCTCCTGGAGCCCACCCTGCTGTCCGTCCCCAGCGGCAACGCGTTCTTCGCGCAGGCGCAGCCGGCGCTCGACGCCTACCATGCAGGCCGGCCCGAGGCGGCGCTGGCCTCGTTCCTGGCGATCGTGAGCGGCCTCGCGTGGGACGCCTGCCGGGCCCTGCTCGACGAGCGCCTTCCCGGGACGCTGGCGCAGACGATCGCGGACGCCGACACCTTCTTCGCCATCGAGCTCCCCGGCACCGCAGCGTGGTCCTTCGGCGCGGAGCTCGCCGCCGGGATCCGGCACCCCGTGCTCTCCGTGCTCGGCGCGGAGACCTTGCCCCTCTCCGTGGACGTCGCGGAGCGGCTGCGCTCGTGGCTGCCCGTCGTCGAGGAGCACACCGTCGACGACGCAGGGCACTTCCTGCACATCCAGCGCCCGGCCGCGGTCGCTCGCGCCATCGCCGGCTTCCTGGGTCGCCATCGCCTCGGAGCCGCCTCGAAGGGATCGGCATGATGAGCCCGTCGATCGAGACCGGGCTCGTTCGCTTCGGCGCGGTGATGGGCCCGGTCGTGCTCGCCCTGGCGCTGCTCGGCTGCGGCAAGGGGGCGGGCGAGAGCTGCTCCTACAACACCGACTGCAAGGACATCGGCGACGCCGCTGCGGTGTGCTTCGCGGCGGAGCCCGGCGCCGGCAAGTGCATGACCTTCGTGCAAGGCAATGCCGGGTGCCCGAAGAAGCTCGCCTGCCCGAAGGGTGAATTCAGCATGCTGACCAGCGGCGAGAAGCTCACCTCTTGCGCCTGTTTTCCGGACCCTAGCGTCGCGGCGAGCGGAGCGCCGGCCGCGGTGACCCCCGGCGCGAAATGAGCGCAGCAGCGGCACCACCCCCGCCTGCCGAGAGTTCCTCGAGCTGATCCCCGAGGTCATCGCGCTGCTCGACGACGCGCGCGACGACGGCAAGGTCATCGCTCCGCCGGGACACGGCGTCATCGGACCGCGCGTGGTGCGCGCCGAGGCGGAGGCTCGGCTGCAGGCGCTCGTCGCGCCGCTCGCCGACGAGAGCACGCCGCCCAACGGCGCGCGGGACGCGTGGCGTCGCTGGTGGACCGAGGCCACGTCACGCGAGCCCGAGCCACGCGCCGCGGTCGTCGCGAGCGAGGTGTTCGACCTCGCCAGGGTCACCGCGAGCCAGACGTGGCCCGAGCTCTCCGCGGCGGTCGACGGCAGCATCGCCCTCGGCCTGAGCCGCCTCCTGACTCCGATCGACGGGTTCACCGACGGCGTCGCCGTGGTTCCGCCGCGGGCCACGAGCCGTCGCTGGGCCTTCACCGCCGGGGGGCCGGGACGCGAGCCGACCGGGCTCGACGTCGCCTCGGGCCCGCAGGGTCTGGGCGTCCTCTTGGCCCGGGGCGACGACTGGCACGTGGCTGTGCTGCCCTCGGCCCCGCGCGACCGCGCGGCGCCGCGCGCCGAGCCCGTCGCGCCGGGCGCGTCGCACGCGACGGTCGCGGCCTCGGAGACCGGCTTCGCGCTGCCTTACGGCGTCGACGGTGGTGAGGACGTGTTCGCCGTTCACCTCGATCTCGCCGGCAAGGTGGCAGGTCGCACGAGGGCCATCCGACCGCTGGATCGGCCGGCGACCCGCTATCACCATGGCATCCACCCCTTCGCCCTGGCGCGCACGCCGCGGGGGTGGCTCGCGGCGGTGGAGACCGAGTCGCGGGTGGTCTCCATGGCCCTCTCGGAGACGGCAGCCAACCGCGTTGTCAACGAGGTGAGCGCGCATTCCCGATGAGCAAGCTCGGCGCGCTCCTCGTTGCGGCCGGGGGGTCGATCGGCGTCGCGCAACCGAGAGAACGCTCCACGCCGGCGAGCGGTTGTGTGGGGCCCCACGAGAGGATGTCGAAGCCGTGGTGCGACCGGCGAGCGGCGCCCGGGCTGATCGAAGCGATGCAGAAGCAGGGCCGTCGAGCGTGCCGGCGCCCTCAGTCGCTGCAGCCGTAGACGCATTCGCTCTTCTCGCCGCAGGTGCCGCCGCTTGCGACGCAGGCCATCGAACAGTTCCCATACGCTGTCCCGAACGAGATCTCGCACGAGTCCACGTAGCCCGCGCGCTCCTCACCCGTGCAGCTGCCACCTACGTTGCATTCGCAGAGCCGGTCCGCGAAGGCCTCGCACTCGGGGTGGGTCGGCGTTCCGCTGCCCTGGCTGTCGCCTGCGCCCGCGCCCGACGCACCTGGGCCACCGGCGCCACTCCCGTCGGTCTCGCCAGAGCCCGAGCTCGTGTCGGGGTCAGTCGTTCCCGAGCCGGTGTCGCACACGGTCGGGCACTCCTCCGCAGCCGTTCGGCAGTGGTTGGTCGAGGTGCCCTCATCGTACGTGCAGCTGGCGTCGAAGACGAAACTCGCCCCACCGTCGCAGGAGCAGACGAAGCCCTCGCAGTCGTCGTTACGGTTGCAACCTTCGCCGTCGTCGCCCGCGCCCCCACCACTGCCTGCGTCGCTACCGTCGTCCCCATCGGCGTCGGACGACGAGCACGCGGCCGTTCCAGCGACGATCCCGAGCGTGAGGAAGAGGAGGAGCGAGGTGTTCACGGCGGTCTCCGAGTGGGGGAAGCGGCGGCATCATCGTCGCGGGAACCACCTCCCGCCACTCGCATTCTGGCGCCAAATTCGTACGTCAACTCAGACGGTTGAAATCCTTTGGGAGCTTCTCCTCCCTGTTCGCCGCTCGCGCGCCGCGCCGAGCGATCACCTCCACGGCTCGAGCTGTGGCGGTAAAGCACGGTCTCTTCGGGCCGGTGCCGCTCGTACGGGCCGAAGAGACCGTGCTTTACCGCCACAGCTCGAGCCGTGGAGGTGATCGCTCGGCGCGGCGCGCGAGCGGCGAAC
>JBKJLX010000302.1:0-8427 GCA_046596645.1 Polyangiaceae bacterium
CGAGGGCCCACCCGGGATGGGCGGCGCCGGCGGTAGCTCCGCCTGCAGCGGCCCGAAGCCGACGCCGCCGACGATGGTCTTCGACGCCGCGCCCATCCCCGCCGACTCGAAGCCGGGGACCAGCGAGACGACCAGTCCGCACTGGGTGCACGCTCGAGCGCCGGAGCGCACGGTGGCGCCGCACTGCGGGCAGTGACTCATCGCGGGCCATCCTACCCTCGGCCGAAGGCGGGGGCGACGAGCCGGCGTGGTTCCTTCCTCGCCGCCCGATAGTTGGCCCGCCCCGCGGGGCCACGGTAGCGCGAGGTCCCGGGCCCCCCGCGTTCGTCGCGAGCAGCCCACCCCGAGGAGTAGCGATCATGCACGTCGCGTCGGTCACCCTGGACGAGGTCCTCCGCGCAGCGGGCGCGCGCGCCGCCGCGCTCGTGCCCGAGACGGCCGGCTACCTCGCGCTCGCGATCGGCGACGCCTCCGCCCGCCTCCCGTACCGTCTCGAGGACGGTCTGGTGACCCTGACCACCGAGGGCACGGTCAGGGTCGCTCGCGGTCGAGAGACGGTGTCGCCGGAGGAGGGGGCGCGCGTGCTGCGGGAGCTGCTGCGCCGCCTCCTCACCGTCTCGGCGGGGACGATGCCCTGCCTGGCCGCGGCGGCCACCGCCCGCGCGGAGCGCGGCGGGCCGGAGCTGGTGGTCGCCGAGATCGAGGCCGCGCTGATCCCCGTGAACCGCGCCGCGGCACGCCGCTCGCTGGCCCGGCTCGCGCGCGACACCACCCGCGCCCGAGACGCGGGACGGCTCGCCAGACACGCGCCCGCGGTCCTGGAGCCGCCGGGGGTCGCCGCGCCGCCGCTCCTCATCGCCGCGCCGACCGCCCCGGTGGCCCCGCCACCCGCGCCGCCGCCCGTCGTCCACGCGTCCTGGCCCGCCCCCGCCACGCCTCCAGGGGCGCTGGATGGGGAGCCGGTCTTCGACGTCATCGTCGAGTTCGAACCGGAGACGCCGTTCCAGCCGGCGCTGGCCGTCGCGCGGTACGTCCCGGAGCCGGAGGAGGTGACCCACCGCATCGAGCTCCCCGAACCGACCGTAATCGACGCTCAGGCCGTGGGGTGCGACATCGACGCCGAGTCGCTCGAGCTGGCGGTGGCCACCGACGTGGAGTCGATCGCCGCGGTCGAGGTCGCTGCCCACCAGCCGACCCGGACGCCGCGCATGGCGCCCGTGATCGCGGAGGCGATCGCGCCCCTGGTGACGCCGCGGGCACCAGCCCCCACCGAGCGCACCCCCAGTACCGAGGTCGACCTCGCGGCGCGCTCGCTGGAGGACGCGCTGCGCCAGGGGCGCATCGTGGCCGGGCCGCCCGCGCCCGCCCGGCGGTCGACGGCGGGCGGGCCCTCGTGGCAGGCGGAGCTGGCGAGCGCCTCACCGAGCGACGTCGACGTGCTGCTCGCGAGCTTCCGCCCCTCCGACGCGACGTCGGACTCGACCACGATGCGTCGCGATCTGAAGAAGCTGGTCGGCATCGACGCGACGCAGCTCCCGCCCCGCGTGGCGGTGGCCTCGGCCCGCGATAGCTGAGCTGGATCGACGAGCGTGGCCGGTCTGCCCCACCGGGGCAGACGGCCACGCCTGAGGCGATCACGTCGGAGCTCCAACGTTCGCCGAAGCTCGCTCTGCAAGTGGAAATATCGAATCAATCGTGTGGCCCGAAGCCCGTGGGCGATGAATCATGATCCTACCGTCATGAACCGCGATTGGCGCGCCGGCGACGACGCTTGCAGCCTCGCTCTCGAGCTCGAGCAGCGGGCGCTGACCCACGAGAAGGTCCTCGACCACCTCGACTTGCGCGCGGCGCGCGCGCTGCGCGCTCTCGCGCAGCGGATCCGCGACGTGGTGGACCGCGACGAGCGCGGCCAGATCGACGAGCACGTGGCGCACGTCGAGCTGCTCAAGCTTCGCCTCGAGGCGATGAGCGCCCTCTTGACGGAGCTGGTCGCCAGGCCGCGCGTCGGGCCCCCGAAATCTCCGCCCCTCCCGCGCAGCCATGACGCGTGCATCACGCCGTCGACCCCGCACGACGACCGCGCCGCCATTGTCGCCCGTCGGCGCGCCGCCGGCGGCCGCTGACGCGCCCCGACCCTGCCTCAGGGCGGAGACGGCGGCTTCTCTCAGGCCACGCAGAGACGCGCGAAGCGGCGGAGCTGTTCGGGGTGAAACGGCTTCTCGATCGTGCGCGCGGCCATCGTCACGAGGAAGCGACGTGATGATTCGCTGAATGCGCCGCCCGTCATGAACACCATGCGATCGGCGAGCTCGGGTCGTTCGGTCGACCACCGCGCGTGCAGATCCATGCCGGTCGCGCTCGGCATCTTCAGATCGCAGAGCACGAGATCGTAGGCTCGCCCTTCCGCGGCCGCGACCGCGGCCGCGACGGACTCCACGCAGTCGACGTCGCATGTCGCGAGGGTGCGGCGCACCACCAGAGAGATGAGCGGCTCGTCGTCGATCACGAGCACCCGGATCTTCGGCGTGGAGCGTGCCCGCCCGTCGCTCGCGGGGGCGCCGTCGGCTTTTCCTCCCCACGCCGGCTGGTGAGACATCATTGATCCATGTCCAGACGTGGGTGAGGGTGGAGCATCGCCGGAGGCTCTAGCACGGTTCATACCAGAGGCAAAATGCCACAAATGCCGTGTGCGGCCTGGACGTCCGATAAGGAACGCGCAGATATGGCGCCCGGGTCTGCAGGACCTGCGCGATGCGGCACGTCTGGTGCTTAGATGGAGCTTGCCGTGACCTCCCCTGATCCCTCCCCCCTACGCGTCCTGGTCGTCGGCATCGATGGCGGGGCGCGCGACCAAGCAGCCGCGGCACTCATCGAGGCCGGGCACGAGGTGCTGACGGCCGGAGACGCCGAGGGCGCCCTCCGCCTCGCCGCGACGCTTCCCAACGCCATCGTGGTCGACGATCAGCTCTGCGACCTGTCCGGGGGGGACGTCTGCCGTCGCCTGAAGACGCTGCCGGCGACGGCGCTCATCCCGGTCCTGCAGCTGGCGCCGGCGAGCGCGGCGACCGAGGCCAACGCGAGCGGCTTTGCCGCCACCGCCGACGGGTGGCTCGAGCACCCCCTCGACCCCCAGAAGCTCGTCATCGCCGTCGAAGCGCTCGCCGCGCGCGAGCGCCTCAGCCAGATCGAGGAGCTCACCGATTCACCCTCCAGGATGCTCGACGGCATGGGCTGAGGGCCCCGAATGGGGCACATCGCCCTCCCCCGCGCGCCGCGCCCTTGACCGTCGCACCCGCGGCCGCGACCATCGCCGCCATGCACGCGCAGGACATGGCCATCGTGAAGTCGCTGGTGAGCGTCGCCTGGGCCGACGGCACGTACGCCGACAAGGAACAGGAGATGATCGACGCCCTCCTCGAGGCGTTCCAGGCTAGCGGGGAGCAGGCCGACGAGCTCCGCGAGTACGCGAAGTCGAAGCGGACGCTCGAGGATCTCCCCTGGGACGACCTCTCCCCCGACGACTGCCGCGTCTTCCTCCAGCACGCAGTGCTCCTGACGTTCGTGGACGGCGAGCAGGGCCAGGAGGAGCGCGACTTCGTCGGTGCGCTCTGCAAGAAGCTCGGACTGCCGGAGGAGGAGGCGAAGAACCTCGTCGAGCTCGCCGAGGGCCGCGCCAAGAAGTACCTCGCCCTGCTCTGAGGCGGGTCGACCCCGCGGGGTGGCGCGAGGCCGCAGCTGAGGCGACTCCGACCGGGGTGACACGCGGTGCCGGCGGGGTTCGCTTGGATCCTGGCGCTAAGAGGCGGCGCAGGACTTGCCTGGCGGCCAGTCATGTCGCTCTCTGCCGCCGGCATCGACGCCCTCTCCGAACCTGGAACTTCATTCGACGCCACCTCGACCGACGACACGCCGATCGACCTCGTGAAGCGCGCGGAGGGCGGCGCTTTCGACCAGGAAGCCGAGGAGGACGAGCGGTCGGGGCCGAGCTTCGGAGCGTTCGGGCTCGACCAGACGCCGCGCACGAGCACGCGCACGCGCGCCCCTGGGCCTCGCGCCTTCGGTGCCGGCGACATGGTGGCGACCCGCTACCGGCTCGTGCGGCGCATCGCGCGGGGCAGCGTGAGCACCATCTGGGCGGCGCACGATCAGCGGCTCTCCAAGGAAGTCGCGGTCAAGCTGCTCGATTCCGACCTCTGCGAGGACGACGACAGCCGGAGCCGCTTCCTCCGCGAGGCGCGAGCCGCAGGCTCGATCGAGTCCCCCCATGCGCTGGTGGTGCAGGACGTCGGCGTCGCCCACGAGCGCCCGTTCATCGTCACCGAGCTGCTCGCCGGCGAGGACCTCGAGGCGCGCCTGCGTCGCGAGGAGCGCCTGTCGCTCTCCGCCTGCCAGGCGCTGGCGGTCGAGCTCGCGCCGGTGCTCGACGAAGCGCACGCACGCGGCATCGTCCACCGCGACATCAAGCCGGGAAACCTGTTCTTCGCGAAGACGATCGAGGACGAGGGGATGGTCGAGGTCTGCAAGCTCCTCGACTTCGGCGTCGCCAAGCTGCGCCGCGATTCCTCGGTCCGCACCAAGACCGGCATCCTCCTCGCGTCGCCCCAGTTCGCGAGCCCCGAGCAGATCCGCGGCGTGCGCGACCTCGACGGTCGCAGTGATCTCTTCAGCCTCGCCGTCGTCCTCTACCGGTCGGTGACCGGCAAGCTCCCCTTCGAGGGCGCCGACTTCGTGAAGATCGCGCTCGCCGTCGCCAAGGGCGAGTTCGCCAAGCCGACCCTGGTGGACGCCCAGCTGCCGCGCGCCCTCGACGCCTTCTTCGATCGCGCACTGGCGGTCGAACCCGAAGCTCGCTTCGAGACCGCCGCCCACCTCGCCGAGGCCTTCGTCGAGGCGATCGAGGGCAAGGTGAAGACACGGGCGAGGCGGGCCGGGGGCCGCGTCGCCGCCTCGGAGCCACTGTTCCGCACGGTGGTGAGGCCCGAAACGCTGGCGGCGTCGACCCTCGGCGCCGCCGAGCGGAGCGAGCGCGTGCGGTTCGTGGCCTCGATCGCCCTGGCTGCGGTCGGCGTGCTCGGCTTCATGGCCGCCGCCCTGATGCTGATCCTGGCCTGACCGCCCCTCACGCGCCTGGCCGCCATGAACGAGGAGGGGCTCGCCGCCTGGCGAGCCACCCGCTTCGTCCAACGCGTCAGGCGAGCTCACACCCGACCGGCGGCGCCCGGTTCACTCCTCGGGAGCGGGCGTGAGCTCGCTGGAGATACGCCAGGTGGCGGAGACCTTGGGGAAGGGCCCGCTGCTTCGCAGCGCGCGCTCGAACGCGCAGAGGTCATCGAGGACCTGCATCCGATCGCCGAGCCCCGAGCGCGCGCGGACGAAGTGGCTCGTCATCAGCGCGAGGGGTGAGCTCGCCAGGAAGACGACGCGTCCCAAGCGCGACGCGCTGGCGGTGAGGAAGGTCGCCCACGACTGGCTCACCGTCATCGATGCGGCGGAGGCGTCCCCCGCGTCGACGAAGAGCTGGAGAGGGGCCTGGATGGCCAGATCGATCTCGATCTCGGAGAAGACCTTCTCCGCGAGGTCGCCGGCGTCATGACCGACGAGGGTCACCACGACGACACCGGGGACGGGACGCACCACCTCCGCTCCGCCGTGAAGACCTTGGAGACTGATGAGCTTCGAGGGAATCCTTAGAAAGTCCACGAGTCGCCCGTTCATGTTCGAGGGAAAGGAGATCCGTCGGCACCGGCTCAAGCAGGTTCGGTGCCGCCGCCTGCCGGCACGCACGTTCGCTCATCGGCCTGCCATTCGCCGAGCGGGGCGAGGTCGGACGTACGGCCCGGCGAGGCACAAAGCCTCGCCGGGCGTGGCAGGCCACGCGCGGGCGCCGCGCGGCCGCTGGCCTCAGGCCTGGGCGAGCTCGCGGACGAGGGCGAGCTGCCGGAAGAACCCGCGCACCGCCGCCTTGGCGACATGGAGGCGGTAGTCGCCTGTCGAGCGCACGTCGTCGAGGGGGCGGATGTCCACCTCGACCGCCGCGTCGAGGGCGGCGGCGTCGATGACGTCGAGGGGGGCGGCGAGCGCCAGCGCCCGGACCCCTGGCAAGAGGGCCGTCACCGCCGCCACCGAGGCCATGCCCACGCCGAAGCGCGTGCAGCGTCCGCCGGCCACCACCGCGACGCCGGCCAGCGCGACCTTGCTGATGGCCTGGGCGCGGCGCGTCCCCACCTTGCGCCAGATCCACGGAGAGCCGGCCGGCGGCAGGTCGATCTCGACGGCGACGATCACCTCGTCGACGGCGCGCGTCCCCTTCTTGTAGCCGGTCTGCAGCTCGGCGAACGGGATGCGGCGCTCGCCGCGCACGCTGCGCACGACGATGGTCGCGTCGTAGGCGGCGAGGGCGGCCACCCCGTCCGCCGCGGGGGATGCGGTGGCGAGGTTGCCGCCGAGTGTGCCGCGCGCCTGGATCTGCTCGGCGCCGACGTCGCGCGCCATGCGGTCGAGGAGGGGCGCGCGCTCGCGCACCGCGGGGTGGTGGCGCATCTCCAGGTAGGTGGTGGCGGCGCCGATGCGCAGGCGATCGCCGTCGAGGTCGATCCCACGGAGATCGTGCAGGCGCGACACGTCGATCACCAGCGGGAGCGCCGCGTCGGGGGCGGACGGACGCCGCATCTCCTGCTCGACCATCCAGTCGGTGCCGCCGGCGAGGAGCACGGTGGCGTGACCGGCGGCGGCTCGCAGAGCGACGAGCTTCGTCAACGCATCGACCGACGCGACGCGCTCCATCGCGTAGGCGGTGAGGTCGGCGATGGTCACGGCGGGCCCCCTTCCCCGCGCGCCGCGGCAGCCGCCGTCGCCGTCCTCCGCGCGGCGGCGAGCTTCACGCTCTCCACGATGCGCTGGTAGCCGGTGCAGCGGCAGATGTTGCCGGCGAGCGCCTCGCGGATCTCATCCTCGCTGGGATCGGCGCGCCGACGCAGCAGCGCCTCGGCGGCGATGAGCATCCCCGGGGTGCAGATGCCGCACTGCGCGCCACCGTCGGTGATGAAGTGCTCCTGCAGGGGATCGAGGTGGCTGGCGGCGCCGCCGGGGCCGAGGCCCAGGCCCTCCACCGTGGTGACGCTGCGGCCCTCGCACTGGGCGATGGCGACCATGCACGCGTTCACCGGGACGCCGTCGAGCAGCACGGTGCAGGTGCCGCACTCGCCCTCGCCGCAGCCCTCCTTGGTGCCGGTGAGGCCGAGGCCCAGGAGCCCGCCGCCTTGCGCGGCGCCCTCGGGGGCCGATCCGTCGAGCGCGGGCCGGACCGCCGGAGCGCGCAGCACGTCGAGCAGGCGAGCCAGCGGCGGCACCTCCACCATGCGCGCCTCGCCGTTGAGGGTGAGCGAGATCTTCACGAGTTCCTCATGGAAAAGGGGATGCTCTCGGCCCGTCGGGCGAGCTCGAGGGCGAGCAGGCGCTCGGGGGTGAGCGGCAGCGCGCTGGCGAAGAGGCCGGTCGCGTGCTCGACCGCTGCGGCGATGGCTGGCGCGCCGCCATCCATCGGCAGCTCGCCGATGCCCTTGGCGCCGCCGCCCGGGCCGTACGCGAACGGGCACTCGACGAGGATGGTGTGGAACACAGGGGCATCGAGCGCCGTCGGCACGATGTAGTTCGTCATCCGCGGGTTGGTGATGGCGCCATCGCGCCATGTCACGTCCTCCCACAGGGCCCAGCCGATGGCCTGCAGGGCGCCGCCCTCCAGCTGACCCTTGCACATGACGGGGTTGATGGCCTTGCCGACGTCGACGATGGTCCAGAACTCGGGGACCGTGACCTCGAAGGTGTCGAGGTCGACCTCCACCTCGGCGATGTCGCAGCCCCAGCCGAAGCACGGGTAGGCGTCGCCCTTGTAGGTCACGTCGTCCCACTTCACCCAGTCCGGCGGCTCGTAGGTGAGGAGGCTGGTCACCGGGCCACGAGCGAGGAGGCGATCGGCCGCCTCGACGAACCCGCCACCGCCGCTCTGCATCTCCGAGCGCACCTGCTCGGCGACCGCGGCGGACGCACGCTCCACGATGCTCCCTACCACCATGACGGTGCGCGACGCGACGGTGGGCCCGGAGTCAGGCACCACCGAGGTCGACGGCTGGGCGAAGTCGATGTCCGATACCTGAAGGCCGGCGGCGTCGGCGGCGATCTGGCGAAAGACCGTCTCCGTCCCCTGCCCGATGTCGGTCGAGGCGGTGCGGATGCCGAGGCGCCCGCCCGGCAGCAGGTCGACGGCGACCTTGCCCTTGAGGAAGCGCTCGCCGGAGCCGGTGAAGCCGGCGCCATGCATGAAGACGCTGGCGCCGAGGCCGCGCACCTTGCGCTCGCCACGCGCCAGACGCTCGGCGTTGGCCCGCTCGACGGCGCCGCGCCGCGCGTCCCAGTTGCAGGCGGCGCGCG
>JBKJLX010000767.1:0-15814 GCA_046596645.1 Polyangiaceae bacterium
TCGGCACGTAGAGGCGGTCGGCCTCGACCCGGGCCAGGGTGGGCGTCGCCTCGGCCTCGTCCTCGGAGGGCGCGGGGAGCAGCGCGCGCGCCTCGTCGATCGCCTTCTGCTCGGCGACCATCGCGGTGCGGCAGCTGGCCGGATCGGGCTCGAAGACGTACCAGAGGTCGGAGGCGAAATCGCGGGCGTGGGAGTCGTTCGCGGTGCACTCCTTCAGGATGCGATCGCTCTCCGAGCGCCAGTCGGGGCGCAGCAGGGCGGCGGCCATGGTCGACCGGCTCTCGAGCGACTTCGGCACGACGGCGTCGTCGACGTAGGTGTAGCGAACCTCGAGCTTGGCCTCGCCGGCATCCCCGGGGGCGCTGGTGTCGAAGACGGTGACCTCGCGCTTCACGAAGGTCGCCGGGTCGACACCCTTCAGCTCGCGGTTGTTGACCCCGACCTCCTGCTCCTTGAGCGGGCCGAACGCGGTCTTGGTCTGCTGGTGGACGACGCGAAGGATCTCGTCCTGCGAGGTGCCGGGCTCGACGTAGACCACGCCCTCGAAGCGCAGCTCGCGCGAGCGACCGCGCACGCTGGTGAGGTCGCTCTCCTCGCTGGTGGGCTCATCCTCCGTTGCGCAGCCAGCGGCGGAGGCGGCGAGGATGGACGTCGTGGCGAGGACCAGGGCCCGGACGAGGAGGTCGCGCATGCGGCGGGCCAAAGCACGGCCCGTGCCGGCGCCCTCGGAAGGCGCGCGATGCCTGTATCTCGGGGGATGTGCGACACGAGCGGCACCAGGAGACGCCTCGGTGGATCGACGCTGACTCATGCCCCGGATCCAGGCGTCTCGACGATTGCTTCGCCGTTCGAACGGACCATGCGAGCCTCCGCGGCTCGCGCACCATGGCGTCCGATCGTCGAAGAGGGTTCGAGGCCTGGGCCAGGAACAGCGGTGACCCCGCGATCCGGGCGGCCGACCGTCGTGCGATCGCGGAGGACCTGTTCGAGATGGCCGGCGGCGGTGACGTCCGGAACGAGCACGTCGAGGACCTCGGCCGCCGCTACCGCGAGCGCCTGGCCGGCGCGCAGAAGATCCTGCTCGCCCGCCAGGTCGGGGACGAGATCCAGCAATGGCAGGACGAGCCGCGCGCTGCACCGGCGCGCGGGGGCGACGCGCGCCGCGAGGACGACGAGGTCATCGGCATCGCGCTCGACACCTCCCCGGGGCGGGAGGTGGGGGACAAGGGAACTCCGCCCGCGGAGATGCCCGCGCTCGACCTGTCCCTTCCCCTCCCGCCCGCGCCCCCGCTGGCGGCTTCGCGGCCGACGACGCCGCTCCCCCGCTCTGCGACGCCGGTGCAGCGGCCCGCGACGCCGCTGGGCACGCCTGTGGTCGGCTCGCCGGACCGTCCGCGGTCCGGCGCCGCGCAGGACTGGGCCGGCCCGGCGCGATCGACCACCGGCGCGCGCGAGCATGGCCCGTCGAGCGTGGTCGCCGCGCATCCGCCGGAGCCGTCGAGCCCCCAGGCCGACGCGCGAGGCGAGCCGGAGGAGCAAGGGCTGTGGGCCCCGCTGCGCGAGTCGAGCCCCCCGTCCCGGCGCGACGTCGCCCACCACGAGGCCCCGTCCCTGCAGAGCGTGAGCGTGCCGCCTGGGTCTGCGGTCGAGGCCTCGTCGACCGCTCCGCCGTCCGACCCGCCGCCCACCGAGGCGCCGGTGTCCCCGCCGGTTCGCCGGGCGTCGTCGCGTCCGCCCGCCGCCATGCTCGGTCGCATCGAGGTCGTGGGGATGTCTGCGCGCCCACCTGCGCCGGCCAGCCCCGCGGCTTCGCGGACGATCTCGGTCCCACCGGAACGCGCCGATGCGCCGGTGGCGCCGACCCCGACCGCAGCCCTCCAGGGGCCGCTGCTCGCGAAGATCGGCGCCGGGCTGGGGGTGGTACTCCTGGTCTCGATCTTCGCCCTGCGACCGTCGTGCCTGTTCCCGGCGCCGACGAAGGAGGTGCAGGGCCGCTTCGACTCGAAGCACCTGGGCATCGCCGCGACCTTCCCCGAGCCGTGGACGCACGCCGGCCCTCGCGACGATGGGGCGAGCCGCAACGACTGGCGGCGCGCCAGCTCGATGTTCTACCAGGGGGTCAACGTCGACGAGTTCGCCATCCAGCTGACCCTGGTCACGCTGAGCCACGACGACCGACCCGCCACCAACGACGATCTGCGCAGCATCGGCGCCGGCGAGCTGGCCGGGGGCAGCCGAAACAAGCGGTGCGCGCCCTACGAGCGCGAGGGGACCACGGCGGTCCGCTGCACCAGCGAGCAGACCCTGGACGAGCGCAGTTACGCCATGATGGAGGAGTACTTCCTCGCCGGGCCGCGCATCGTCTACGCGCGGGGGCTGGTCGAGGGCATCGTCACCGGCACGGTGGAGGTGCCGAGCGACGACGACGCGGTGCCGGGCCGCCCCAGGTCGCAGCCGGTGGCCTCACCGGTCGCCGAGATCGACGCGCGCCGCATGGAGGCCGTCCTCGACTCCATCGTCCCCCTCCCCGATTGAGTGGCCGGCGAGGTCCGAGCGTCAGCGGGCGACGATGCAGAGGACGACCAGGGCGCGCCGGCCCTTGGCGTCCTCCGACTCTGCGGCGGCGCAGCCGAGCATCCGGGCGTCGGGCGCGAGCGCGGCGGCCGGCGGCTCGAACATCGACGCGTGCAGCATCAAGGTTCCGGCGACGGTGACCGAGCTCACGTCGCGCGCGTTCGCCTTCTCCACTTCCTTCACCACCGCCTCGGCCACCGGGCGCATGTCGCCCTTGGCGATCGGGTCGGCCAGGCCCGCCACCTGCGACTCGGCGATCGACTCCAGCTGCGCGTGGGTCCCCAGCGGGGGTAGACGCCGGGCCTCACGGGCCTCGCGGATCTTCTCCAGCGCCTGACCCACCGCCTCTTCCGGCGACTGCGTGTCCAGCGGGGACGCGAAGACCTGCACGAAGAGGAAATTGTCCGCGTCTGCCACGCCGCCGCGGATGATGCCCACGCCGACGTGCGTGATGTCCTTCGCCATCAGGTTGGCGTAGTGCCCGGGGCTGGCGAGGAGGCCATCCTCCGCCTGGTCGACGTCCGGCGCCTCGGCGAGGTTCTCCCGCGCGACGCTGGCCAGGTAACCCGACGCCGCCATGCGATCGTCGAGCGACCCGCTGGTCGGCGAGTCGTGGGCGAAGAACCTGTGCTGGCCCATGTCGTTCGCGTGGAAGCGCGCAACGTCGGCCAGCGCGTCGTCGAAGGCCAGCGGCGGCAGGCCCTTGCCGGCCCGGTCGCGGTTCACCCGATCGCCCATCGCGCGCTCGAGCTCGGGAACGGTGGCGGCCACCAGCTCCAGCTTGCTGTTGCGCACCGGCCCGCGGCGCCCGCCGCCGCACGAGGCGGCGAGGCCGACCGCGACCGATCCTCCGATCGCGCCTCTGCGCGAGAGCAGGGGGCTCGTCATCCGCTCCCCAGCTGCTTTTCGATCGCAGCGGCCAGGGCGTCGAAGGCCTCGGTGCCCTCGCTCAGCTTGCCCGCGTGGCGGTAGACCGGGCGACCGTCGCGGCCCAGCAGCAGGAAGCTCGGGACGTTGCCGAGGCCGCTGGCCTTGGACCACGCGCCATCGAGGTCGAGGAACGCCGGGTAGTGCATCCCGTGCTCCTGCTGGACCTTCTCGACCTCCTCGCGCTCGGTCGCGTCCTCACCGTGCTTCGTCACGCTCACGACCCGCAGACCGCGGGCCCCAAAGCGTCGCTCCAGCGCATGAACCGCCGGGATCGACGCGATGCAGCCACCTCACCCAGGGCTCCAGCCCTCGACGAAGACGATCTCGCCCTTCGTGGAGGCGAGGCTGATCGGCGCGCCGACCCATCGCGACGCCTCGAGCGACGAGAACTCGGGGGCGCTGGCCGGCAGCCCGTCCGCCCCGACCGGCCCGCGCCAGGCGCGAATGCCCAGGCCGCCTGCGGCGAGGACGGCGCACAGGACGCCGGCGATGATGAAGGTCTTCTTGCGCACGGTCCGAGCGTCGCGCCGGCGGACGGTCAGGTCAACCCGCCTGCAGGATGGTCCCTCAGCCGCTCCAGTCGACGCCGAAGACGTAGTCGGTGTCGTAGGTGCGGACGAACAGCTGATCGCCCTTGCGGACGAGGTACGAGGGGCTGCTCCTGACGAAGGTCTTCGCGAGGGTCGCGCCGGTCGCCTGATCGACCACGACCATGTGATCCGGCTCCTCGGTGAAGCCGTAGCCGGTCACCACGAACCCGTCCCAGAGGAGGAAGTTGGCGGCGTTGGCGACGAGCGGCTCGCTCTGCCAGCGAAGCGCCCCGGTGTCGGGATCGATCGCGGTGAGGAAGGCGTTCTTGCCGACGCTGCTCTTCGCGTAGGTGCGGTGGAAGGACGAGACGACGAGGACGCCGCCCGACATCTCGGCCCATCGGATGCCCTGCTCGACGTACTTCTCGTCGCCGGCCACCGCGCTCGGCGCGCGCGCGAAGCTCTCGAAGTCGAGGGCCAGCCGGGTGGCGCCGCCGGCGTCGATGAGGAGCACCCAGCGCCCGCCGTAGATCGCGAGCAGCGACGCATCGGCCTGCCTCACCGCGTGCTCGAACGGCGCTCCGCGGAAGCTCGCCGCCACCGACGCCGGGCGGGGCCCCGCGAGCCCCGGCAGGCGCTCGCCCAGCGCGGGTAGGCTCAGCCCGTGGGCCTGGAACCACGCCGCGTCGTCGGTGATCTTGTTCGGCTTCTCCGACGCCTTGACCAGCTTGAGCAGCGCCTTTCCGGCGACGGTCGTCCCCTTCACGCGCTTCCTGGTCTCGAAGGCGAAGGGCGGCGCCGGCACCACGACCACCTTCACGTCCGCGCGCGCCACGTCGCCCGCGACCGCCGCCGGCGGGGTCGCGCCGGCCACCGGAGTCGGCGCTGGCGCGGGTGCGGGCGCTGCGCCGGGGGCGACGGACGGAGACGGCCCTGGCGGGGCGGGGTCGGACGGCGGGGTCGCGCCGCCACACGCGGTGCTCCCGGGTGGAAGAAGAAGGACGAGGGAGAGGGCGGCCAGGTGGAGGCGGCGCATGGGCGGACCGTACCGCGTCGGCGGGAAAAGAAGCTGGCGGTCGCCGGCGGCGCGAGTAGGCTGCGCAGCGTCATGGCGAACCCTTCTCACAAGCCGAGCTTCGAGGACGATCCGTGGACCGGTGAGCGCCTCGTCGTGCTCATGTTCGGCACGCTCGCGGTCGCCTTCACGATCCTCTACCTCATCTCGCCCTGACGGTGAGGCGCTCGAGCTGAGCTCGCTCGTCGGCCGCGCCTCGGCGTCACTCGACGCGGACGATGCGCCCCTCGGAGGGGATGTCGTCGACCATGACGAAGAGGAGGTACCAGCCGGGCAGCGCGTACGCCTCGTCGCTGGGGACGGTGACCGTCAGCTCGCCGCCAACCTGCTCGAACGGCAGGTCGAGCAGCCGCCCGGGGCCCGAGTCCATGAAGTGTGTCGTCGCGTTGGCGCCGACGAGAAGCACGTGGGTCGGCGTCGTGGTGTTCGCGAACCCGACCACGATGTCGTCGCCACGCGACACCTCGGTCGCGCTGAGCGACGTGATGGTGGGGCGGGGCCCGCGGAACAGGTACGGCGGCTCGAACACCTCGAGGATGCTCTGCTCCGGCTCGTTGCCGGGCTCGCCTTCACCCGCGGAGATGAGGACGCGCGCGTCCGGCAGGAGGATCGGCATCGCGTGGTACTCGCGCGCCATCGTCATGTCGTCGAGGCGGCGCCACGCGTCGGTCGCCGGGTCATAGACGTCGGTCAGCGAGACCTGGCCCCAGGTATTCACGGGCGTCGGGTCGGCCAGGTCCTGCTTCTTGCCTCCCATGACCAGGATGCGCTGATCGGGCGTCTGCAGGATGCTGGCGCGCGATCGGACGGGTGCCACGTTCGCCCTCACGTCCCAGGTGTCCTCGGCCGGATCGTAGATCTCGACCATCTGCCCCGGGTCTGCGTCGAACGTCAGGAAGCCGATGGCGACGACCCGCCCGTCCGCGAGCATCACCAGCTCGTGGTCGGCGTGGTCGCCGTTCGCCATGCGGTCGGCCTGCACGAAGTCGCCGGCGAGCGACCAGGTTCGCGAGCCCGGGTCGTAGAGCTGCGGCGGGCGGTGCGTCATCAGCACCTGCCCGGTGAACAGGGTGATGATCGGAGAGACCTCGTTGCCGATCGCGACGTCGCCGGCGGGAGTCCACTCCAGCGTCGCGAGGTCGATGGTCTCCGAGGTCTTCACGCGGATCGGGTTGTCCGCCCCTCCCCCGCCGATGGTGATGAACCCGCCCCCCGGGAGCGGCGCCATCGTCGGGTACCAGCGGAAGTCGTTGAGCTCCGGCGCGAAGGTCCAGGTCTGCGCCTCCGGATCGAAGATCTTCACCTGCTTGGTGCCCGGCCCGTAGATGGGCTGATCGGCCCCTCCGACGTAGAGGAGGCGCCCGTCCGGGAGCAACGAGACCGCGTGGCAGCCCTGCAGGCGCGGCGACTCGGGGGCGGAGAATCGCTCGTTGGTGACCGGGTCGACGATCACCGGGTCGAGCGTGTCGTGGCAGTACATGACGCGACCGTCGGGCAGCATGACGCCGGAGTTGGTGCCTCCGAGCCGCTCGCCGGCGTCGCCGAGCGACGTCCACAGGCCCGGATGCGTCTCCGGACCGAGCGCCAGCGTGACGTTCGTGCACCCGTCCGCGACGGCGACGGCGTCCTCGACATAAGCGTAGCCGCGGCGGGAGGCGCCGACCGCGTACGCGCCGGGAGCGACCTCGGCGCTGAACGCGCCCACGGCGTCGGTCCGCACCTCGCGCAGGACGCCGTCGGAGAGGATGGTGACGCGGGCCGCCTCCAGCGGCGCGCCGCCCTCGTCGGTGACCGTCCCCTCGACTCCGGAGTCGGTGCACGTCGGCGGCGTGCCGCCGGCGCCGGTCGACGCGCTCGACTCCGCGCTGGTGGTCGCGCTCGCGCTCGTCGAGCCGGCGCCGCCATCTCCGTTCGACGCGGTGGACGCGGTGCTTCCGGTCGCCGCGCTGCCGACCGTGGTCGCCCCTCCACCGGTGCCGGACGCGCTGGAGGACGAGGCGTCGTCCCCGCACGCCGTCGCGAGGAGCAGGACGAGGATGGGCGAAGTCGTCAGCGAGCGGTGCATGGAGTGCCTCCGCCTGCAGGCTACCCGCCATCCTCCGACCGCGGGTCGTCGACGGCGCCCGGCGGGAACTCGACGCGTCGGTGGTCAGAAGTCCACCTCGTCGACCGATCCGGACAGCAGCTCGCCGTCGTGCTCGATGCGAACGTCGCCGCGCCCGGCGCCCTCGAGAGGGCCTGACTCGACCAGGCCGAGGTCACCGATCGCCGACGATTTCTGCCCCTCGACGAGGACGAGCATCGTCCCGTCCAGAGCGCTCTGCCCCCATCCGCCGTGGCCCCCCGTCCACGATCCGAAGACGATCGCAGCGCAGATGCGTCCGGTGGCGGCGTCTCTGGTGATCGCGCCGCGGAGGGCCTCGCCGTCGCGGTCGGAGGTCAACGTCTCGCCGTCGGTGGCGAGCAGGTCGCTCGGCGGGTCTCCCGGGTCGGCCAAAAGCACGCTGACGACGTGACCCATCTCGTGCGACGCGCGCTGGAAGATGGCCGCCGCCTCCTCGGGATCCGGCGCCGAGGAAGGGACGACGCCCTCACGCAGCCCGTCGGGGCGCGGCGGTGGCTCGGGGCACATCGCGAACTGGGCAGGGTCCTCGCCGTCATCGACATCGACGGGGCCCGGCGGGGCGCCGCCCTCGTTGCCCGTGAAACCCTCGTCGCTCCCCTCGCCCGAGCGCCGCCGGATGTCGGCGTCGCAGGCTGACAGGGCGGCGGAGGCCGCCGCGACGACGAGGAGGAGGGAGGCGGCGCGGTCGGCCCAGTGGTTCATGCTGCCAGAGTCCCACTGGCGGCGACCGTCGGCGGTGACCATGCCCATGCCGGATTGCATCGTCCAGGTATTCAATCCACACCGCGCGAGACGCCGACCAGGGTCAGGCATCCGGTCGACGTCGTGTCACGCCCCCTCGCGATTGGCCTATACGGGTCGAGGCGGCCAGCGCCGAGCGGCGCGGACACTTCGGAGTTTCCCGGTCCATGCGAAAGGCAAACGGTTCGTCGTGATGAAGATCGCCCTCCCAGCTCTCACCGCGGCGGCCGCCTGGCTGCTCATGGCATGCGCGGCGCCGAGCACCTCGACGCCGCCCCCCGCGTCTTCCGAGCCGGCACCGCCCCCGCATGCGCTGGCGCCGCCCCCGTCGGAGGCTGCTTCGACGGCGGTCCTGCGCAAGGTCGCGTCCGACGAGGTCTGCATGATGAATAACCGGTTCATGAAGGAGAAGCAGATCCCGGTGGAGGTCGAGGGGCGGACCTATTTCGGGTGTTGCGCCATGTGCAAGGACAAGCTCAACAACGACGCCTCGGCGCGCACGGCGATCGACCCCGTGTCCGGCAAGCCGGTCGACAAGGCCACGGCGATCATCGGAGCCAAGCCGAGCAACGCCGTCGTCTACTTCGAGAGCCAGGAGAACTTCGACGCGTACGTCCGCGCCGGTGGTGCTCCTCCGCCTTCCGCGACGATGGCCTCACCCTCGAGCGCGGCGACGCCGGCGGGCACGGTCGCGCCGCCGGCCGCTCCGGCTGCCGTGCGCGCCCCCTCGACCCCGCCGCGGGCGACCGGAGCGACGACTCCGCCCCCCGCCGCGCCCCCACCCCCGCCGCCGCCCGCGGCGAAGGACCCCCCCGCGGGGCACCAGGGGCATTGACCAGCGGCGCGCCGGTGTCCGCCCCGATCGGAACCGGCCGCGTCGACCTACAGGCCTACCGATAGGGAGACGTGACATGAGCTTTTCGAAGTGGTCCTGGGCCGCGCTGGCTGCGAGCGCGCTGGCCCTGTCTGCGTGCGGCGACGACGCGGGAGGCGGGTCCGGGGGCGCTGTCGGGTCCGGCGGCCACGCCGGGTCCGGCGGCCATGCCGGAGACGGCGGTCAAGACGGGACGACGCAGGCGTCCACGTCGTCCGGGTCCAGCACCAGCATCACCAGCAGCTCGACCGGTGGCGGCGACGGCGCGCCCGCGGCTCCCGTCCTCGACGACGTCGCTGCGATGCACGGCGCCCTCCACGTCTACTGGACTAACGTCGCGGACGACTGCGACGAGGTCGAGGGCGAGCGGATGGTCGCCGATGCGGAGTTCTCCGTGTTCTTCACGGTGCCGGGGACCGTCGACAACGCGGCCGACGACGAGGCCACCGATCCGGCGACCGACTACGCCTACCGCGTGCGTTGCCGACGCGGCGAGATCTACTCGGAGTACTCGAACGAGCTCACGGCGAGCCCACAGTGATGGCCATGCTCCCTCGCCAGGGTCCGAGCCGCCAGGGTCCGAGCCGACAGGGTCTGCTCGCGAGGGCTGCCCGCATCGGCGTCGCCCTGTGCGGGCTCTCGCTGGCCGCAGCGAGCTGCGGCGACGAGCCGGCCGGCCCGGTGACGGAGCAGCCGAAGGACGAGCTCGACAACTCCGCGCTCGAGCTCGTCCGCGCGGTCGACGAGAACGAGGACCCCGGGGTCTTCGAGCTGACGCTCACCGCGTCGGAGACGACCAAGGCCTTCGCGATGAGCCCGGCGACGCCCGTGTGGGCCTACAACGGATCCGTGCCTGGACCGCTCGTCGAGGCGAACGTCGGCGACCGCCTGGTCGTCCACTTCCGGAACGACCTGCCGGAGGAGACGACCATCCACTGGCACGGCGTGCGCTTGCCCGCGACGATGGATGGCTCGCTCGCGATGCAGAGCCCGGTGCCGCCGGGGGGCACGTTCGAGTACGAGTTCGTCCTGAAGGACGCAGGGCTGTTCTGGTTCCACCCCCACGTCCGCTCCGACATCCAGGTCCAGAAGGGGCTCTACGGGGCCATCCTCGTCCGCGGCGAGGAGCCGGCCTTCGATCGCGAGCTCGTCGCGGTGCTCGACGACATCCGGCTCAAGAAGGACGGAACCATCGAGGAGTACCTCGACGACGAGGCCGCGGCGCTCGGCCGCGAAGGCGACACCCTGCTCGTGAACGGCGCGGTCGGACCTGTCGTGCGTGCCCATCCCGGAGAGACCTTGCGCCTGCGGCTGGTGAACGTGGCGAACGGCCGCTTCTTCAACGTCACCCTCGGGGGGCGGACGATGCGGGTGATCGGGACCGATGGAGGGCTCGTCGCGCGACCCTTCGATGTGACATCCATCGTGATGTCCCCTGGCGAGCGGCTCGATCTCCTGGTTCGCCTCGACGGCGACGAGGGGACCGAGCTCCAGCTCACCAGCGAGCCGTACGATCGGGGGCATGACTCCGGCACCTGGCCGGCGGTGGACCTCGCGACGATCCGGCTGGAGGGCGACGCGGTGGAGGGCGCCGCTCTGCCCACCGCGGGGCCGGCTCTCGAGCTCATCCCCGAGGGCGGCGAGGAGGTGTCGCTGCTCCTCGACGAGGAGTTCCGCGACGGGGAGCTGACCTTCACCATCAACGGCGCTGCGTTCCCCGACGTGCCGCGGGTCGACGTTCCAGTCGGCGAGCTACGGACCCTCGTCATCCGCAACGACGCGGAGATGGATCATCCCTTTCACCTGCACGGCTTCTTCTTCCAGGAGGTCGAGCGCGACGGCGTCGTCGTTCCCCCCGAGGCGCGCGTCCAGAAGGACACCATCATCGTCCCGAAGGAATCGACCATGTCGCTCGTCGCCCGGTTCGACGAGCCCGGCATGTGGATGTACCACTGCCACATCCTCGAGCATCAGGAGCTCGGGATGATGGGTGAGATTCACGTCGAGTAGGCCCGCGGACGGAAGGGCGCGACGCTCGTGAGAGGGCGTCACGGTCTCTGCCCAGGTGCCTAGAGGTGCACATGGTCAGCAGGCGAGAAGCACTCTTCGCGAGCGCGCTGGGGGCGGGAGCGCTGGCGCTCACCCGGACTTCCGCAGCCGCGCAGGGACCCGCCGGGCAGCGCCGCGCCTGGGAGGCGACGTACAGCGGCGGCGACCCGAACGTGAAGCCCGAGGCGCCAGGGATGCCGGGCAAGGACTACGCGCCGGTGGTGACGCCCAACGGCGTCGCCCTACCGTTCAAGATCGTCGACGGCGTGAAGATCTTCCACCTCGTGGCCGAGGAGGTCGAGCACGAGATGACGCCCGGCCTCAAGCTCAGGTGCTGGGGCTACAACGGCCGCGTCCACGGGCCGACCATCGAGGCGGTCGAGGGCGATCGCGTCCGCATCTACGTGACGAACCGCCTGCCGGCACCGACCAGCGTGCACTGGCACGGCATCTTTCTCCCCAACGGGATGGACGGCGTCGCCGGCCTCAACCAGAAGCCGATCCCGATCGGGCAGACCTTCAAGTACGAGTTCACGTTCCGGCAGCACGGGACGTTCATGTACCACTCGCATCACGACGAGATGACGCAGATGGCCATGGGCCTCATGGGCATGATCATCCTCCACCCCCGCCGCCCGACGGCGGACTACCGCGTCGATCGCGACTTCGCGATGCTGCTCAGCGAGTGGTTCATCCCGATGGGCGCGAAGCGGCCCGACCCCAACGCGATGAGCGACTTCAACATGCTCACCATCAACGCCAAGGCGTTTCCGGGGACCGCCCCGCTGGTGGTGAAGAAGGGGGATCGCGTCCGCTTTCGCATCGGCAACCTGAGCGCGATGGATCACCACCCGATCCATCTTCACGGCCACTTCTTCCGCATCACCGCGACCGACGGCGGGGCGATCCCCCTCGGCGCGCAGTGGCCAGAGGCCACCGTCCTGGTCCCGGTCGGGAGCACCCGCGACGTCGAGTTCGTCGCGGACGCTCCGGGGGACTGGGCGATGCACTGCCACATGACCCATCACGTCATGAACCAGATGGGCCACGGCATCCCCAACCTGATCGGCGTGAAGCCCGGCAAGCTCGACCAGAACGTCCAGCGGCTGCTCCCCGGCTACATGACGATGGGGCAGGACGGGATGGGGGACATGGCCGACATGAAGATGCCGGTGCCCGAGAACAGCGTGCCCATGGTGGGCGGTGGCGGCCCCTTCGGGACCATCACCATGGGCGGGATGTTCACCATCCTCAAGGTCCGCGGGGGCCTGACCGCCTACGACAAGGATCCCGGCTGGTACCAGAACCCACCCGGCACCGTCGCCGACGTCGCGAGCGCCGCCGATCTCACGCGAGACGGCATCCAGATCCCTGCGCCGATCCCCTCCCGGACTCCCGAGAAGGGCTGAGGTTCGATCATGAGAGCGAGACTCTTCGCGGCCGTCGTGGCCGTGTGCGGTGCCGCGTCCACCCTCGCTGCGTGCGCGAGCTCCGACGCCGACGTCCCCGCGGCGGACCCGTCCCAGGTGGGGCCCGCGCCCTCCGCCGGCACCGGCGTCCTCCGGCCCGGCTTCGATCCGATGGTGCTCGCGCCACCGGCACCGATGGGTGGTGGACACGATCCTCACCAGCACCATGGTCAGGGCGCGGGGGCTACCGAGCCCGTGGATCCGCATGCAGGGCACCGCATGCCTGCCGCGCCCGCTGCGACCGCCGCGGATCCCCACGCAGGGCACCGCATGCCTGCCGCGCCTCCCCCGGCCTCGACGTCCGCGCCGCAGGGGTCGCCCGCGTCGCCCTCGGCGGCCCCGCCCTCGAGGCCAGTGCCCTCCGCAGCGCCGCCGGCCATGCCGCCGGGCCACGAGCACGCCGCCCCCTCCTCGCCGGCGGTGCCGCTGTGAAGCGACTGGTCATCTGCCTCCTCGCCGTCCTCGCGTCGGTCCAAGCTGGCTGCATCTCGAGCAGCGCTGGACGCGCGGAGGCCGACGCCCTCCTCGAGCAGCGGATCGGGGTCGCGCGCCGACGTCCCGACGACGCCGAGAGCGACGTGGCTCGCAAGACCATCCTCGCCAAGCCGCTCACCGCGGACAGCGCGGCTCGCCTCGCTGTCCTGTACCACCCGGACGTCGATGCCGCATACGCGGAGATCGGCGTCGCCCGGGGGGAGCTGGTGCGCGCCGTCCGGCTGCCGAATCCGGAGGTCGAGGCCGCTGTGACCTTTCACGACGGGTCCCACGACTACGATCTGGGCGCGTCGATCGACATCACCGACTTCTTCCGTCTCGCCACGTCGGGCGGCGCCGCAGGCGATGCGGTGGACGCAGCGGCGGTCGAAGCGGCGGGCTCGGCGATGGACGTCGCGCTCGACGCGAAGCGCGCGTTCTACGACTACGTCGCCGCGCGGCAGATCCTGGAGATGCGGAGGACCGCCGCCTTTGCCCTCGCCCAGAGCGCGGACGCCGCACGGAGAATTCACGAGGCGGGCAACACCGCCGCGCTCGACGCGATCAACGAGCAGGCGATGTTCGAGGAGGCGCGGCTGCTCGTCGCCGCGGCCGAGGCCGACGAGATCGCCGCGCGAGAGCGCCTGACGATGGCGCTGGGCGTGTCAGGCACCGAGGCCGCGGGGTGGCGGGTGCCCGACCGCCTCCCCGACCCGCCGAAGGAGGAGATGGCGACGGCCGACGCCGAGCGACGCGCCCTCGCGCAGAGCCTCGACCTGCGCGCGCTGAGGTCGCGGTACGCGGCGGCGGCGGGCCGATCGGACATGGCGGCGTGGGCGTGGTTTCCCGAGATCTCGGCCGGGGCCGTCGCCGAGCGCGAGGACGGGGAATGGGAGGTCGGCCCGCAGGTGGGCGTCGAGCTACCCATCTTCTATCAGGGCCAGGGGGAGGTCGCGGCGGCAGAGGCGCAGATGGGCGCCACCAAGGCGCGCCTTCGCGGCGTCGCCGCGAGCGTGCGGTCCGCCGCGCGCACCCTGAGCGTCCGCCTGCGGACGGCGCGCGAGCGGACGACGTTCTACCGCGAGACGCTTCTCCCGGTGCGGCAGCGCGTCGTCGACGAGACGCAGCTCCAGTTCAACGCCATGAACACCGGCATCTTCCAGCTGCTGGCGGCGAAGCGCGACCACATCGAGGCCGGTCGCGCCTACGTCGAGGCGCTGCGCGACTACTGGACGGCGCGCGCGGAGATGGAGCAGCTCCTCGCCGGTCGCCTGGTGATGAGCACCAGCGGCATGCGCTCCGCTCCCGCGCCGTCGAGAGGGAGCGGCGGCGCGGAACATTGACGATCGCCCCCGCCCCGGACCCGATCTTCAGTGATGATGGGGCGCGTCGCCGCGCGGCGCGGCGGGCGCGGGCACCTGGGTCGGCGCCGCTCCGGGAGGCGTCGTTCCGGAAGGGACTGGGCGCGAGGGCGGCGAACCTGTCGACGGATTCGGCGCGGAGGATTGGATGGAGGTCGAAGGCGGCCGCGGCCTCGACGCTGGCGCAGCGCTCGCCACGGCGGACGTCGACGCTGAGGGCATGGTCGACGCGGATGGCATGTCGTGCCCAGCCGGCTCCGGCTCGCCGCTCCGCAGGGCCATGTCGTGCCCTGACGGCATGTCCCCGCCGCCGGTCGCACCGTGGTGCCCCCCTGGCTCCGCGCTCGCGGAGGGGGCGCCGGGACCGTGATGATGATCCGCGTCGGACCATGGTGCGAGCCCGGGATGAAGCATGTCGCCACCGAGATGCGCGCCGAAGCCAACGGCGACGGCCGCGAGGATGGAGAGCGCGCCAGCGACCTTTGCTGCACGTCCCGTCTGAGCTCGGACGGAGCCCCACATCACCAGGGCGGCGACGACCAGTGCGATTGCAGCGGGCAGCGCGACGTTGCGGTGCCGTCGGACAGCATCCGCATCGCCTCCCATCTCTTCGACGTGACCGGCGGCCAGGAGCCCAGTCGTTGCCGCGCCGATCGCTCCGATCGCTGCCAGGTAGGCGAGCGCCCGCGCATGGTCCGCCCACGGCCCCGCCGGCCGGAGCCAGGAGAGCACGACGAAGAGCGCGGCGACCGCGCCCAGGGCGACGGGGAAATGGATGAGAACATGGTGCAGGTACGCCATCAGCCGGCCTCGACGGGGATCAGGGGGACGCGGGTCCGACTGCCGCAACGAGCCGCCTCGCCCAGCACCGCCCACACGCGGCGCACGCGCGCATCGTCACTCAAGGGACTCGGGGGTGCTCCGCGCTCGCGGCACGCGACGACGAAAGCGTCGACCAGCTCGCGCATCAGGACGCCGAAGGGATCCTCCGAAGGTCGGCCTTCGGCGAGCGTCGCCACATGGACGCCGCTCCTGCGTATGGATGTGCTCACCAGCCTGCCCAGCGGCAGATCAAGATCGAGACGCATGGAAGGGAGGCTCATCCTGCAGCGAAAAGCGATCGACGGCTCGGCGTGGGGCATCGAGACGATGCTGGTCACGCAGCCGGAGGCGTGCTCCGCGAGCAGCGCAGGAGGGAATGCGGCAGGACAACGCGCCACTGCTTCGGCGAGCTCCGGCGGATGGAGCCGCGACGCCATGACGCTCGTCACCGGACCCGCCAGCAGGTCTGCGAGATGCAGGGCCATCGGCAGCAAGCGCCCTGGATGCTCGATGGTCATGCGGAGCACCGGTCCGCGCGCCAGGGCGATCCCTCGCGCCTGCTGCGCGGCCCCCACCATCACGAACGTGTAGTCCGTCCCCACGAGGACGCCTCGCGCGCGCGCCATGACGTCGAGCTCCTCGACGTCGGTGGCGCTCTTCGCCACCGGATGCGCGCAGAGCACGTCCCAGCCGCGCTGGATGAAAGACCGGGCGAGACCCGGCGTGTGGGTCTCGTCGACGGCGACCACGGCGATGCCCGCCGAGGCACTGCCCATCGCGTCCTCCACCG
>JBKJLX010000765.1:0-5592 GCA_046596645.1 Polyangiaceae bacterium
CGAGAAGTACAAGGTCACGCCGCGCAACGTGCCGATGAAGCTCCCCGCCGGCACCGAGGGCGCCGGCAAGTGCATCTTCACCGGCACAGACAGCGCGCAGAGGGTCATCTTCGCCAAGGCATATTGAGAACCGAACCGGAACCGGAACCGGAACCGGTCGTCGATCCCCCGGTGCTACGCTCGCGCGCGTGAGCACGCAGGCTCCTCCCCGTCCCGCGGCGACCGTCGCCGAGTGGCTCGCGCTCCCCGAGGACGCGCGCATGGAGCTCATCGACGGAGCGTTGATCCCGAAGGCAGCGCCGTCCTTCGACCACGGCCGCGCCCAGCTCCAGACGGCGACGGCGGTGGCAGGCCCGTTCGGCCGGCGCCCCGCAGGCGCTGATGCACCCGGGGGATGGTTGTTCGCAACCGAGGTCGATCTTCTCCTCGATGGCCGCGGCTTTCGCCCCGACATCGCCGGATGGCGCCGCGACAGATCGGCGCCGACACCGCGCGAGCGCCCGGTGACGCTGACCCCGGACTGGATCTGCGAGGTGGTGAGCGAGTCGAACCGCTCGACCGACACCGTCGTGAAGCTCCGCCGCTACCAGCAGGCGGGCGTCGTTCACTACTGGATCGTGGACCAGGTGGACCGCACGCTGACCGTGCACCGCCACACGCCTGAGGGGTACCTGCTCGTCCTCCGCGCCGAGGCGCACGAGCAGGTGCGCGCGGAGCCATTCGACGCGATCGAGCTGCACGTTGCAGTGCTCCTCGGAGACGATCCCGATGATCCGTAGGCCTCTGAAGGGCCCCAGCCCCACCTGGCGTAGCCACGGGATGCGCTATCGCGCTCGGCGCGGTCATCCTCACTCGTCGCAGCGCATCGCTGCCGAATCACGTTCCGAACGCGAGCCTCGCCGCCTCGGACTCCCTCGCCTCGCGCGAGCCCTCACGGACGAGGTGGGCCAAGCGCTCCAGCGGAACGGGTCGAAGGGCCACCCCGCCGCGTCCGGCGCCGGTGACCACGTCGCGGATGTCGATGCGGGCCTCCAGGGCGAGCGGGTCGGCCACCGGATGTAGGATGACGGCAAGCGGATCGCCGGCGCCGCTCGTCGCGTACATGGCCAGCTGGTAGAGCATCTCGCGAGGGAGCGGCTTCGCCCACAGATCGCGGTATTTCGCATCGAGCAGCACGATCGGTCGCCCCGGCGCGCGCACTGCAAAGTCGGGCCGCGGCTGAGGCGCGCGCCGGTTCTGGGGGTTCCAGTCCGGCGCGTACGCGAGCAGCTCGCTGAGGCCGCGCTCGTCGATGACCCGGCATCCTGGCAGGTGCTCGCGCAGCCAGCGGCCGACCAGGGCCTGGAAGAAGCGGTTCATGTCGAACAGGAACCCCGGCAGGCGCACCGTCGTCGCGTCCTCGAGGGTGACCGCTTGCCCGTCGAGCAGCAGCTCCACCAGTTCCAGCGAAGCCTCGGCGGCCGACTCCAGTCGCGTGAGGCCACGCCGCACCCGGGCGACGACGGTACGGGTCAGCTCGATGGAGGAGACCTCGACCGCGAGTCGCGCACCGAGCCGTCGCAGCGCGAGGCGCAGCTCGCGATCGGCCGTGATCTCCGCCGCCAGCCCGAGGCCGGCCCGCAGCACCTGGAGGAGCGGATGATCGGCCGACCGGGGGTGGTGCCGGCACGGCAGCGTCGCCGCCGGGACGCCCCGCCGAGCCAGCGCCGCGACGTCGATGCGGCCTCGCGGCGTGCCGAGCTCCTCGGCGCGCTCCACGTACCGTCGCGGCACGCCGCGCGAGACCAGCTCCGTCACCTCACCGAGGAGCTGCGCCGCGAGCAGATCGGGGAGCAGCGTTCCGGTGGTCGCGAACGATGCGGTGCCCTCGCGCTGGATGTCCCGCAACCCGTACGCGTAGCGCACCAGCGCGAGGAGCGGCCCGGTGGCGAGCTTGGGCTCGATGGTGACCACCAGCGATCCCAGCTGCACCCGGCCGACGAACGACCGCGAGCTGACGCGCAGGCCCGCCGCCAGCTCCTCCACCGCGAGGCGACCGGTCGCGCGCAGGCGCGCCGCCACCGCACGCGCTCCGGCGTCGTCGAGGCGCAGCCCGGCGAGGGCGCTCCCCTCCTCCGGCTCCGCGGTGGACCACTCGCGAAGGTGGACCTGAGCCATCGTCACCCGCCCGCGGCGCCGCCGGTCTCCGGCTCGTCGTCGCTCACGTCGGTGGCCGCCTCCGCCTCCGCCGTCGCCTTGGCCGTCGCCACCCGGGGTAGCGACTGGAGGATGGCGTCCTGGAGATCGCTCCAGCGGTCCGGCTCGAACAGCTCGCTCGCGATGCGTCGCTTCTCGCGGTGGACGATCTTCCCGCCCAGGATCCGCTCCAGCGCGTCGAAGTCCTCGTAGCAGACCTCCTCCAGCAGCGGGATCACGTCGTCGCGCAGGATCTCGGCGAACCGGCCGAGCTCGCGGATCGGCGCGCCAGCATGCAGGAAGTAGGCGTGCCCGACGCGCAAGTTCCGCGCGTCGCGCCCGGCGTGCTCGAGGATCTCCTCGTTCAGCGCCTCGAGCCACGCCCTGAGGGGGATGCGATCGAGGAGGATCCCCTCGAAGAGCTCCGGCTCCGGCAGCAGCTCGACGAACCCGAAGCGACGGCGGAGCGCCGCATCGAGGAGCGCGATCGATCGATCGGCGGTGTTCATCGTTCCGATGAGCATCACGTTGTCAGGCACCGAGAAGGGCGCGCCGGACGCTCATCGAGGGCGCGGGGCTCGCGACGGTGCCGGTTCACGATCGCGTGGAGATCGTGTCGGGCGACCTCGGCGCGGCCGTCGCGTCGGAGCTGCGCGCCGATGTGCTCGTGCGCGTCGAGCTCGACGGCGAGGCGGTGCTCGTCGCGGTCGTCGAGATCCAGCTCACCATCGACAAGCGCAAGCTCCTGTCCTGGCCGGCGTACGCCACGGGAGGGCGCCTCCGCCATGGATGCGACGCGATCCTGGGTCGTCCTCACCGTGGATCGCGCCGTCGCGGCGTGGGCGAAGAGGCCGATCCGGATCAACGCGACGACGTCGCTGCAAGCCATCGTGATCGGTCCCGACGAGGTGCCGTGGATCACCGAGGAGGAGAAGGCCCGGGCACAGCCGGAGCTCGCGATGCTCTCGGCGCTCACCCACGGCGACGATCCGGACGCGGCGCGCGCCGCGAGCGTGGCCCTGGCGGCCATCCGCGCCGTGCTCGATCGACCCGATGGCACGGCGTACTATGATCTGATCCTCGCGCACCTGAACCACACCGCCCGGGAGGCGCTCGCGATGTTGACCCGCAACTACCAGCTTCAAGACGAAGGGCTCCGCAAGGCCTGGGCAGGGGGCGAGGCCAAGGGGAAAGCCGAGGGGGAAGCCAGGGGGAAGGCCGAGGGTCTGCTCGCCGTCCTCGAGGCGCGGGGACTTGCGCTGACCGGTGCGCAACGCGACATCGTGCTCGGGTGCACCGACCCTTCGCAGCTCGCTCGCTGGCTCCGCGCGGCCGTCACGGCATCGAGCGCCGACGACGTCCTCCGCAGAAGCTGAGCCGCCGTCTCAGCCCTCGCCGTCCCCTGGCCGGCGCGAAGTCACGGGCATCGGCAAGCTCCCAGCGCCGGCCCTTCTTGTCCAGGGTGCCGAAGACCCTGACGGTCGTCCCGTCGGTGTGCGCCTGGATCGCCTCCAGGTACGACGTCGGATCCAGCGCGACGGTGATCCGCGTCATCTCCCGCGCCTCGCCCTCCGTCGGGACGATGACGACCTCGCCCGGCCCGTCGCCCTTCCCCGCCTCGCGCTCGAGGCGCGCGACGAAGCCCGTCACCTCGACGCCGTGCGTGCGGGCCCGCCCGCGGATGGCCTCGGCCAGCGTGTCGAGGCCCACGAGCTCCTCCCCCGCCAGCCCGGAGTCGTTCCTGGCAACCAGGCCGCCGCCCTTGCGACGTCAGCGGCGTGGCGGTGGCGTGAGGCGCGGCTACGCGCCCCACGCTTCAACTCCGGTTTCTACTGCCCCATCATCTCCGCAAGATCGAGGTTGGCGCGGGCGCCGACGTTGACCTGCCAGAGCTCGGTGATGATGGTGTCGGCGCCCGGCAGGGTCCCGATGAAGTAGGGGAAGCCGAAGCCGACGCCGATGTCGACCAGCGGGTGGTCGTCGACCGGAATGGTGCCGCCCGCGTTGATGCCGAGGGGCACGAAGATGCTGTCGCCGGCTTCCTTGAAGTTGAAGATCCCGAAGCCCGTCCCCGCGCCGACGAAGACCTCGGGGATCGGGTTGATGGTGACCTCCAGCGGGATGCCCGGCGTGATGGTGAGCGGGCTCGTGCCGATGGAGGAGAGGCCGACGGTGGTGTCGCCGCCGCTGGCGAAATTGCTGGTGAGGATCCCGACGTAGACGCCCGTATCGATGCGGAACATGTCGCTCGCGTGCAGGCGCACCGGCAGGCCGGGCGAGATGGCGATGCCGTCGGTGGTGAAGAGCATCCGGAGCCGCGGGCCGAGCTCCAGCAACTCGGTGTCGACGAGCCGCACGGTGCCGCCGACGGTGGCGCCGTACTCGAAGCTGGGCGAGAGGGCCGAGGTGAAGGGCGAGAACTCGACCTCGGCGATGTCGCCCAGGCCGAGCTTCGCGTCGACCCCCATGATCACCGCGGTGTCGCTGGCGAAGCCGAAGTCGAAGTGGAAGAAGGTCATCGTCAGCCCTGGCGAGAGCATCATGTGCGGGAGCACCAGGGGCCGTGCCGCCTGGGCGATGGGCAGCGGGTCTCCGGCTCGACCGTCGGAAGCGTCACCGGCGGCAGCCTCGTCCTTGGTGGCCTCCGCGGGGGGCGTGGCCTCTGCCGTGACGCCCACGTCGGCGCTGGCGCCGGCCGTTGCCGGGTCCGGTGCGGCGGGATCCTGGGCGTGAGCGACGCTGGGGAGGGCGAGCGCGAGGAGCGCCACCGTGGGCACGGCGATCAGGCGGGTCATCAATCGGGACCTCATGGCGATGGGTGCGGACGCACGTCGACCGGGGGGCGAACTGCCGAGCTTCCCGGAGACGTCCCTGCGTGGAAACGTCCCCGGTTCGTCTATTGTCGCCCGATGATGGCCACTCCGGCCAAGGATGGAGCCTTCGGTCCCGGGTCGGTCATCGATCGGTACCGCGTGGAGGGCCTGATCGGCGAGGGGGGCATGGGCTCGGTCTACGCCGTCCTCGACCCGACCATCGGGCGACGCTTCGCGATGAAGGTGCTTCGCCGTGACGCCGGAGACGACGCCGCGAGCGTCGGTCGCTTCGAGCGCGAGGCGCGCGCCACCGCCGACGTCCGCCACCCCGGCATCGTGGAGGTGCTCGCCTTCGGCAAGACCGCAGAGGGTCGGCCTTACCTGGTCATGCCGCTCCTGGTGGGTCGCACGCTGCGCAGCGAGCTCGACGCGCGCGGGAGGCCCCCCCCGGCCGAGGCGTGGGGCGTCCTGCGCGAGGTCGCCGAGGCGCTCACCGCAGCACACGAGGCCGGCGTGGTGCACCGCGATCTCAAGCCGGAGAACCTGTTCCTCGCCGAGACCGAAGGGGAGCCCCCGCGCATCAAGGTGCTCGACTTCGGGATCG
>JBKJLX010000018.1:0-22679 GCA_046596645.1 Polyangiaceae bacterium
CGCCGCAGCGTCGCTGGGTATCTCGATCTCGACCCCCAGGCGCACCGAGACGAAGGCGCGGGCCTCACCGCCGAGCGGCGTCGCCAGCGGGACGTCCACCGAGAGCGCGGGCGCGACCCGACCGAGCCGCACCCGCACGCCGGGCGAGAGCGAGACCGCGGCGCGCGCCTCGTCGTCGAGGTCCTCGGTCAGCACGTAGACGTCGCGCAGCTCGACCCCGACCAGCACGTCCTCGTCGGGGCGCCAGCCGACGAAGACGGCCGCGTTCGCGACGAGGTCGAGCCGGCCCTCGGCGCGCGCGCGGTAGGAGAGATCGAGTCCCTGCTGGAACTGCAGCACCACCTCACCCCCCGACCAGCGCAGGTCGAAGCCCGGTCGCATGGCAGGACTGCGATCGCGGAGGAGGATGTCGTCGGCCGGGCGCACCACGCGCGTGCTACGCAGCGACGCCAGCTCCTCCTCGCTGAAGTCGCGGGCGACGGGCAGCACCAGCCCCGCCCGCGCGCCCACCGCGATGCCGTGGTCGCCCATCGCCGCGATGCGCCACCAGAGCTCGGGGCTGGTCGCGAAGGTGTGGCTGGGGCGGCCCGGGACCTGCGAGCCGACGTAGCCCCACCGCGCCCCGGCGAACCACCCGGTGTCGATCGCCAGGATCGGCAGCTCGACCGAGACGAACGCGGCGTGCGCGACGCCGATGTCGCCCGACGCCACGTCGAGGACGTTCTCGTCGCCGAGGCCGATGACCGCCGAGGTGTGCTCGAGGGCGACCATCGGCACCTCGCGCGCCATGGCCGGCATGTTCGGCGGCGGCGGGAGATCGACGGCGGGTAGCGGCACGGGAGGACAGAGGCGCGCGGCGAGATCAGAAGCCGGGGTCGTCGACGCCGCCGCGCTTGCCGTCCCTCGGGGAGGGTGGCTGCGGCGGGCGACCGGTCTTGCCCGAGGTGGCGGGGTTCCGGGGAGAGGTGGAGGGTGTGGTGGAGGCCCGGGCGCGCGACGAGCTCGTCGGGGGGAGCGCCTCGGGCTCGATGGTGAGCCCCTCCTCCGGAACGGCACGGGGCGGGGCGATACGGGCGAGCTCGGTGGCGACCCCCTCCTTGGCGCGCTCCAGCGACTCGCGCATGAGCGCCGCCGAGCGCGCCGCGACCGCCACCTGCGGAGGCCGCTGCCGGGTGGCCGCCACGATGGCGATCGAGGCGACGGCGGTGGCCAGCACCATGCCGCTCGCCCACACCGCGACGTGCTTGCGGCCCCCGTCGCGCCGGCCCGAGTCGCTCCACGCGTCGCGCGAGACGATGCCGCCGCCGCTGGTGCGCAGCTTCGCCATCAGCGCGGGGTCGCGCGGCGGGGGGAGGCTGCGCGGCCGGCCGCCGGGCCGACCCAGCATCGGGTAGGGCGTCGCCGTGATGCGCTGGACCAGCTCCTCCAGCCGATCGGCGAGCTCGCGCGCGGAGCCCATGCGCTTCTGGCGGTCCTTCTCCAGGCAGCGGTCCACGAGGTCGGACAGCTCCTGCGGCAGGCTCCCGTCGGCGATCGTGACTGGCATGTGCGGCAGGGTCAGGATCGCGACCATCAGCGCGTTGTAGTTGGGGCCGTCGAACGGCGACCGCCCCAGCAGCATCTCGTAGAGGATGACGCCCAGCGCCCACACGTCGGAGCGGCCGTCGATGTCGAGCTCGCCCCGCGCCTGCTCCGGGCTCATGTAGGCCGGCGAGCCCAGCACTGCGCCGGTGTTGGTCTTGATCATGTCGGGGTCCTCGGCGTCCGACGTCGCCTTGCTGACGCCAAAGTCGAGGACCTTGGGGGCGACGTCGCCGCGATCGTCGAGCGCGAAGAAGAGGTTGCCCGGCTTCAGGTCGCGGTGGACCAGGCCGCGGACGTGCGCCTCCTCCAGGCCGCGGGCGATGAAGGCGATGTATGCCGCGGCCTCGCCGGGGCGGAAGATGCCGGAGCGGGTCAGGCGGTGGTCCAGACCCTCGCCCTCCAGCAGCTCCATGACGAGGTAGGGCGCGCCGTCCTCGGCCTGACCCATGTCGTAGACCTCGACCACGGCCGCATGCTTGATCTGCCCGCAGGCGCGCGCCTCGTTGAAGAAGCGCTGCAGGGCCTCGCGGTTCTTCGCCAGATCTGGCTTCAGGAACTTGATCGCGAAATCGCGGTTGGTGAGCTCGTTGCGCGCTGCCCACACCGATCCCATCCCGCCCTGCCCCAGGGGACGGAGCAGCCGGTATTTGCCGGAGACGAGATCGCCGATCTGCACGACAGACCGCTAGGCCCCCAGGGAAACGGGAAACGATGACGGCCCTCGCCGCACGCTGAGCGTGCAACAAGGGCCGGGGAGCGTCAAACGAGGAGGCTCGGCGTCCTACTTCTTGACCGCACCAGCGCCCGCGCTCAGGGCCTGCTGCTGCTGCTGCAGGTACTGCGCGACCATCTTCGAGCGCTCGATGGCGAACTGCTTCACCTGGGCGGTGGTGGAGCCCGCCAGGGCATTGAGGAGCTTGGTCACCTTGTCGAGCTGGCGCAGCTGGAAGAGCGCCTCGAAGTAGTTGTTCGCCAGGCGCACATCGCGCGTCATCTTCGCCTCGTGCGGCTGGAGGAGCTTGACCACCTGGTCGAGCTCGCCCTTCTGCCCGTGGATCGCGGAGAGGCTGAGCAGCGCGAGCGAGTCGTCGGAGTTCTTCGAGACGGCCTTCTGCGCGTATTCCAGGGCCTTCTCGTTCTCCTTCTGGCTCGAGTAGTAGGCCTGGACCGCGACGTAGGGGCGCGCCGAGGTGCCTTCGCCGGCGCGACGCTCGATCTCGGCCAGCGCCTTGTCGTCCCCGTCGCGGTCGCGGAGGAACGCGAAGATGTGCGCCCAGGCATCGACGCTCTCCGGCTCGACAGCGAGGGCCTTGTCGAGCCACTCGAACGCCTTGTCGAGCTCCTCCTTCGCCTTGTAGAGCTTCGCCAGCTGGATCGCGGGGACGGCGCTCTGCTTGAGGAGGTTCTGCGCGCCCTTGAGCGTGCCCTCCGCCTTGTCGTGCTTCTCCTGCTGGAGCTGGGCGACGCCGAGCGCCAGCCAGTCCTCCCCGGTGCCGCCCTTGGCGACGATCTTCGAGAGGACGACCTCGGCCTTGGCCGTCTTGCCGTGCTTCAGCATCTCCTGGGCGAGCACGCGGCCGCGGTTCAGGTCCTCGGGCTTGTCGTTGAAATGCTTCTCCAGGCCGGAGAGCAGGTCCTCGAGGCCGATGACGACCGGGCGCCCCTGATCGTCCTGCACCTGCACCGCGGGGCCGTTGAACCCGAGGAGCTCCCACATCTGCTCCGGGGTGACGGCGAGGGCGCCGTCCTCCAGCTTCTTCTTCAGCTCGTCCGTCGGCTTCTGGATCGGCAGGACGATCATCGCGTTGGCGGGGATGCCGTTGGGGAACGCGCTGACCGGCGCCATGATGGCTGCGCCGCCGGAGATGTTGAGCCCGGTGGCCTGCGCGCCCTGCGGGGGCTGGCCGTTGCTGGTGCTGATTGCCATGGTGTCGTCCTGGGAATGGAGGGGCCGCCGTGAAGGGCGCGGACCCTACCAGGGGGCGAGGCAGGGGGGTAGACAGGGCATGGCCATCTCGGGAACCGGAACCGGAACCGGCCGGTGAGATCGGGGTGGTAACCTGCAGACGATGGCCGACCCGCTCGCGCTGGATGCCCTGAGCGCCGCGCTGGAGCGCCGGATCGGCCTCGATGCGCTCTGGGTGTTCGGCTCGGTGGCGCGGGGGACCGATGGCGCCGACTCCGACGTCGACCTCGCCGCGCTCTTCTCGCGGCGACCGGCGCCGGGCGAGCTGCTCGAGGTCGCGGCGGAGCTGGCGGGGCTGGCGGGGCGCGACGTCGACCTCGTCGACCTGGACGCGGCCTCGCCGATCGTCGCGATGCAGGCGCTGCGTCTCGGGCGCCTGCTCGTCGACAACACGCCGCGTCGCCGCGTCGCCTTTGCGTCCGGCCTGACAGGCCGCTACGAGGACGTCATCCGCCTGCGTCGTCCGGCGGAGGAGGCGCTCCTGCGGAGGGTGATCGTTGGTCGATCGTGACGTCGTCCTCGCGAAGGTGGCGACCATCGATCGCTGCCTGTCGCGCATCGTGGACGTGCGGGCGCGCCGAGCCCAGCTCCTCCCCCTCGACGTGGAGGATCTGGTCCTGTTCAACCTGCAGCGCGCCGCGCAGACGGCCATCGATCTCGCCTCGCACGTGACCACGACCGAGGCGTTCGGACTCCCCGACTCGGTCGCGAGCACCTTCACGCTGCTGGAGCGGAACGGCGTGATCGATGGCGACCTCGCCGGCCGGATGCGAAGCGCTTCGAGGGCGGCCGGACGAAGATCGCGCAGACGTTCTGGGGCAAGGCCTGGTGCGATCACCTGGAGAAGTACAGCGATCACGAAAACCGCCTGCCGCGAGGGCGCACCTACGTTCGCACCGGCGCGGTGATCGACCTCCAGATCGCGCCGGGGAAGGTCACGGCGCTGGTGCAAGGGTCGAGCCTCTACGAGGTCGCGGTCACGATCGAGGCGGTGTCGCCGCCGCGCTGGAAGGCGCTGGTCCACGCCTGCGCAGGGGGCATCGACTCGATGATCGAGCTGCTGCAGGGGAAGCTGTCGACGGCGGTGATGGCGACGATGACGCACCCCGAGACCGGCCTGTTCCCCGCGCCGGCGCGCATTGCGATGAAGTGCTCGTGCCCGGACTGGGCGACGATGTGCAAGCACGTCGCCGCGGTCCTCTACGGCATCGGCGCGCGCCTGGACCGCGCGCCCGAGCTCCTGTTCCGCCTGCGGGGAGCCGATCCCGGCGATCTCGTCGCCACCGCCGCGCGCGCAGGCATCTCGGCGAGGACTCCCGGCGGGGCGGCGCGCACGCTCGGCGACGCCGACCTGGCGAGCGTCTTCGGGATCGAGCTGGCTGGGCCACCTGTCGCCGCACCGGCGATCCGTGCAGCGTCATCGACGAGCCCCGCCGCGCGGGCGGCGGCGAAAGCCGCGGTGAAAGCCGGGGGCGGGACCGCGAAGCGCGAGGTCATGGCGGCCAGGCGCGACGTTGCCACGGCGCAGCTGGATGCCTCGCCGCGAGGACGGCGGAAGGCTCCGTCGGGAGGGAGGGTTGCGTCGTCGACGATCGCCCGCGCGGAGCTCCTCCGCCTGGGCCTCACGCCAGGGACGGTGCGCAATTGGATGAAGCACGGCCTCCTGGAGCCTACCCCGCTCCGCGGCGTGTACGCGACGACGCGTGAGGCGCGACGACTCCTGGGTTCATACCGTCGCCACGCGTGAGCGACGGCGCGTCGACCAACGTCGACGCCACGGGACGTTCGCCGCTGGAGCACGCGCCATCTGGATGGCGCCGACGTGGCCCTCGCCGCGGTGTCGACGCCGTCCTCCATCAGGCCGCGGTAGTCGCGCGCGAACGTGGTGCCGGCGGAGGAGCCCTTGGCGTCCGGCTCCAGCGAACGACTTGACCAACTCGAGTGACCATCTACGCTGAGGGCACATGGCGGTCGTGAACGTGGCGGACGCGAAGGCGCGACTCTCCGAGCTGATCGACGCGGCACTCTCCGGGGAGGACGTCGTCATCGCGCGGCGAGGCAAGGAGCTGGTGCGCCTCTCCGTCCTGCCCGAGGCGCGCATCAGGCCCGAGGCGGGCCGGTTCAAGGGGAGGATCCGCCTCGCAGCCGACTTCGACGCGCCGCTCGAGGACTTCGTCGAGTACACCCGGTGAGACTGCTCCTCGACACGCACGCGTTCCTCTGGTTCTCCTCCGACGATCGGTCCCTCAGTCCTTCGGCACGAGCCCGCATCGAGGACCGCCGACACGAGAAATTCCTGAGCGTTGCGAGTGTGTGGGAGATGGCGATCAAGATCTCGCTGGGCAAGCTCCACCTGGCCAGCGAGCTCACCGACCTGGTCGCGACGGGGGCCGAGCGGAACGGCATCGCCGTGCTCGAGGTCCGGAAGGAGCATGCCCTCCGCGTGGTCGCGCTCCCCCTGCACCATCGAGATCCGTTCGACCGTCTGCTCATCGCCCAGGCGCTGAGCGAGAAGATGGCCATCGTCAGCTGCGACGTGGCGTTCGACGCCTACCCGGTCCGACGGATCTGGTGAACCCGCGCCGCGGTCGGCTCAGCTTTCGCGCCGTGGCGGACGGCCACGTCGAGTGCCCCACGATTGCTGCCCTGGCGCCACATCTGTAGGAGCTGGCGATGATGGCTTCTCACCGTGCCGTGGCGCTGTTCGCGGTTCTGTTCCTGCTGGGTGCGTGCGGCGGCGACGAGACCGACGGCGGCGGCGGCGCCGCGACGCAGGAGGATGAAGGCAGCATCTCCTTCCGCGTCGACGGTGCCACGGTGGATCTGGTGGAGGGAGAGTCGAGCTCGGATCTCCAGGGCTCGACGCTGTTCGTGTCGCTCGTGCAGCAGCGCGACGACGGTGCGTCCTTCCAGCGGGTCCTCGAGATCAAGGCGTTCGACGGCGAGGGCACCTACGCGATCGACGGCGATGGCGTGACCGGGCGCGTCGCCTATGACGGCAACGACGGCAACAGCTACGCGAGCAACAACGGTGACGACCCCAGCTCCGGCTGCACCGTCGAGGTGACAGAGGCGACCGACGCCCGCGTCGCCGGCACGTTCACCTGCACCGCCCTGGCCGCGGCGATCAACGACCCCGACACCGGCGGGTGCTGCGCGTACCTGACCGTCGACGTGACCGAGGGGGAGTTCTCGTCGCCCCTCGAGTGAACGCGCGCGTCGAGCTCACGCCGAGGGCATCACCTTCGATCCCGGATGGGTCGAGAGTCGCATCTGCCCCCCGGCGCTGGAGCTACCCCCGGACGGCCTCGCGGAGCTTCGCGGCGAGCCAGGTCGCCCGCTGCTCCTTGCGCACCTCGCCGAGGGCGATCCCCACCGCCCGCGGGTCGGCCACCAGGGTCACCAGCCGCTTGCCGCGCGTGACCGCGGTGTAGAGCAGGTTGCGCGAGAGCATGATGAAATGCTGGGTGAGGAGCGGCACCACCACCGCCGGGTACTCGCTGCCCTGGCTCTTGTGGATGCTGGTCGCATAGGCGAGCACCAGCTCGTCGAGGTCGTTCTCCTCGTATGCAACCTCGCGCCCCTCGAAGGAGACGGTGAGCTCGCGCGCCTCCTCGTCCACCTTGCTCACGAAGCCGACGTCACCGTTGTAGACCTCGCGCTCGTAGTCGTTGCGGAGCTGCATCACCTTGTCGCGCAGGCGCAGCGTCCTCGTCCCCCGGCGCACGCTCGGCCCCTCGGGGTTGAGCGCCGCCTGCAGCCGCTCGTTCAGCGCGGTGGTGCCGCAGGCGCCGCGGTGCATCGGCGTGAGGACCTGCACGTCCCGCACCGGCGACAGGCCGAAGCGACCGGGGATGCGCTTGGTGACCAGGTCGATGATGGTGTCCGCCGCCGCCTCCGCCTCCTTCCGCTGCACGACGTAGAACTCACCCCCCGTCCCCTCGGCGGAGATCGGGGCCTCGCCGCGCTGGATCCGGTGCGCGTTCTCGACGATCTGGCTGCCCTCGGCCTGGCGGAAGATGGTGGTCAGCCGCGCGGTGGGCACGACGCCGCTGGCGATGATGTCGCGCAGCACCGCGCCGGGGCCGACGCTGGGCAGCTGGTCGACGTCGCCCACCAGCACCAGCCGAGCGTCGTCGGGCACCGCCGAGAACAGGCCGTCGGCGAGCTGGAGGTCGAGCATCGACGTCTCGTCGACGATCACCGCCGACGCCTCCACCGGGCGGTGCTCTCCGCGCGCGAAGGTCCGCGTCTTCGGCTCGTACTCGAGCATGCGGTGGAGGGTGGTGGCCTCGCGACCGGTGGCCTCGCTCATCCGCTTGGCGGCGCGGCCGGTGGGCGCGGCCAGGCGCGCGCGCAGCTTCGCGCGGTCGAACAGATCGAGGATGGCCCGCACGATGGTGGTCTTGCCGGCGCCGGGCCCGCCGGTGACCACGACCACCTTGCTGCGCGCGACCAGCTCCACCGCCTCGCGCTGCGCCGCAGCGAGGACGACGTTGCTGCGCTTCTCGAAGGCGGCGACGGCCTCGGCGGCGAAGGGCGACAGGGGCCGCACGCCCGGCTCCTCGAGGAGGCGCGCCAGCCGCGACGCGACCCGCTGCTCTGCCGTCCACAGCTCGAGCTCGTAGACCGCCACCAGGTCTCCGCGGTCGTCACACTTCACGCGCGAGGCGGCGGCCAGCGCGTCGATGGCCGCCTCGGCGCCGCCCTCGTCCACCTCGAGCATCGCCGCCGCCAGCGCCGCCAGCTCGCGGCGCTCGGTGTAGACGTGCCCCTGCAGCGCGCGCTCGTGGAGCACCTGCATCACGCCCGCCTGGGCGCGCTCGGGCGAGCTCGCCGCCACGCCGATCGACCGCGCGATGCGGTCCGCGGTGAGGAAGCCGACGCCCCACACGTCGAGGGCGAGCCGGTAGGGCGACGCCGACACGATGGCGACCGCGCGCGGGCCGAATCGCTTGTGGATGCGGCCTGCCAGCGCTGGCGACGCGCCGTGGCTCTGCAGGAAGATCATGATGGCGCCGATCGCCCGGTGCGACTCCCACGCCCGGGCGACCTCGTCGGCGCGCTTGGCACCCAGCCCGCCCACGTCGCGCAGGCGGTGAGGCTCGTGGTCGAGCACGTCGAGCGTCTTCTCTGCGAAGGCCTCGACGATGCGCTTGGCGAACGCCGGCCCGATGCCGCGCACCACCCCCGACCCGAGGAACTTCTCCAGGCCGGCGATGGTGCCGGGCATCACCGGCAGGAGCGTCTCCACCTTGAACTGCTCGCCGTGGGCGTTGTTCTTCTCCCAGCGCCCGGTCGCGCGCACCCGGGAGCCGGGAGGAGCCGGTGGGAAGACGCCGACCGCCGTCGCCAGATCCTTCTGGTCGTCGACCTGGACCCGGAGGACGCGAAAGCCCGTCTCGTCGTTCTCGTACGTCACCCGGACGACCTCGCCCTCGAGCACGTCCGACGCGATCTTGCGGCCTTCCTGGAACAGGCCGCCCTGCCGCTGCGCGACCTGCGCCGGGGCGGGGCCGCGCGCGGGCGGCGCCCCCCGGGCGGCCTGTGGGGGCGAGCCCTTCCGGGTCGACACGACGGAGACGGTAGTCGATCGCGACGAGCCGCGGGGGCGATGCCCCTTTCCGGCGGGCCGCGCACGATCGTAGGGTCCGCGGCGATGCGGACCCTCCTCCGTCCGGCCGGCGCGATGGCGGCGGTGGTCTCCTGGTGCCTGGCGGCCGGCGTCGGGTGCGGAGGGAGCGTGGCGCCCGCCCGGCCACCCGGCGGCGGCGAAGGCCCCCGTGGCACCCCGCTCGGTCCCTCGTACGTGCGGCTCCCGGTGCCGGGGGACGACGAGGGCCTCCTCGGGCGCGTCCTCCCCGAGAGCGGAGCGGCCGGGGGCAGCGTCCCCCTGGTCGCCAGCGCGTCGGGCAGCGTGAGCCTGAAGATCCTGCAAAGGAAGCGGGTGAGCGGCTGGACCGCCGCCGTGATCACGGTGACCGACAAGCGCCGGGGGCTGCCGCTGGGCCGCCTGGCGACCGAGTCGGTGGCGCGCGTGTCGGCCGAGGTGATCGACTCCGACATGCGGGCGACGCTCGAGCTCACAGAGGCCGAGGCCCGTCGCTGGACCACTCGCTACAACCAGCACGTGATGAAGCGATTCGTGAAGGAGCAGCAGGCCGAAGGGCCGACGGCGCTCGCTCCACCACCACCGTTCGATCCGGGTCTCCGCCTGCGCCTGGGCGCGCTGGGCGGCGGGCTCGAAGGGACCTTTTGACCATGCGATCCGCCGCGCTGCTGTGCCTCCTGGTCGCGAGCGTCGCCGGTTGCGGCGCCACCCCGACGCCTCGCACCGCGGCGCGCGCCGCCGCGAACGACGGCAACCCCCTCGGTCCCTCCTACGTCCTCATGCCTCTCCCGGGGGAGGACGACTCGCTCCTCGGTCGCGTCATCCCGTCTGCCCCCCAGCCCGGTCGATCGCTGGAGGAGGTCGCCCGCGCCAACCCCTGCGCCGAGCACCTCGCCGAGCGCAAGGAGACTCCGCTCGCCAGCTCGTTCGAGTACGCGGAGGAGCTGTCGGGCAGCGCCAGCGCCGGCGCCCTCCTGGGGACGTTCGGCTTCAGCGCCGACGCGCGCCGCGCGACCCACTTCATCTACAAGCTGGGGACCGACAAGCGCGTGGGCGTGGTCGACACCGCCGGCTATGCCGCGTGCTGCGCCGAGAAGGGCTGCGGCTACGGCTTCGTCAGCGCGCTGGTCCACGGCCAGGGCGAGTACGCGACCGGTGAGGAGTCGGCTGGCTCGGGCGGCGTCGACATCCCCGCCATCGCCAGCGCCTCGGGCGAGGTGTCGCTCAAGGTCCTCAACAAGCGCAAGGTGACCGGCTACATCGCGGCGGTCGTGACCATCACGGACGAGCGCGCGTCGAAGCCGCTCGGACCGCTGGGCGTCGCGCAGCAGGCGGGGATCACCGAGGCCTCGGTGGGGGACACGGCCAAGGCCATCTACGAGAAGGAGAAGATCGCGATCGCGCCCCGCGGCGACTCCTGGGTCTTCACCCTCGGGAGGACCGTCGCCGACAAGCCGGTCGAGCTCCACGAGAACGACTTCATCGAGCTCTACGGCGAGACCACCGGGTCCGACGAGCTGGACGAGCTCGTCGCGCGCCGCAACACGCCGGGCGTGATCGTCTTCGGGAGCCTCACCGGCCTCGGGCTGGGGGCCTGCGCCGGCGGCGCGGCTGCCGGCGAAGCGGGGCTCCCCGCCTGCGTCGTGGGCGGCATGTTCGCGCTCGGCTTCGGCATCCCCTTCCTGGTCATGCTCGGCAAGTACGACGGCTCGCTGACCAGCCACTACCTGACCGAGCGCGACGCCCAGCTCTACGTCCACCGCTATAACCGCGCGCTCCTGCGGCGCACCCTGCGCGACGTGGAGAAGGTCGACCGCGAGAGCGCGCTGCCGCTTCCCGCGGCGGGGACGACCATCGGCTTCGGGTTCGACGGCTTGCAGGGGAGCTTCTGACATGACCTTCGAGCACCGAGTCCACGAGCGATGCGCCTGCGGCGCGGTCGAGGGGCGCTCAGCGCCCGCCGCGCCCCGCGCCTTTCCCCTCGCCGCCACCTCGCGCGTGTACGAGCGCGCCCGCCCGTTTGCGGTGGACCACGTGTCGCTCGATCTCGCCCTCGACCTCGACGAGAAATCGGTCGACGGCAACGCGGTCCTCGAGGTGCGCCGGGTCGACGTCGCCGCGCGAACGCTGGTGCTCGACGCGGTCGGCCTGACCATCACCTCGGTCACCGCCGCCGAGGGGCCGCGCCGCCCCCTCCCCGCGCGCGGCGCGCCGCCGCCGCGCGACGACGAGGGCTCGTTCCGCGCCGTCCCGTTCCACGCCGACGGCGACACGCTGCACGTGACGCTCCCCACCGGCTGGCGCGACGCGGCGGTGCGCGTGCGCTGGCGTGCGCGACCCCGCCGCGGCCTCTACTTCCTCGCGCCGGACGAGCACGTCACCGAGCGCCCGCGCCAGGTGTGGACGCAGTGCCAGGACGAGGACGCGCGCCGCATCTTTCCCTGCCGCGACAAGCCGCACGAGAAGTCGACGTGGGACGTGCGCGTCCGCGTACCCGCCGGGTGGACCGCGCTCTCCAACGGCGAGCTGGTGAGCAACGCCGGCGAGCACCGGGACGGCATCTTCCACTGGGTCATGCGCGAGCCGATGCCCAGCTACCTGTTCACCCTGGTGGCCGGCGAGTTCGAGACCCTGGAGGACACGGTCGGCAAGCTCCCCCTCAGCTACCTGTTCCCCAGGGGGCGCGCCGATGACGCGCGCCGCGCCTTCGGCCGCACGCCGGAGATGGTCGCGCTCTTCGAGCAGCGGACGGGCGTGCCTTACCCGTACCCGAAGTACGCGCAGGTCGTGGTGAGCGACTTCACCTTCGGCGGGATGGAGAACACCACCGCCACCACGATGTACGAGCACATCCTCTTCGACGAGCGCGCCGCGCTCGACGTGACCAGCGACGATCTGGTGGCGCACGAGCTGGCCCACCACTGGTTCGGCGATCTCGTCACCTGCCGCGACTGGTCGCACGCCTGGCTGAACGAGGGCTTCGCGACCTACATGGAGTCGATCGATCGCGAGGCTCACAAGGGCCGCGACGAGTACGAGCACGGCCTCCTCGGCGAGCTCGGCAGCTATGTCTCCGAGGCGCGCGCGCGCTACCGGCGCCCGCTGGTCTGCCAGGACTACGAGCTGCCCATCGATCTCTTCGATCGCCATCTCTACGAGAAGGGCGCGCTGGTCCTGCACCTGCTCCGCACCGAGCTCGGCGACGAGGCGTTCTGGTCGGGCGTGCGCGCCTACCTGAAGCGGCACGCCCACGGCGTGGTGGAGACGCGGGACCTCCAGCGCGCTCTGGAGGCGGCGAGCGGCCGCTCTCTGGAGCGCTTCTTCGAGCAGTGGGTCTTCCGGCCGGGGCACCCCGAGCTCACCATCAAGGCCTCCTGGTCGGATGGCGCGCTGTCGATCGAGGTCAAGCAGGGCCAGTCGACGACGGCGATGCCGGCCGTCGCGGGCGAGGCGCTGGCGGTGCCGCTGTTCGCGCTCGACCTCACGGTGGACATCCTCGACGCCGAGGGGCGCGCGGTGCGGCACCAGGTGCGCGTGGAGCGCGCCTCGCAGAGCTTCGCCATCGCCTCGCCGGAGCGGCCGGCGGGCGTGGTGCTCGACGCCGATCTCCGCACCCTCGGCGAGATCGAGGCCGAGCTGCCAGGCGACTGGCTCCGCTTCGCGGTCCTCAAGGCGCCGACCGCGCGCGGTCGGGTGCTCGCCGCGCAGGCGCTGGTCCGCCGCCACGAGCCGGCGACGGTCGCCGTCCTGCGCGAGGTGCTGCTGCGCGAGGAGGAGTTCTGGGGGGTCCGCGCCGAGGCCGCGGCCACGCTGGGCGACCTGCGGACCGACGACGCCTTTCGCGTGCTGGAGGAGGGGACGCGGGCCGGCCACCCCAAGGTGCGCCGCGCCGTGGCGAGCGCGCTCGGCAAGTTCCGCACGCCGGCGGCGGCGGTCGCGCTGGAGCCGCTGGCGCTCTCCGATCGCAGCTATCTGGTGTCCGCGGCGGCGGCGCGCGCGCTCGGCGCCACCCGCCAGCCGCGCGCCTTCGACGTCCTGGTCGAGCTGCTGGAGCGGCCGTCGTGGGCGGAGGTGATCCGCTGCGGCGCCCTCGACGGCCTCGCCTCGCTGCGCGACGACCGCGCGGTGCCCCACCTCATGGCGAAGCTGCGCTACGGCGTGCCTCCGCGAGCGCGGCGCGCCGCCATCCTGGCGCTCGCGCAGCTGTCCCAGGACCGCAAGGCGCGCGAGGCGCTGGAGGAGCAGCTGGACGATCAGGACGGCCACGTCCTCCACGACGTGGTGCGGGCGCTGGGCGAGATCGGCGATCCGCGATCGCGGACACCGCTCGCGCGACTGCTCGACCGGGACGTGGAGGGCCGCGTTCGTCGCAAGGTGCGCGAGGTGCTTCGCGATCTCATCGGCCCCCCGAAGCGCGAGGCCGCGGCGCTGCGCGACGAGCTCGACGCGCTCCGCAAGGATCACGCGGAGCTGGTCGCGCGCCTCGGCAAGATGGAGGCGCGCCTCGACCCCGCCGCGGCCCCGGCCAGGGCTGGGGGCGCGAAGAAGCCCCCCAAGAAGGGGGGGCCGCCAGCGAGGAAGGCCCCCCCGGCCAGGACCAGGTCCGTCGCCGCGTCGCGCGCTGGCCCGGCGCCGAGCGCGGTCAAGGGCAAGGCGACTCCCAGGAGCAAGGGCGCAGAGGCACGCACCACACCGCGCGCCTCTGCCGGCAAGGACGCCGGCGCGCGCTCCACCGACCGAGGGCTGCGATGACCGTCGAGACCGATCCCGTCCACTACGACCGCCGCGACGCGGTCGCGATCCTCACCATCGATCGCCTCGATCGCCACAACGCGCTGTCGCGCGCGACGCTCCATGCGCTCGGTCGCCTCACCCGCGACGCGCTGGCGGATGAACGGGTGCGCGCGATCGTGGTCACCGGGCGCGGCACCAAGGCGTTCTGCGCCGGCGCCGACCTCAAGGAGCGCCAGGGCTTCACCAACGAGGACGTGCGAGCGCAGGTCGGCCTCTACCGGACCGAGCTGTCCTGGCTCGACCGCAGCCCCAAGCCGGTGGTGGCGGCGCTGAACGGCGTCGCCCTCGGCGGCGGCCTCGAGCTCGCACTGATCTGCGACCTGCGCGTGGCGGCGCCTCACGCCATTCTCGGCCTCCCCGAGACCGGCCTCGGCATCATCCCCGGCGCCGGCGGCACCCAGCGCCTGCCCCGGATCGTCGGCGAGGCGCGCGCCAAGGAGATGATCCTCCTCAACCGCCGCCTGACGGCGGAGGAGGCGCTGGCCTGGGGCCTGGTGAACCGCATGGCGCCGGTCGACGTCGACGTGGTGGACGACGCCATCGCCTGGATCGCCCCCATCGCGAACGGTGCGCCCATCGCCCAGGCGGCGGCGCTGGCGGCGATCGACGTGAGCTTCGAGGTGCCGCTCGACCGTGGGCTGGAGATCGAGCGCGTGCATTACGACGAGACCTTGCGCAGCAAGGACCGCCTCGAGGCGCTGGTCGCTTTTGCCGAGAAGCGAAAGCCTGTGTTCTCGGGTCGTTGAACGTCAAAACGCGCCGGTCGAGGTGGCGTCGTGGAGGCCTGAACCTGGCCGCGCGATACCCGTACGACACGACACGATGAGCTTCTTTCCATGCGCGCCACGGAGGCAAGGCTAGGCTCGTCCCCGTGTCCATCGAACCTCCCGCTCCGACCACCCAGCGGGAGGACACCGACGAGAGTCTGCGCGTCGAGCGGCGGAATGCCGACGGTCAGACCGCGGAGAGGCGCGCGGCAGCGGATCGCACGGCGGACGCCGTCATCCGCGCCGCCCGCGCGCGCGCGGACGCGCTGCTGACCGCAACGCGGCTTCGGACGGACCGTGGCCGCGGCGACCGCGCGCCGGACAGCTCCAGCGCGGCGCTCGACGCGGCGCGAGGCGCCGAGGATCGAGCGGTGCATGCGGATCGAGCCGACGCCGACGCCGAGGACGCGCGAGGGCGCGCCGAGCGCGCCGCCCTGCGCTCGACGGAGCGCGAGCACACCGACCGCAGTCTCCGGGTCGAACGAAGCCAGACCGACGCGGCCATGCACACCCGCGACGACTTCCTGGGCATGGTGAGCCACGATCTGCGAAACCTCCTGAACGCGGTCGTCTGCTTCGCGTCACTCATCGAGACGCGCGTCGACGAGGCAGATCACGAGGAGCAGGTGCGATCCGACGCCGCGCAGATCCAGCGGGCGGGCGCGTCCATGGATCGGCTCATCGGCGATCTGGTCGACGTCGCGAGCATCCAGGCCGGCCGACTGCCGGTCACGCTCGACCCCGGCGACCCCGCGCTGATGGTCCTGGAGGCGGTGGAGACCTTCCAGCCCCAGGCGCTCGCCTGCGGCGTGACGCTCGTCGCCGAGCTCACGCCGACGGCGCCGGCGCTCTTCGACGCTGCACGCATCCTGCAGGTCCTGGCCAACCTCCTCAGCAACGCCCTGAAGTTCACCCCGACGGGGGGCCGTGTCGTCGTGCGGGTGGACCAGGCCGCCGATCAGGCGCGCATCGCCGTGATCGACGACGGCCCCGGCATCGCGGAAGACATGCTCGACGTAATCTTCGACCGATACGTCCAGGGCGCCGACGATCGCCGCGGCGTCGGGCTCGGCCTGTTCATCTCGAAGCGCATCGTGGAGGCCCACGGGGGAGCGATCGTGGCGGAGAGCCGTCTTGGCGAGGGGAGCCGGTTCACGTTCACGCTCCCGCTCGATTCCGAGGGCGAGCCTGGCGCCTCGCTCCCGACAGGTTCAGCACCGACGCCATAGACCGACTCGTTCTAGTCTGGACGGGTGGGGGACGACGACGCGCCGACGGTGGCCGAACGGCACCGCCTCGACCGGGGCGTCTGCGCGCGCGTGCCACCTCCCCCGTCGTCGACGCCCGGCTCCACCGCCGGTCACTCCACCGCCGGTCACTCCACCGCCGGCTCGTCGACCCCCATCGACGGCAAGACGACCGGGGCATCGACGCGCGGATCCTCGACGCGTGGCTCCTCGACGCTGGGCCTCTCCGACGCGCTCGGCGGGGCCAGCACCGGCACCGAGCTGCCGGCGCCGGAGACGGTGCTCCGCCGCTCGGCCTACGAGCAGACCCGGCGAACCGCGGCCAGCGGCCTCCTCTTCAACGTGGTCGGCGGCGTGTGCGCGCCGCTGGTCGGCGGCCACCCCATCGCGCTGCGCCTCTTCGTGCTGGGGATGATCTCGGGCGCCCTCTACAACGCGTGGCTCCTCTACATGTGCCGGTCGGAGGCGACATACCGCCAGCGCCACGCGGTCATCTACTTCACGGTCGCCGCGTTCAACAACATCCCCGTCCTGTACTACGTGGGCGCCTTCGGGCCGATCGGGGTCATGTTCGTGATGAACGTGTACTCGGCTTGCCTCTCGTACAGCCGACGCGTCGCGCGCGTCGTCCTCGTCGGCTCCATGCTCCCGTTCGCGCTGGTCGGCGGAGGCATCGCGGTCGGCGTGATCGAGGACCACTCCGTGATCCGCCTGGGCGAGACGGTGGGCACGGGGGGGCGGATCCTGGTGGTCATCTGCTTCCTGGTGTTCCTCGTCCTCACCTACGCCCAGGCGCGGACGACGCGTGAGCTCATGGTGGCCTCGCTGGTCGAGCGCGACTCCGCGGTGCGCCTCGCCTCCCACCGCGAGGCGCTGATCCTCGAGGCGCGGCAGGACCTCGACCGCGCCCTCTCCGCCGGAGGCCTGGGCCGCTTCTCCGAGCGCACCCTCGGCTCGTTCAAGCTGGGCGCCGTCCTCGGCCGCGGGGCGATGGGCGAGGTCTACGAGGCCAGGCACGTCACCACCGGTGAGCCGGCGGCAGTGAAGATGCTCCTTCCCGAGGTCCTGAACCGGCCCGCCTACGTGCACCGCTTCCTGCGCGAGGTGCGCATCGCGGCGTCGCTCGACGCGCCCAACGTGGTGCGCGTCCTCGAGATCGGCGACGAGTCGGCGGCCATGCCCTACCTCGCGATGGAGCGGCTCCGTGGCGAGGACCTGGCGACCATCCTCCGCAACGAGGAGCACCTGCCGCAGGACGACGTCGTCGACCTGGTCCGCCAGATCGGCGCCGGGCTCGCAGCCGCCAGCGCGGCGGGCATCGTCCACCGCGATCTGAAGCCGCAGAACGTGTTTCGCACCGTCGACGCGCCGCCCGTCTGGAAGATCCTCGACTTCGGCGTCTCCAAGCTGGCCGACGACGGCGACGGCGCGGGGCTGACCCGGGGCGAGGCCATCGGGACGCCCCGCTACATGGCGCCCGAGCAGGCGCGGGGGGAGGACGTCGACATCCGCGCCGATCTCTACGCGCTGGCCGTCATCGCCTACCGCGCCCTCACCGGGCAGCCGCCGTTCAAGGGCGACGACCTGCCGGTGCTGGTCGAGGTGCTGACGCGGATGCCGGCGCGCCCCGGCTCGCTGACGCCGCTCCACGCGCACGTCGACTCCTTCTTCGCGGTGGCGCTCGCCAAGCGCCGCGAGGATCGCTTCGCGACCCCGGATGCGATGGTGAACGCGCTGGAGGCCGCGCTGGCCGGCAAGCTCGGGCGCAAGGTGCGCGAGCGGGCCGGCGCAGTGCTCGAGACGCACCCCTGGGGCAGCGGCAGAGAGCGGTCGGGCCCGGTGTCGGCCCCGCCGCCCAGCGGCCGTGCCGGTCGGCGCAGCACCCCCCACGCCTGACCCCACCGTCGCCGGCGAGGGTCAGCGGATCTCGCCGGTCTCCGGATCGCCGCGGGTGGGCGCGGTCTCGGCGGCGAGCTGGGCGCCGAGGATGGTGGCCATGATCTCGGCCGCGCGATCGAGGTGGTCGCCTTCGAGCTGGCTGGGCCAGTGGACGAAGTCGCGCGGGACCTCGCGCAGGTCGGCGTCGAGGACGACGTCGAGGCCGGTCGGCCCGTCCTCGCGGGGGTCGCTGGGCTCGAGCAGGCGGAAGCTCTCGCCGGGGTGGTCCATCGCGTAGTTCACGACGAACGTGGTGTTGTTGCAGAGGTAGGTGTTGCTCTCGCGCGGGAAGCTCGCGTAGCGCACGCCCTCTAGGACCTCGCCGAAGGTCGTCGGGTCCTCCTCCGAGCGCACGGCCTCGCCGAGGGCGATGATGCGCTCCTCCGCGGCCGCGCGGACCTCGCCCCACGACATGAGCAGCGGGCGGGCCCGCTCCTCCTCCGGCAGTCCGGCGATGAGGGGCGTGCCCGGCTCGATCGGCGCCAGGATGCCCGACCCGTCGGGAAGGGCGACGGCGGCGTTGGTGCTGCCGAGCTCCATCCAGATCGGCTGCTGGGCGCCTGCGATGCCGTTCATCAGCACCACGTCGGGCTGGAACGCCTGCGCCTCGGCCAGCACCAGGAACGAGGCCAGGTCCCAGAACACCGGGAGGACCATCGCGCACACGTCGACCTCGCCCACGCCCGGAAGCTCGATGACCGACGTCGCCACCGAGAGCTGCGCCTCGGGGTCGTCGATCTCGCCCTCGGCCGGCGGGTCGGTCAGCGGGTACTCGAGCCCCGGCACCAGGCGGCTCACGATGCGGCCGGTCGCGTTCTCGCGGTTCTCCAGGAAGCGGCCGAACCCGGTGACCAGCACGCGCGGTCGCGGCAGCTCGCCCTCCGCCGCCTCCGGCGGGATGCAGCGGGCGGCGTAGCGCTCGGCGAAGCGCACGTTGGCGACGTACTGGCGCCACGCGAGCTCGCTCTTGGTGTCGACGACCACGTCGCTCTCCTGCTCGCCCGGGGCGTCGCTCTCCTCGGCGCAGCCGGGTAGGCACACCAGCAGGCCGACGCCGGCGAGGGTGGTCGCCCGGCACGAGGCCGAGAGCGCCGTCGCAAGCCAGGACCGCATGACGGCCATTGGCGTCCAGCGGGCCAGCCGCGGCAAGGGAATTGTCTCCTCGTTCCAGCGCCTGACGGCGCCGTGCGCGCGCCGCGGTGAGTCGCCGCGCCGATCAGATCCCGTCGGCGGGCGCGCGCTGCTGGTGGAGCACGCCGGCCAGCCGCTTCGAGACGTGCACCCGGTTGGCAGCGTCGACCACCACTGCCCCCACCCCGTCCAGCGACTCGACCAGGGCCAGCCCCTTCTGCGGCCCCAGGATGAACACCGCGTCGTCGATGGCATCGGCGACGAACGCGTCCTTCGCCCACACGGTCACGCTGCGCGACGCGGTCGCGGGGTAGCCCGTCCGCGGGTCGATGATGTGGTGATAGCGGCGGCCCCCCTCGATGAACGAGCGCTCGTAGTCGCCGGCGGTGGAGAAGGCGTGGTCTTGCACCTCCAGCGTCGCGAAGAAGTCCGCCTCGCCGCCGCGCGGGTCGCGCACGCCCACCTTGAAGGGCGCACCATCCGGCTTGGTGCCGCGCACGTAGAGGTCGCCCCCGGCCTGGACGAAGAACGCCGGCACCTTCGCCGCGTCGAGAATGCGCGCCGCCGCGTCCACCGCGTAGCCCTTGGCGATCCCCCCCAGGCTCATCCGCATGCCGGCCCGTCCCAGCTTCACCGTCGAGGCGGTGGCGTCGACGGTAATGGCCTTCCAGTCGATGAGCTTCCGCAGGCGCTCCACGTCGGCGCGCGCCGGGACGCGCCCTTCGGCGCCTTCGTCGAACTTCCACAGCCCGCGCATGGCGTCGAAGGTGATGTCGAACGTGCCCTCGGACCGCGAGGCGATCCACACGCTCTTCTCGATCACCGCCAGCGTCTCCGGCCCGACCTGCACCGCGGCGCCGCCGGCGGCGGCGTTGATGCGGGAGACATCGCTGTCATCCCGCCATGTAGTCATCAGCCCCTCCAGGCGGCGCACCTCGGCGAGCGCGAGGGTGATGGCGGCGCGCAGCGCCGGCTCGTCGAGCGAAGGCGTCGAGTAAGCGGCGATGGTGACCTTGGTGCCCATCGCTGGGGCGTCGAGCGCCACCCGCACCGGCGCGAAGGTGGCCGCGTGCAGTGAAGGCGGCGGCGTGGTTGCGGGTGCGACCTCGTCCGTCGCCGGCGCGGTCGGTGCCGGCGCGGCCGCTTGGTCGATCGGGGCCGCGGCCATCGGTGCCGGCTGCGGGCGCCCCACCCCGCGGCCACAGCCCGCGAGCAGCGAAAGGACCAGCGACAGGACGAGCGCCGGGCGCGCGCGGTGATTCATCGGGCAGAGCACTCTACCAGCGCTGGTACGCTCACCTGTGATGCCCATCGATCGCGGGAAGCTCGCGCGCGACTGCCAGGACCTCGCCCCGCGCCTTGCGGAGATCGCGGATCGCATCCACCAGCACCCCGAGCTTCGCTTCGAGGAGCACCGCGCCAGCGCGTGGCTGGCAGACGAGGCGGAGCGCTCGGGCGCCCGCGTCGAGCGCGGCATCGCCTCGCTCCCCACCGCGTTCCGCGCCACCATGGGCGAAGGCGGCGCACGCGTCGCCATCCTCGCCGAGTACGACGCGCTGCCCGAGATCGGTCACGCCTGCGGTCACAATCTGATCGCCGGCGGCGGCCTGGGGGCCTTCCTCGCGCTGGCGCGGCAGGCCGATCGGCTCGGCGGCACCGTGGTGCTCCTCGGCACCCCGGCGGAGGAGGGCGGCGGCGGGAAGATCAAGCTGCTGGAGGCGGGCGCCTTCGCCGGCGTCGACGCCGCGATGATGTTCCACCCCTTCGATCGCGACGTGCTGGCGCACCCGACGCTCGCCAACAGCTAGGTGACCTTCCGATTCCGCGGCAAGGCGTCGCATGCCGCCATCGCCCCGTGGGACGGCACCAGCGCGCTCACCGCTTGCCTCGAGACATTCCGCCTGATCGACGCGCAGCGCGTTCACTTCCGCGACGGCGTGCGCGTGCACGGCTTCGTCACCGACGGCGGGCAAGCGGTCAACATCATCCCCGAGCGCGCCGCTGCGGAGTTCAGCGTGCGCGCGACGGAGGCCGCCGAGCTCGCGCGCGTCCAGGTCATCGTGGAGCGCTGCGCGCGCGGCGCGGCGCTCGCCTGCGGCGTCGAGCTGGAGATCGAGGCCCGCGCCGGCTATCGCGACATGGTCAACAACCTCGCGCTCGCGCGCCGCTTCGGCGATCACATGCGCGCCCTCGGCCGCACCCCGCGCGAGACCGACCCCACCGTCGGCGCCGGCTCGACCGACATGGGCGACGTGTCGCATGTCATCCCCTCCATCCACCCCTGGATCGCCATCTGCGACGAGGGCGAGACCACCTGCCATCAGCGGGCGTTCGCGGCCTGCGCCGGGGGCCCGCGCGGTCACCGCGGCATGTGGGCTGCGGCGGAGGCGATGGCCCGGACGGCGGCCGACGTGCTGGAGGACGCCGAGCTCCGCGCGGCGGCGCGGCGCGAGCACGACGGCGCGCGCGCCTGATCCTCGTCAGGTCGGCGTCAGGCCGCCTCGTCGGCGGTCTCGCCCTCGAAGGGGCTCGTGAGGTCGTCGAGCAGGCCGGTGCCGCCCTCCACCGGGATCGCCCGGGCGAGCGCCACGCGCTCCAGGATCAGCGAGAGGTCCTTGGGTCGCGCCACGTCGGGCACCATCATCTGCGTGCCGTCCCACAGGTCGAGGCGGATAATGCGCGGCCCGCCCTCCACGCGACCGTCGACCCGGCCATCGGTGCCGAAGCGGGGGATGCGCAGCCTGTCGATCTGCGACCACGCGAGGCGACGCACCCGCGGCAGCCCCATCGGCAGCAGGTCACGCACCTCGATGCCGTCGGGGCCGACGATGACCCCGCGCATCTCGGTGCGGAGGACCGCCGCCATGGCCGTCCCGCAGAGGACCAAGGCGATGACCAGCGCCGGCACCATCCGCGTGCGGTCGCCGAGCACCACGTAGTCGTGGAGAACGGAGCCCGGGCGCGTGCTGGGGGCCCACCACGCGGCGAGCGCGAGGCAGGTGGCGCCGAGGAGCGCGAGGTAGCTGGGGAGGCGCTGCGCGATCGGCGGTCCGAACGACTCCCGCCGCGTGGGCCGGTACGTCATGTCGAAGCCCGGGGGTCGAGAGATGCGCGCCATGGTCGAGAGCCTAGCCTCCGGCCCGCGTCGGCGCCCAGGCCCCCCCACGGGGCCGGCGCGCGAGGGCAGGCGTCCGACTCCCGGCACCGGCGGCGCCTTGGGAGCACCGCGAAGATGCAGGTACGCGGGAACGTTGCACCGTCACCGTCGCAGCCGAGCCAGCGCGGCCCCGGAAGGCGTAACCTCCGACCGCCGCATGCCCACGGGACCGCGCCGCCCACCGCCCCCGGCCTGCCCGCCGTCGGAGCGCGCATGAGAAACCGTATCGCTCTGCTCGGCGCGCTCATCACCGCCGGTTGCGGGCCGTCGCTGCCCGAGGTCACCCCCCCCTCCGCGCTGTGCTCGACGACGCTGTCGCCGCCGCGCTGCCGCGACCCGCTGGAGGTGGAGCGACGCCTGCTCGACCCGGAGCTGGAGATCCTCGCGCGGGCCGCGCCCCCCGCCGGCGCGCAGGAGGTGCACGTGCTCACCCTGGCCTCGGGCGAGGGCGCCGCGCGCGTGGTGTTCCACGCCAAATTCCGCG
>JBKJLX010000052.1:0-7728 GCA_046596645.1 Polyangiaceae bacterium
GATCCTGGTCGGGGCAGAGCTCGTGCTCGCGCCATGGCCGCTTCTCTGGGCAGGGGTCGCCGTCTCGCTCTTCGCAATCGGATTCTGCTGCCTATCCTGCGCAATCGCACTGCGCGCACGCGGCCCGGAGACGATGGCGTCGTTCGTTCACCTGGTGAACATGCCGCTCTTCTTCACCAGCACCGCCCTCGTCCCGATCAAGCAGATGCCCCCGTGGCTCGCCGAGATCGCGCGATGGAATCCCCTGACCATGGTGGTGGACGCGCTGCGTGAGGCGTTGATCTTCGGCCGCGCGCCCGAAGCCGCTACCTCGCTGCCGGCGCTGGGCGGCGGCGCGCTGGTGCTCGTCGCGTTGGTGCTGCGGGAGATGGGGCGCTTTGCGGGCAGGTGACGTTCAAGCAAGCGACGGACGCAGGCGCCATGGGTGACGCGACGGCATCCGTCGTACTCCTCGGCGAGAACGGCGCCCTCCGACGGCGAGCGCGATCACGACGCGATGTCGATGACCCGACGGGCGAGATCAAGGAGCGGAGGGCGCGGCGCAGCACCTGACGCCGGTCGAGTAGTCGAGGTAGCTCGGTGGGTGCTCCTGCACGATCGCGTCGCACCCCGACGTGGTCCTTCGCGCGTAGAAGCCGCCGGCAAAGGCGCCGCCGTCCTCGTCGAGCCACTCGTCGAGGTTGCCGACCATGTCGTGGATCGCGTCACCGCCCCAGCGGCTCGCGCACGCGACGTGGCTGCCGGTGGGCCGCAGCCCGGGCGAACCGTCGAGGAGCACGCGACCGAGCCGGGGATCGAGGTGACCGACCGACGCGTGACCGTGGAGCGCCGCCGCAGGGTGACCGTTGCGCACCACGTTGCAGACACCCTCGCGGTAGGTGTCCCCGTAGGGGAAGCGGGTCTTGCCCTCGCCACGGCACGCCGTCCGCCACTCGTCCTTGGTGCAGAGGCGCTTGCCCGCGGCGACGCACGCCTCGCGCGCGACGAGGCCGGTGAGGTACCCGCTGGGGAGGATGCCGCCGCGGCTGGTGACCCGCGGGCCCACCACGCCGGCGCCCTGGAAGGGCCGCGGCCGCGGCAGCGGCAGGGCGCGCGCGAAGAGGTCGCCGCCGCGCTCGCGCCGCGTCGCCCAGTCGGCGAGGACGCCGGCGAAGAGGTTGGGCGTGATCGGAAAATCGGGCGAGGCCAGCCGTCGGCCCGCCGACTCGACGATGGCGCCCTCGAAGCGGTCGACACAGACCCTGGCGTCGACCAGCACCATGTCGGGGGGGCAGCGCGCACCGGGCGGGGGGCCGCGTGTCGCGGCGGCGACGACCTGAGCGGCCTTGCGCGGCGCGAGAAGACCGGTGCTGGCGGCGGCGTCGATTCGCTCGACCGCGACGGCGGCATGGGGACCCGAGCGCCGGCTGACGACGAGCCGCAGCGTCCCCTCGCGGCTCCATGCGGGAAGACCCACCAGGCACGCGCCCTCCTCCGCCAGGCCCGGCACGTCGACCGTCGCCCCGGTGCGCGGCGCCGGGACGCGCCGCGACGTGGGCGCGCCATCGACGCAGCCCCCGGCGGCGGTCGCGCCGAGGTCGTCCTCGCCGAGCACGTCGCCTTCCGGGCCCAGCCAGGCCACGCGGCGGCCGCCGGTGCCGATCACGACCGCCCCGTGGCCCGGCGTCGCCACGATCCGCGGGGTGAGGCCGTAGGTCTCGGCGTCGAGATCGCCGCGCGCGGCACCCACCAGGCCCTCGGTCCCGACCGCGAAGGTGGCCAGGCGGCGGGGCCGCTCGCGCGACGGCCCGACGACGATGGCGCCGCCGCCGTCACGCGCCGCGGCGTCGAGGCCGCCCGCGATCGGCGCCACCGTCCGCGCCATGCGCCGCACGCGCCCCTCGGCGTCGACCGAGGAGATCGACAGCGCCGGCCCGTCGAGCTCGAGGAAGACCCCCGCAGGATCGCCGCCGACGAGCACCGCCGTCCCCACCGGATGCTCGCCGAGGATCGGCCGCGCCGCCGCCGCCGGGGGCGCCACGCGCGTCGGCTCGCCCCGCGTGGTCCACCACGACGCGCCGATCTTCGCGAACAGCGCGCGGGCCGCGACCACCTCGTCCGCGCGCGGTGCTCCGGGGGGCAGCGGATCAGGAGCCGTGGTGACCTGACCGTCGGCGTGCACGATGCGCAGGCCGTCGTGGGTCCGCACCAGCGCCTCGCCGTCGGGGGCGACCGCCGCGGCGAAGGCGCGCGCGCGCCGTGCCACCAGGGGTCGAGGCTCGTCGCGCGCCTCGGAGGTCGCGCGGTCGAAGGACCGGAGCCCGCCCGACCCGAGGATGGTGAAGCCACGGGTCGGCCCCAGCGCGGCCACCACCGGGTCCCACGCCGCCTGTCCCTCGACGCGGCGCGCGCCCATGCCGACCAGCGACGAGGCCAGCGCGTCGAACGCTGCGTCGCGCGTCGTCGCCGCGGCGCGGGCCTCAGGCTCCTTCGGCGGCCGCCTCCGTCGCTCGGCGAGCTCGAGGAAGCGACCCGCGTCGAGCGCGCACGCCCCGCGGCTCGCCCCCATCGCCACGCGCGAGGGCGTCACCACCGTCGCCTGACAGGGCCCGCGCGTGCCACCCAGGGCGAGGAGCACCGACCCGTCCGCCGTGGTGATGAGGCGCGGCTCCAGCGCGTCGGCCATGAACCCGAAGAACAGATCGCTCTCGCCGAGGCCGCTGCGCGTGCCGTCGATCGGAACGGCCTCGCCGTCGAGGACCGCGAGGCCGAAGCGCGCGCGACCGATCGCCTTGCTGTCGCGCGTCTCGCGCAGCGGGCCCACCCACTCGTGGAAGAGGACGTCGACCCGCGGGGTCCCGTCGCGGCCGCGCCGCGCGCCGGCGCCGATCAGGCCGAGGCCGGCCATCGGCTCGTCGAGCTCGATGCCGGTGGCGAACGGGACGTCCTCCTCCGGGTCGGCGGGGACCGGGTCCAGCCAGCGCGCCTGGATCTCGAGCTTTCGCCGCGCCAGGACGTCGCGCTTCTCGTCCTTCTTCTTCTTCTTCTTCTTCTTCGGGTCGCGCTTGCGCTCCTCGCGCTCGAGCTCCTCGCGCTCGCGCTTCTTCTCCTCGCGGGCCTTCGCCTCGCGCTTCCTCGCGTCGGGGCTCCTGGCCCCGCCTGCCTCGTCCTCCTCGTCCTCCTCGTCCTCCTCGTCCTCCTCGGGAAGGGGCAAATCGGCGGCCAGGGCCAGCATGCGGTCGCCGACGCGGACCACCGCGTCGGCGCGCACGCCCGCGCGGCACCGCGGCTCGGCGAACCGACCTGCCCGCAGATCGACCAGGCAGATAGACCGCTCGCGCGTGGTGACCACCGTCGTCGCGCCTTCGCCAGTCGCGAACGCGGAGACGACGTGGTGGCCGACCAGGGCGGTGGACGGGTCGAGGGTGGAGCGTGCGCCGTCGAGACGCTGCACCGCGGCGAGGTCGTCGTCGGCCGACTGCGACACCGCCAGCACGGCGTTCTCACCCTCCACCGCGAGGAGGGCGTACGGCAGGGGCTCGTCGCCCGGAGCGACGACGGCGATGGCCCCCGGTCGCGCTGCCGACGGCAAGTCCACCGCGCGCGGAGCGACAGCGGGCAGCGGGGCCTCGGTGGCCGCGGCGCGCGGCTCGCCGGCGCGACCGTCCACCCTGCCGCCGCAGGCGACGATCGAGGTCGTGGTCGCGAGGAGGAGCGCCGCGATCCGGCCCGCGCCGGCTCCGCTCAACGGATGGGCTGGCCGGCGGCCTCGGCCTCGGAGGGCGTCGCCTTGCGACGGCTCCCGTCGGGCTCGATCATGTCGCCGGTCGCAGCGTCGTATTTGGAGGAGCACTTGGCCATGACGAGCGTGGCCTTGAACTCCTGCGCCGCGCCGGAGGCGCTCTTCTCCAGCGTGCCCTCCACCGTCACCAGCACGCCGCCCTCGGGACGGTCGCGGAAGGTGTCGGGGATGACGCACTGCGGGTAATACACTGGGATCTCCGCCTCCCCCGAGGCGCCCCCGGGGGTGGCGCGCATGCGGAAGCGGAACTCGCAGGGCGCGTCGCGCTTCTGCAGGGTGCCCGGCACCAGCTCACCCTCGACGCGGACTCGGCGGCCGGTCAGCTCCGCGGAGCGCGACACGAGCTGGTCCGTCCCCAGGGCGTAGATCGAGGCCTCCTTGAAGCCGAAAAGCACGGCCGCCACCACGCCGCCCGCGACCACGAGCAGGCCGATGAGCAGCGGGATGTTGTTGGGTCGAGGCCGCGCCCTGGCGGCGGGCCGCGCCGGGGCCACGACGCCTGCGGCCGCCGCTTCCTCGTCGGTCGCGCGCAGCGCCTGCTCGAGCTCCTGGTCCAGCTTCGCCATTCCGGAATCCTCGCTTGGCAGGCTACCGCCCAGGGCCCTTGCGGTCGAGCGGTGCGCGTCACTGCACCGGCGGCGCCTCGTCGGGGGGCGCGTCCTGAGGAACGGCCTCCTCCACCGGCGCCTCGTCGACGGGCGGCGGATCCACCGGTTGCTGCTCGTTCTTCATCCGCTCGATGAGCTGTTCGGGCGTGGCCAGCGGCGGCGGCGCATCGCGATCCGGCGCGGGATCCAGCGTGCGTCGGCCTGGGCGGTCATCGTCGCCGAGAGGCGGCGGCGACTTGCGGGACGACGGGGGCGTCGGCCGCGGCGGCGTGGGCGGCGGCGTCGTCCGATCCTTGGTGCGGGTGCGCTTGAAGGGATCCGCGCCTGTGACCGCTGGCTCGTCGTCGTCGTCGTCGTCGCCCGCCGAGGCGGTGTCCTTCTTCTTGGTCGACTCTCCCACCGTCGCGTCGTCGCTCGTCCACGGCTCGTACTTGGGCGACTTCAGGGAGCCGAAGACGTGGATGCCGTACGAGTCGTCGCTGCGCTTGGCGCGCTTGATCTTGGGCTGGGAGTCGATGAGCGCCGGGATCTTGGAGCCCGGCTCGCCGAAGATGACGAGCGTCTTGTCGTCGCGGGTCCGGTACTCGTCGGTGAACCTGATGCGGAGGAAGATGTCGAGCGCCGAGCTCCGCCACTTGTCCTTCAGCTTCACCTGCCCCTCGGCCGACACCTCCACGTCGCCGCCCGCGGCGCCGAACTTGGAGATCTTGAGCACGCCGGCCTCGGCCTCGGCCGCGATCTCGACCTTGCCCAGCTTGGCGGCGGGGAGGGTGATGAGGTTGGCGATCTTGGTCTTGCCGTCGCCGAGGACCGCGTCCTCCACCACCAGGTTGAGCGAGCCGGTGCTCTTGGCGAGCTTGCCGTTCTCGCCGCGCACGAGCGACAGCTCGCCGCTGGCGATGCCGCGCAACGGCATGGTGAGGTAGTTGCGGATGATGCCGATCTGCCCGAGGTCGACGTTCTCCAGCGCGACGTCGATGTCGCCCTTGCCGCGCACCGGGACCGAGCCGTTCACCTCGCCGCCGAAGGCCTCGACGTGGAAGGCCACCTGCACCCGCCCCAGGAGGAGGGGGAGGATCTGCACGCGCGCGGTGGCGCGCTCCACCAGGAGCACCGTGTCCCGCGGGCCGCGAGGAGCGGCCTTCTTCTTCGGGGCGTCGGCCTTCTTCTCGTCGTCGTCCTTGGCGCCTTCCCCCGCTTCGTCGGGGTGCGCTGCCGCCGCACCCTCGCTCGGTGCCGCGGCGTCGTCCTCGGCGGCCCGGCGCGCCGCGAGGTCCGCCGCTGCGATCTCGGAGGCGGTCGGGGGGACGATGAGCTTGGCGTTCTCGATCTCGACGCCGGTGAACCAGTGCCCGGAGAGCGACCCGATCTCGAGCCGCTGCGCCTCCGACCCCTTGCTGGCCTGGGTCGCGTCGAACTCCGCGATCATGCGATCGCGCAGGCGGTCCCAGGGGAAGGTGATGTAGAAGAACGCCACCAGGCACAGCAGGTAGAACAGGGGGTAGAGCGCGTAGCGGAGCGCGACCAGGACCTTCTGCTTGAATCCACTCACGGCGCCTCCGCTTCTCCGTCGGCCTTGTCGCCGCCGTCGCTGTCCTCGCCGCCGTCGGCACCTTCGGGCGCCTCGACCTTCTTCTTCTCGCTCTTCTTCTCGTAGGCGGAGACCGACAGCTCCACGTCGTACGAGTCCGGCTCACCGACCCGCGGCTTGATGCCGAGGCGGGTGATGGAGACCGGGTAGCCGCTCCGCGCGATGCGCTCGAGCGTCTTGGACAGGCCGCGCAGGCCGGTCTTCCGCATCTTGGAGACGGTGATGCGCTCGACGTACTTCTTGCCATGGGGGATGTCGGGCTTGGTCGTGGTCTCCGCCAGCTCGACCTGGTTGGTGCGCGCCGCGTCTTCCAGGAACTGCGCCATCGCCGGGGCGGTGCGCGCGTAGCGGCTCGCCTGGGCGTCCTTCTCGGCGCGCAGCTTCTCCAGCTTCTCCCGCGACTCCAGGATCGAGTCGACGGTGTCCTGCACCTCCTGGTTGCCGTCGCGCATCGAGCTGACGGTCGTCCACAGGGCGAGGGGCACGCCCACGACCACGATGGCGGCGAAGAGGCCGACCAGCATCGTGAGGAGCGAGCGCTCGCGCGGCTCCAGCTTGGCCCAGCGGTCGCCGAAGCTCACGGGTCCTCCTTCTCGTCGGTGGCCCTGGGCATGGTGGTGGCGGCGGCGGCTGGCTTCTTCTTGTCGTCCTTCTTCTTCCGCTCGCCGCAGCGCAGATCCATCTCCAGGATGTACTTCTGCTTGTCGGTGCCGAACTGCTGCACCTTCTGTATCTTCACGTCCTTCAGGCAGACGTTCTTGCGCATCCCCTCCGCGACCGTCTCCGCCGTCTTCTGCGCGTCGGCCTCCTTGGGGACGGTGCCGTGGATGATGGCCTTCCCGCGCGCGACGTCGAACTCGACCACGTCGTGGACCACGCCCTCGGGGACCGACCTGGAGAGCTGCACCATGACGTCGAAACCGTCGACCCCGGGCAGTGGGTCATCGTCGTCGGCGCCGCCGCCCGCCTCGAGCAGGTCGCGCGCCTCGGCGGCGTCGCGCGTCTCCGTCCCCAGCACCTCCTTGGAGACGACGGCGAGCTTCTCGTCGAGGTGCTGCCGCTCCGCCTTGAGCGACCGCATCTCCGCGACGACGCTGAATCCGAAGCTCACCGCGACCACCGCGACCAGGCCGGAGAGGAGCGGCAGCTTCTCCCGCAGGAAGGGGTAGGTGCGCGAGGCTTCCAGCGCGCCCTGGCGCAGGTTCATCCCCTTGCCGCCCTCGATGCCGAGGGCGAGGCCGAGGGCCTTGGCGAAATGGGGCAGCCGCTCCTGCTGCTCGGGGCTCACCCCCTCGAGGAGCGGCGGCGGCAGGCGGCGCACCGGGACGCCGAGCTGCTGCGCGAGGAAGCCCTCGGCGTGGGGGACCGACGACCCGCCGCCGGACAGGAACACCGAGACCGGCGGCTCGCTGCCCAGAGCGCGGAAGGCGGCGATGGTCTGCCGCAGATCGCGCGCGAGCGCGGCCGCGGTGACGTCGTTCAGGCCGGCCGTCCCCCGGGAGATCGTGCGTACGAACACCGGCTCGCCGCCGACGAGGAACACCACCTCGCTCCGCGTCTCCCCCAGGTCGACGATGGCGACCGGGCCGACCGCGATGGCCTCGACCGGGACTTCGGGCTCGGGGATGACGATGCCCTTCTTGACCGCGGGACGGAGCTTGAGCGCGACGCGGGCCCTGGCTGCGGGATCCAGGTCGGGGATCAGCGGCACCAGCTGGGTCAGCGGCAGTGCGCCGGGGCCGACGACG
>JBKJLX010000121.1:0-3665 GCA_046596645.1 Polyangiaceae bacterium
CCGGCATCGCGATGTGACGATGGGGCAGGTGTCGCCGCGGCTGACGCGCGCTCAATCCGCGGAGCTGACGACCGCGGTGCTCTTGCCGTTGCCGTCGCCGGGGCGGATCGCGTTCCAGCCCTCGGGCAAGCTGGGCGCCGTGAAACCGAAGAGGAAGTCGCTGTCCTGCGGGGACACGTTCACGCACTCCTTGCTCTTCCGCTTGCCGAAGTCCTCGTGCCAGAGAGCGGTGTGCATCGCCAGCGGCGCGCGCAGGTACTGCTGGTTGGGGACGTCGGTGTACCAGGAGATCTTCGGCTCGCCCTCCTCGCTCGACATGGTGGCGACGCGCTCCTTCCACTGGATCGGGTACCAGCCGGTGCCCGTGGTCATGTACTTCTCGTGGTCGAGGCCCGGCACCGGCGGGCCGCCCTTGCCGGGCGAGAACAGCGTCGCGAAGACGGGGCGCGCCCCCTCGTAGGCGGTGAGCGTTCCGGGGCGGATGCGGATCTCGATCCACCGCTCCTCGGGGCTGACCCCGTTCGGCAGCTTCGAAGCCGCGCGCTGGATCGACACCGGCTGATCGAGCTGCATCTCCGCCTTGGTGGTCTTGCGGAGGTAGAGGCCGGGGCGGTCGCGAAGCGGGAAGTAGGCCATGTCGCCGCTCTTCTCCGGCGCGTCGACGATGCCGACCCAGGACTTGGCGGCCAGCGTCTCGGCGCTCGCCACGAAGCCCCCGCCCTCCCTGGCGTAGAGTGGCAGGGGCTGCTTCGAGCGGTTCCACCCGAGCGGCAGCGCCGCGCTCCCGTCCAGCAGCGACACGCCGTGGAAGGTGGAGCGTCGCATGGCGTGCAGACGCTCCGCCGGCACCACCATGCTGTCGGGGGTGAGGAGCCACACCCGGCCGTGCGCCTCGAACGCGCGCGAGTAGGAGAGGATCACGCCGTTGGGCGCGCGCCTCCACACCAGGGCCTGCGGCGAGTAGTTCCCGCCGCCGGCGCTGCGCTTGCCCCCCTCCAGGAAATACGGGACCGGATCGGTCGCGCGGATCGGCTCGTCGGTGTTGAGCTCCTCGTAAGTGTGCGCCCACTGGCCGAGGTCCTCGTGCTCGCCGACCTTGCGGTACCTGGCCTCGATGACCGCCCACTCCTCGGGGGTGGGGATGCGCGAGTACATCGGCGTGTCGCGCGAGTACGCGTACCGGTACGGCCACACCCCGGGATCGGGTGCGGAGAACGCCAGCGCGCGGTAGTACGAGTCCTCGAGGTCGAGCGTCGCCGACGCGTCGAGGCACAGGTAACCGCGCGGCTCGACCGCGTACCAGCCGCGCGGGCACCCCTCGCCGGGGACGGGCGCCGTCGACTTCAGCGGCACCGCCGTGCCCGGGCGCACCTTGCCCAGCGCAGGCCGGTGAAACGCGGGCTTCTTGTAGATCCAGGTGTGCGGGCCCAGCGCGCCGATGCGCGGACGATCGTCCTTGGGCTCCCCCGCCGCCATCTTGGCCGCCGCGGCGCCCACCTCGCGCGGCGCCTCCGCCTCGGAGGCGACATGGGCGCGGGCCCTGGCCGGTGCCGCGGTCGCTGCGGGCGGGGGCGCGTCCTCGGGGACGCGCGCGGTGGCGTCGACGCCGACGCAGGAGACGCTCGAGAAGAGAAGGCCGAGGGCGGCGAGCGGCAGGACGTGCAGCCGCGCGGAGCGGGGAGCGAGAGGTGTCATCGGCAGCGCGACTCAACCATGCGGCCGACCCGCGGGCCAAAACGGTCGCCGATCCCTCCGGGGGCGACGTGCGTGCTATCCCCGAGCATGCAGCACGAAGTCCACCACGGGCTGGGGATCGAGCTGGCGCAGAAGGCCGTCCGCGCGGCCTGGCAGTCCTACGCTGAACGCTTCGCGAAGTACTCACCGAAGGCCACCTGGGAGAGCCCGACGCGCGCGCGGGTCAGCTTCTCGGCACCCGGGGCCACCGTCGACGGGACGCTGGAGGTGCGGGCCAGCGACGTGCTCATCGACCTCGACGTCCCCTTCCTCATGCGGCCGTTTCGCAAGCAGGCGATCGCGGTGATCGGGCGCGAGATGCAGATCTGGATCACCAGGGCACGCGCCGGCGAGCTGGACTAGCTCCGGATGGGGCCCTGTGGGAGGCGGCGGTGACGTTGATGACCATCACCGGGTCCCAGCTGGCGGTGAAGAACTCATCATGGGCGCTGTGTGCTGGATGCCGGCGTTGTTGACCAGGATGTCGACGCCGCCCAGCGAGCAGGCATTTGAACCGGCTGGCCTCGGTCGCCGAGCAAACCTCGGGTCCGCCTGAGGTCGCACCCTACGTGCTACCACCGGTGCGATGACCATCCAGGCCGGCTCGCTCCTCGGGAAGGTGGCCCTGCACTTCGACGCCAGGAGCGCGCACGTCCCCGCCAGCCTGTCGGCCGCGACACGCGGGAAGGACGGCGCCCTCTGGCTCGCGGGTGACGAGAAGGCGAGCCTGGAGGTGCTCCGCCCCTGACCGTTCCTGCCGCGGAAGCCGAAGGGCATGCACCGCGTTCCGATCCCGGGGAAGGACAACGGCTTCGACATCGAGGGGCTCGCCGTGAGGGAGGACCGGCTGCTGCTGGGGCTCCGCGGTCCGGTGCTGCGCGGCCACGCCTTCGTCCTCGAGCTCTCGCTGGAGCAGGACGGCAAGGACCTCGCCCTGCCCTGAACGGTGGCGTCGGCAAGCGCCGCTACCGCAAGCACGCGCTCGCTCTCGACGGGCTGGGGGTCCGCGAGTTCGTCGTCCGCGGCGACGACGTGCTGGTCCTCGCGGGGCCCACGATGACCCTCGACGGCGCCCACCGGCTGTTCCGCTGGCGCGGCCCCCGCAGCGGGGGCGACTCGATCGTCAGCCAGGCGAAGGGCGAGCTCGAGCCTCTCTTCGACCTGCCGTGGGGACCGGGATGCGACCACGCCGAAGGCATCGCCACCTTCGACTGGTTCGACGAGAACGACTCGATCCTCGTCGTCTACGACTCGCCGGACACCCGGCGTTGCCTCAGCAAGACGTCAGTGCTCGCGGACGTCTTCGCCGCCTCCTGAAGGCGGCGGAGGACACCGCCACCCGAGCGCACCGCGACAGGTGGAACGCGAACAGGTCGTCGCTGGCCCCCGCGAACGCGGCGCTCAGGCGGGTCCGCAGGAGGGCACGTTGCCCAACTGCCCATTGGCCGGGGATCTTCGCGGTCGAGCTATCGGCCTGGAGGACCGTGATGCAGATCGCCTCGATCGGCTGTTGCACCTCGGCACCCTGCCCTGCACCGAAGTCTGGCGTGCGCGGGGGAGTGCGGAATTCGAAACGCGGCCGGATGATCCGCATCGACGCTTCCGACTCGTGTGCGAAGCAAGCGGACGGTCCCGTGGAACAGGTGAGAGGGCCCAAGGGTGACGGCGACGGGTCGCACCGACCGAGCCCGAGAGACGTCGCCCCCGCCGCGGTCTATGCTGCGCCGTCCATGCGTTCGAGCCTTGCTCGTAGATTCGCGGCCTTCGCCGCCGGCTCGGCGCTCGTTGTCGCCTGTCGCGACCAGGGCAGCGACAGCATGGCGACGAGCACCGCGGACGACGGCGGCGCCGACGGCCGGGGTGACGGTGGGAGCGGCCCGAGTTCGGCGACCAGCGGCTCCGGCTCGAGCAGCGGCGGCAGCGGCGGCAGC
>JBKJLX010000270.1:0-7708 GCA_046596645.1 Polyangiaceae bacterium
AGTTCCTCTTCAAGTGGGACCGGCCCGCGAACCCGGAGATGCAGACCGGCTCCAGCGTCGCCGGCAACCGCATCGTCTGGGCGTTCGGCTTCGCCGTGCCGCGCGACTACCTGATCGACATGCGACCCGCGGAGATCACCATCCCGGCGAAGGCGACCGCAAAGAACGGGCTGGGCGACAAGATCCCCTACACGAAGGAGCACCTGGCCGACGCGCTCAAGTCCGGCCCGCCGCCGAAGGACGGCGTCTACCGCACGTCGGCCAGCGAGCTGCTCGACGGCAAGCCGGTGGGGGGCTGGGCCAACGAGGGCGTGCGCGACGACGACGCCAACGACGTCGTACCCCACGAGCACCGTCGCGAGGTGCGCGGCCTCCGCGTGCTGGCGGCGTGGATCAACCACACCGACATGAAGGAGGACAACACGCTCGACATGTACGTCGAGAAGGACGGGCGCAAATACGTCCAGCACTTCCTCATCGACTTCGGCGAAGTGTTCGGCGGTCACCCCGCCGAGAAGAACCGCCGCGAGGACGCGTACGAGCACTTCTTCGACTGGTCGAAGCAGGGACAGGCTCTCATCGCCTTTGGCCTGTGGAAGCGACCGTGGGAGTACCTCGAGGACTCGCCGTACAAGTCGATGGGCTGGTTCACGGCGAAGCACTTCGACCCCGCGGAGTGGCGCGAGGCCTACCCCTACTGGCCGTTCTGGGAAATGGACCGGGTGGACGCCTTCTGGGGCGCGAAGATCGTGATGCGCTACACCAAGGCGCACCTCCGCGCCGCGGCGCTGGAGGGAAAGTTCACCGAGCCCGGCGCAACCGAGTACCTGGTCGACACCCTGGCGGGTCGCCGCGACGCCATCGGTCGCACCTGGCTCGAGGCGCTCTCCGCGCTCGATGGCTTCGAGGTGCGGCCCGGCTACGTCTGCGCGACCGACCTCGGCGTGAAGCACCGCCTGGCCACGGTGGGGTCGATGGAGCGACTCGACGAGGACGGCGACACGGTCGAGTCGGCCGCGGTCGATCGCGAGGCGCGTGCCTGCGTCCGCGCGCCCACCGAGGGCGACTACGAGGTGATCTCGCTGCGCGTGCGGCGCGGCACGGTGGTGAAGCCGCCGCTCGAGCTGCACGTCTCGCGCGGTCGCATCCTCGGCCTGGTGCGCGACCCGGAGGATTGAGCCGGGGCGGCTAGTCCCGCCGACGGCGGGATCGCGCAGCGAACGCGACGGCCGCGGCCAGCGCGACGCCCCAGGCGCCGCGCGTGCGCGGTGAGACCCCGGGGGCCTCGCAGCCACATCCGCCGTCGCTCGCGGCGCCCTCGCCGTCGCCGCCTCCAGCGGCGCTGGTGACCGCCGCAGTGGTCGCGCCGGATGCGCCGCCGTCGCCGCCGGGGGCGCCGCCGGAGCCGTCCGGGGCGCCGCCGGAGCCCTGCGAGCTGCTCGCGGAGCCCGGGCCGGGGCTTCCGCCCCCGTCGGACGCGGCCCCTCCCACGCCCGGGGACCCGCCGGTGCCGGGCTGGCCGCCGCCCTCGCCGCCGGTGCAGTGGCCGCCGATGCACCTCCCGCCGTCACAGTCGTCGTCGCCGGCGCAGCAGCCGTCGATGGGGGCCCCGCTGCACGCCCCGTCGCCGCACGAGTCGGCGGCAGTGCATGGGTCCCCGTCGTCGCACGCGTCGGTGTTGAGCGTGGAGAAGCAGGTGTCTTCGACGCAGGCGTCGTCGGTGCACGGGTTGTCGTCGTCGCACGGCATGCCCGCCGACTGGCACTCGCCGGCGAGGCACGTGCCCTCGCCGCACAGCGCGTCCTCGGTGCACGAGCCGCCGTCGATCGGCGTCGGGTCGCAGCCCGCGGTCGGGTCGCAGGCGTCGGTGGTGCAGGGATTGTCGTCGTCGCAAGCCGCGTCTTGCGGCGCGCTGTCGCACCCGATGCCGGGCTGGCACCCGTCGGAGGTGCAAGCAATGCCGTCGTCGCACAGCGCGTCCTGCGGCGTGCTGGCACAGCCGACACCCGCCTGGCACACGTCGGAGGTGCAGGCGATGGAGTCGTTGCACAGCGCGTCCTGCGGCGCGTTCATGCAGCCGACACCCGCCTGACAGCTGTCGGAGGTGCAGGCGATGGAGTCGTTGCACGTGAGTGCGACGCCCGCGACGCAGACCGCCGACGAGTTGCACGTCTCCGTGCCATTGCAGGGGTCGCCGTCGCTGCACGCGGCGTCGTCGGTGCAACCCGACGATGCCCACATCACGGCCTGCTCGAGGAGCCGATCGGGATCGCCCACACGAAGGTCCGCGTTGGCGTAGGCCGCGGGCTCTCCGTGATAGAGCGCACCCAGGTAGACCGTTCGCCCCGCGCCGAGCTGACCGGCGACCAGGACGTTGCCCACGCCGTCGGTGCAGCTCGAGCTGCTCGTCGAGCGTCCGACGACCACCCCTCCGCCGATGTCCGGGGCCGAGGACGCGTGCTCGGCGTAGCTCGAGGTCGGCAGCATGAGCGACGGGAGCCCGTTCATGATCGGATGGTCGACGACGCGCGTGATCGTGATCGTCGGCCCGCTGCAGTACTCGAAGGACGAGATCGTCGACACGGGGAGGAGCGCGTCCATCGACGGGACGGTGCTGCCGCTCCACCGGATCCAGCTCGATCCCACGACCCCCAGCCCGGCGCTGGTGGCGCGCTCGAGGATCGCCGCCGCCATCATCTCGGTCCAACCGTGGTCGTTGTAGCCAGAATCGCCCAGCAGGACGACCCGGTAGGGCGCGAGCTCGGCGTCGGTATCGACGTCCCCCGGCGCCACCAGCGTGGCCTCGAAGTCGAACCACGTGTCGTCCTCGAGCTGTGCCACGATCGCCGGCGCGCTCGACGTGGTGGTCGTGACGACGGCGACCTGGATCTGGGCCGCGGCGGGGCTCGCCACGAGGAGCGCGGCCAGCGGCGCCGGGGCGAATCGAAGAGGAAAAGCGCGCATCGTGGAGAGCGTACGTGCAATCCGAGCGCGCGACGCCGGACCGCCGACGTTCGCCGCCGGCAGGCATGGAACCGACGACCCGTCTGACGGCGAGAGGAGTACGTTGCGACCGAGGGAGGACCAGGTGGGCGCATGTCACGACCAGGAACACGCAGCATCGCCGCAGTCGCGGCGCGGGTGGGTCCTCCGCGTCCTCGCCACCGCGACCTCGCTGGCCTTCCTGCTGGCGTCGGGCCAGGCGCGCGCCCACGAGGTGGGCCTGTCGCGCGGCGACTACGTGAGCTCGGCCGCAGGTCTCGACGTGACGCTGGCCTTTGCGCGGCGTGACGCGATCGCCCTCCTCCCCGCGCTCGACACCGATCGCGACGGACACATCGCCCCGGAGGAGCTGGCGTCGCAGGGTGCGGCCCTCGCCGAGCGGGTCCTCGCCGGGGTGCGCGTCCGCGCGGGAGATGCTCCGTGCGACGCGGAGCCTTCGGGCGCCCGCCTGGTGGAGGAGGACGGCATCGAGGTGACCGGCAGCTTCGCCTGCACGGCCTCCGCGGCCATCGCCCCCCTCGAGATCGCCCTCTCCCTCCTCGACGACCTGTCGACCGGCCACCGCCACCTGGCGCGCCTCTCGCGCGACGGTCACCCCGACGAGGCGATGCTCCACCGGCGGGAGCCCTCGATGCGCGCCGCCGCGCGCGCGCCCGGCGATAGCCCGCCCCCCGGCGGGGAGGAGGCGTCGAGGTCGCCGGCGGTCCTCGCGTTCTTTGTCATCGGCATCGAGCACATCCTCTTCGGCTGGGACCACGTGGTCTTCATCGTGGGCCTGGCGCTGGTGGCCGGCTTCGGCGCCCACCGCGCGCGCGGCATCTTCCTCGCGGTCACCGCCTTCACCGTCGCGCACTCGATCACGCTGGCCCTCGCGGTGATGGGCGTGATCGTCCCCAGCGGCCGCGTCATCGAGCCGCTGATCGCGCTGAGCGTCGCCTACGTCGGCGTGGAGAATTTCCTGGTGAAGGACCCGAGCAAGCGCTGGCGGGTGACGCTGCCCTTTGGCCTGGTGCACGGCTTCGGCTTCGCCGGGGCCCTGGGCGAGGTCGGCCTTCCCCCGGGGAAGACGCCGGCGGCGCTGCTGCTCTTCAACCTGGGCGTCGAGGCCGGGCAGATCGCCATCCTCGCGGTGCTTCTCCCGCTGGTGTTCTACCTGGCGAAGAAGCCGGCGTACTCCACGTGGGGCGTGCGGGTGGCGAGCGGCGCCATCATCCTCGCCGGCCTGTTCTGGTTCGCCGAGCGGGTCATCGGCTGAGGCGATGGTCGCTCCGGTCCCGCCGCGGGCCGACGGGCCCGACCACGGGCCGCGCCCGCTGGACACGCCCCTCATCCCAAGCCGGGTGGGGTCAGGCCGCGCCGACGGTGGCGGCCAGGGCTCGGGGCACAGCTTGGGGCGTGGCAGGGCGCGCGTTCAGCGCCTTCACGCCCAGATCGCGACGCACCTCCTCCAGCGAGCGACCCCACATCTCCGCCCAGCGAACGCCGAAGAACGGCTTCGCGGCGCGGCCCATGGTCCAGCCGGAGACGATGGCGTCCATGCGCCGATCGCGGTCCAGGAACGCATGGGGGTCGACCAGTGTGTTGAGGAGCCCACCGGAGAGGATGGCGAGCGAGAGGCGCGCCGGGAACTGCGCCAGGTAGAAGCCCTGGAGGCCGAGCTCGCTGGCCACGTCGGTTCCGAAACCGGTGATGACGTGCCACACGTCGTGCGTCTCGTAGAGGTGCGCGTCGATGAACTCGAGCTCGTCGCTCGACGGCATGCTCGGCAGCGCCGAAGGGTCGAGGCTGGCGTCGATCATGTGGCGGCCGAACGCCTGGCCCAGGGTGCCCGCGGGCATCGCCGCCAGGGCGTGCAGGTCGAGCTTGCCGATGCGCGGCCGCTCGCGCAGCGCCTTCGCGCCGCTTGGGTCGCGGGCGAAGAAGTCCGCCATCTGCTGCAGCACCTCGGGCACCGCGATGGCGTTGCGCAGCTCGAACACCTCGCCGAGGCGGTTCGGATCGCGGACGATGGTGACGTACGCCTGGAGACCGCGGAGCGCGCGGAGCGCGCCGCCAAATGAAAACGCCATGGGAATCCCCTCCATGCAGCGGATGAACGACGTCGTTGACGGCTGCGCGTTTCGCGCGTCCGCGTTCCGACACCAGGTAATATGCGAGCGATAGCTCGCGTTTTCTACTCGCGTTCCGCGCCGACCGGAGGTGCCCTCGTCATGCTCGCCAAGACCCGCATCACGCCGCGAAAATTGCCGGTCCAGGCGCGATCGTTGGCGACGGTCGGCGTGATCCTCGACGCGACCGCTCGCGTTCTCACGCGAGAGGGCTACGACCGCGCCTCCACCAACCGCATCGCGGACACGGCCGGGGTCAGCGTCGGCTCTCTCTACCAGTACTTCCGCAGCAAGGAGTCGCTGGTCGCCGCTCTCATCGATCGCCACCAAGAGGGGATGAACGAGGTCTTCCTGCGCCAGGTCGCGCTCGCCCAGCACCTCCCGGTGCGCGAGGCGGCGCGGGCCGTGGTGGCCGCCACCGTCGACGCCCACCTGGTCGAGCCCGCCCTCCACCGCATCCTGGTCGAGCAGGTGCCGCGCATCGGCAAGCTGGCCGAGCAGCTGGAGCACCTCGACACCGTCACCGCCGGCGCGGTCCGCGCCTACCTCGACGCGCACCGCGACGAGCTGCGGGTCGACGACCTGCAGACGGCGACGTTCGTCGTGGTGCACGCGGTCGAGGCGCTGGTCCACCGCGCGATCACCACGCGCCGCCGCATCGAGCGCGACGCCCTGGTCGACGCGCTGGTCGACATGGTGAGCCGCTACCTCGCCCGCGACCCAGCCTGATAGGGGTCGGTACCAGCGTTCTTGGCGTCAACGTACGTGCCCCGTCGTGGGGGCAGGCGCGCTCAGCTCGCGAGGAAGGGAGGAACTTCGCCCATGACCGCGAGCTGGGCGTCGTACTCGTCGAAGCCGCCGTACCAGGTCTCGGTGGCGAGCAGCACCTCGCCGTAGCCGCCGTACGAGCCGCCCTCGAAGTCTTCCCGCGGGACGCCCATCGACTCGAGGACGGTGCCGAGCCACTGGTTGTAGACCAGCCCGATGTGCGTGGTGACGGCGTTGCCGTCATCGGGCGCTGCCGCCTGGCGATCGAGATCGCGGTAGTCGACGTAGCTGCCGGTGCTGAAGAATCCGCCCGCGCTGCCCGCGGTGACGACGGGCAGCTCGATGGGGTCGTGGGTGACCGCGCCGCACTCCTGCGTCCACTGGACCAGCGTGGTGTCGAGCACCGTCACCCCCTCGCTGTCGAGGATGGCGTCGAGCTTGGCCGCGAGATCGACGAACACGTCGGAGAAGAAGCGCTGGTGGGCGCTGGCGATGATCTCCTGGGCGACGCCGTCTGGAAGGCGCGCCTGGTGGGCGACGTTCTCGTGCCAGTTGCCCGAAAAATCGCTGAAGATGTCGCCGACCTTCATGCTGGCGATGCGGCATGTATCGCAGGAGAACGCCACCGCGATGACGTCGTTCATCAGCTGCCAGAAGCGGCGGTGCGCGGCGGGGTCTACCCCGAAGGTGCTGTTCTGGTACTCGTCGCTGGACGAGCCCTCCGGGCGCTCCACCTCGCCGCAGGAGACGACGACGTTGATCTTCCGCTGCAGCTCGTCGATGCGGTCGAGGTGGTCGGCGAGGCGCTGCTTGTCGACCGTGGAGAGGCGCGGGCTCTCGCGCAGGCGCTGGTAGTCCGAGAGCACGCGGTCGACGATGGCAGGGCGCGTCTCGGCCGGCTCCACCGCGACGAAGATGGCGTCGAACAGCGCCAGCGAGTCGTTCTGCGAGGCGACGTTCTGGATCTCGCCGCTCTGGGTGGAGGGGCTCGACCAGCCGGCGCTCATTCCGCCGCCGCCCATGACCAGCGCGCGCTCGCGGATGGTGGCGAGGTCCGGGTAGAAGGCGCTCGACCACGCCAGCACCTGGTCGATGCTGGGACGCGGACGGCCGCGCATGGTCGTCCCGTCCGTGCCGTTGCCGTCGTTCTCGGCGTAGTTGCCGAGGTGACCGCCGCGGTGGTGCCCCAGGTAGAACGGGACGTCGAAGCCGCGCACCACGTTGATCTTCGCCGCCAGCGCCGCGGTGAGGGAGGCGGAGGGCGCCGACAGCACCGTCGAGAGGCGTGCCATGCCGTTCGCCACGTCGAGGTCGAGCGCGCCGCGACGGCGCTGCGCCCCGGCGTAGCTGGTGGTCTGGGTCAGCGTGGCCTCGTCCGGGTACATCGAGGCTTGCCAGATGCCGCCGTGATCGGTGGCCATGCCGACGAAGCGCCGGCGCGCGCCGTCACCCGCCTGCGCGCGTGCGCCGGGCGGCTCGAGCGAGGCCAGGAACGGGATGGCCAGCGTGAAGCCGGCGGCCCCGCGCAGCACCATGCGACGCGAGGTCCGGGGGTCGCCCTTGCTGTTGCTCATGGCCCGGGCTCCACGAAGCTGCGGCGGCGGAAGGTGGGGGAGAGCGCCATCGCCCGCAGCGCGTCGGCCATCGGCAGGCGCTCGTCGAGCGCCTGATCGACCTGGGCCAGCGCGCACCCGTCGACCTCCGGGTCCTCGAAGCGGCCGAAGGTGAAGCGGAAGTACTGGCGCGCGAAGCAGGCGTGCGGCTTCTCGCTGGCGGCGAGGAGCGCGGACAGGTCCGCGGCGCCGGCCGACTCGGTCGTGTCGCCGAAC
>JBKJLX010000347.1:0-2641 GCA_046596645.1 Polyangiaceae bacterium
CGGCGCTGCTCGCCCGCGCGGCGCGCGCTCCTGGCCGACGCGCGCGGCGGCCTGAGATCGTTGATGGCGCAGTTCCCCGGCCCGCTCACCGTCGATCGCGTGCGCGCGCGGCAGGAACTGGCCGCGGCGAGCTCGTGCGGGGTGCTGCTCGCACTGCTGGTCGAGCTGGGGCGCGCAGCGCTGCCGTTCGTGACCACGCGCGCCAGCTCGGCCGACGTAGAGCAGCGCTTCTGGGCGACCCACATGCTGGCCGAGCTGCCGTTCGCCGAGGCCTCGTCGGCGGTCGTCCCCCGCCTCTTCGACGAGGATCTGTCGGTCCGGCGCGTGGCGCGTCGCTCCGCATCGAAGCTCCTCGAGCAGGCGCTCCCCGAGGATCCCATCGCGCACGCCCTGGAGGACACCGCCCGCGACGAGGACGAGCCCACCGCGCGCCGCGCGCTGGCCATCGAAACGCTGGGCGAGCTGCGGCACGAGCAGCTGGTGGCGCCGCTCCTGCGCCTCCTCGATCCGCCGTCGGGCTCGGTGCCCCAGGTAGCGCGGCGCGCCCTCCTGGTGCTCACCCGGCAGGACTTCGGCGTGGACCCGGAAGCCTGGGGCACGTGGTGGGCCGCCCAGCGCCAGCGCCACCGCGTCGAGTGGCTGATCGACGCCCTGACCCACGAGCAGCCCGGCCTTCGCCGCGCCGCCGCCGACGAGCTGAAGCAGCTCACGCAGGAGTACTTCGGCTATGACGACGACCTCCCTCCCCGCGAACGCGAGCGCGCGCAGGCGCGGTACCGCGAGTGGTGGGTGCGGGAAGGGCTGTTGCGTTTCTACTGACCCCGCGGGGGGGCCGGTGTCGCTCGCAAGCTCGGGGAGCTCGCTGTTCCGGTTTCCGGTTCCGGTTTCCGGTTCCGGTTCCGGTTCCGGCTCCGGTTTCCGGTTTCCGGTTCCGGTTCCGGTCTCCGGTTCCGGGCTCCGACAAAGACGAAAAGCCCCCCCGCCCGCGAAGGGGCAGGGGGGCCGCGACGCTCGCCGCCGCTTCACCGCGGCGACGGGTTCACGCGCTCACTGGGCGGGCGCGGCGACCGGCTTCTTCGCCACCGGGGCAGCCCCGCCGGCTTCCTTCAGGGCGAGGTTGATGACCTTCTTGAACTTCGAGAAGGGCTGCGCGCCGCTGATGAAGTAGCCGTTGATGACGAACGCCGGGGTGCCGCTGATGCCGACCTTGTCGGCAGCGGCGACATCGGCGTCGATGAGCGGCTTGTGCACGTTGGTGTCGAGGGCCTTCTTGAGGGCCGCCATGTCGAGGCCCTGCTTCTCGGCGATCGCCTCGAGGCCGGGGCGCGCGAGCGCGTCGGGCTTGCCGAGGGCCTCGAAGGCCCCGTCGTGGAAGGCCCAGAAGCCCTTGTTGCCCTTCTGCTTCTGCGCCTCGCGACCGGCCTCGGAGGCCAGGGGGGCGTTCTTGTGCATCGGCAGCGGCTTGTCGCGCCACACGAGCTTCACCTTGTCGCCGTACTCCTTCTCGACCTGCGCGAGCGTGGGCTCCACGCGCTTGCAGAAGGGGCACTCGAAGTCGCTGAAGATCTGGATGGTGACCTTCGCGTTCTCGCCGCCCTTCCAGGGCGAGCTGGCCGGGATCGGGCCGACGTCCTTCTTCTCCGGCGCGGGGGCCTCCTTGGCCTCCTTCATGACCGTCGCATAGACGTCCTTCTTGGCGACGCCCTTGGCGACGAGCGCCTCGGCCTTGGCCATCTCCTCGTCGATGAGCTTCTTGAAGCCCTCGAAGGGCTGCGCGCCGGTCAGTCGGCGGCCGTTGATGAAGAAGTGCGGGGTGCCGCCGGCCTCGACGTCGTCGGCCATCTCGTTGTCGGCCGCGATCTCGGCGGCGTACTTGTTCTCGGCGAGCGCCGACTTCACCTTGCCGGCGTCTAGGCCGAGCTCGGCCGCGTACTTCTCGAAGTCCGCGTCCTGCAGCGCCTTCTGGTTCTTGAAGAGAAGGTCGTGGGCCTTCCAGAAGCCCTCGTCACCCTTCTGGGCGCGCGCCTCGAGCGTGAAGATCGACGCCGGGATGGCGCGCTTGTGGAAAGGCAGCGGGCGGTGCTTGAAGGCCACGCGGACCTTGCCGGCGTACTCCTTCATGACCTGCTCCAGCGTCGGTCCGACGCGCGAGCAGAAGGGGCACTCGAACTCGCTGAACTCGATGATGGTGACCAGCGCGTCCGCCGGGCCCTTCACGGGCGAGCCGCCGACGTCGACGCGGTAGACGGTCTTGTCGTCCTCCTTCGGCTTCGCGTCCTTCTTCGGGTCCTTCGCGTCGGTCGGGGGAGCCTTCGCCTTGTTCTCGTTGGAGAGCTTGACGTAGACCTTGTCGGCCGGGGTGCCGGAGCCGACGGCGGCCTTCGCCGCCGCTAGCTGCTCGTCGATGATCGACTCGAACTTCGGCTGCGGCTGCGCGCCGGAGAGGAACACGCCGTTGATGTGCGCCGCGGGGGTGCCGCGAACGCCGCTGGCCTTGCCGACCGCCATGTCGGCGTCGACCTTCGCCTTGAGCGAGGGGTCGGCGAGCATCGCGGTGAACTTCGCCTGATCGACGCCGGCCTCCTTGGCCCACGCCACGAAGTTCTCGTCGGTCAGCGCCTTCATGTTCTTGAAGGCCTGG
>JBKJLX010000453.1:0-12831 GCA_046596645.1 Polyangiaceae bacterium
GTCGGCGTCGGGCTTGAGCTTGAAGTACGCGTCGACGTCCTCCTCGCCGAGGACGGACGCGCAGCCCGGGCCGCCCACCGCCGCCGAGGCGCCGGCCGCAGCGACCGAGACCATGCCCAGCGTGGTGCCCAGCGCCCCGCGGCGACCGATCCGGACCTGCAGGTTGCTCACGCTGGCTCTCATGGCCGGAAGAGTAGCTCTGCTTCGAGCTTCATTCACGGCGAGCACGACACCGGCGAGCGCCGTGGCACCTTGCCTCGGGAAGCCGGCCCGCCTAAGCGAGGCGATCTCATGACCACTCGTCTCGCCAAGCGGCTCGACGCGGTCGCCCCGAGCGCCACGCTCGCCATGGCGGCCAAGGCCCAGAAGCTCCGCGCCGCCGGCCACAAGGTGTTCTCCTTTAGCGTCGGCGAGCCGGACTTCCCGACACCCGCCCACGTGGTCGCCGCGGCGCAGGCCGCCCTCGAGAAGGGAGGGGTCTTCCACTACACGGCCGTCACCGGCACGGCCGACCTGAAGGCGGCGATCATCGAGGCCGCCGCGCGCGACCGCGGCTACCAGACCAGCGCCGACCGCATCGTGGTCTCGGTGGGCGCCAAGCACGCGCTCTTCAACATCGCGGTCGCGCTGTTCGAGCCCGGCGACGAGGTCGTCATCCCGGCGCCGTACTGGGTCAGCTACCCCGAGCAGGTGCGAATGATGGGGGCGACCCCGGTCGTCGTGGAGACACGGGAGGAGGACGGCTTCCGCCTGCGCCCCGAGGCCCTCGCCGGCGCCATGAGCCGGAGCACCAAGGCGGTGATCCTCAACACCCCGTCCAACCCCACCGGGGCCGCCTATGCCGCGGAGGATCTGGCGGCGCTGGTCGACGTCCTGAAGGGCCATGACGCCTACGTCGTCGTCGACGAGATCTACGCCGACCTGGTCTACGACGGCTTCCAGCACGTCTCGCTGGCCAAGCTCGCCCCCGAGCTGGGCGACCGTCTCATCATCGTCGACGGCGTCAGCAAGTCCTACGCGATGACCGGCTGGCGCATCGGCTGGTCGATCGCCTCCAAGGCGGTCACCGACGCCATCGCCACCGTCCAGGGCCAGAGCACCACGAACCCCACCGCGGTCGCCCAGGTCGCCGCGGCCGCCGCGCTCCGCGGGCCGCGAGACTCGCTGGTCGCCATGCGCGAGGCCTTCACCCGGCGGAGGACGCTCATGGTCGAGGGGCTGCGCTCGATCCCCGGCATCTCATGCCGCATGCCGGACGGGGCGTTCTACGCGTTCCCCGACGTGCGCGGCCTCTATGGCCTGCCCGGCGCCGGCCGCCCTCTGGCCAGCGACGAGGACGTCGCGGGCTGGCTCCTCGACGAGGTGCGCGTCGTCAGCGTCGCGGGGACTCCCTTCGGCGCGCCCGGCTACCTCCGCTTCAGCTACGCCTGCTCGGACGACGACATCCGCGACGGGCTGGAGGCCATCCGCGGCCTCGTCACGCGCGCGAAAGGCTGAGCGCCTCCGATCTCTTGCGCGTCGCGAGGGGTCGGGCTAGAAGCCTTCGCCTCAGCTTCGAACGGGCGCATAACTCAGCGGTAGAGTGCGTCCTTCACACGGACGAAGTCGCAGGTTCGAATCCTGCTGCGCCCACCCCGGTCGAACTGTTTCGCCCCGCCTTGCGGCTACTTGCCGCCCTTGCGGCTCTGGATGGCGGTGATGGCCTCGCGGAGGTCCTGGCGGCCGCCAAGGCACTTGAGGCAGTCGCCGGTGCCCAGGAAGCCGCAGCCGTCGCTGGCGAGGAGCGGCGTGAGGAAGGGGAGGGATCGCTCGTCGCCCTCGTCGCGCGCGCGGGGGAAGAGCTTCTTCCGGTCGCAGCTGTTCTTGGTCGCACGCAGCTCGATCGCGATGAGGAGCGCCGGCGTCGCGGCGCTGCGGACCTTCTCCTCGCCGAGCGCCCTGTCCGCCCGCTCCTTCGGGCTCTTCGAGGTCGAGGCGGTCGTCGCGATCGTGAAGAGCAGGTCGGGGCCGACCGCGCCCATCCCCTCGCGCATGAGCTCGAACGCAAGCTCCATGACGTCCGGCGGGCCGTTCGCGGCGCGCACGACGACCTGCTGGATCGCGTCCTCACCGACGGTGGTGGGCGACAGGCGGGCGAGCTTGCGCACCGCGCGGATCGCCCCCGAGTGGTCGTTCTTGCCGGCGTGCGCGATGGCGAGCCGCTTCACGAGCGCTGGATCGTCCGGGTAAGTCTCGCCGAGCGCGATCAGCTTCTCGAGCGTATCCGCGGCGTCCAGCTCGTCGGGCGTCGCGAACGCTCGCTTCGCGGCCGACGCCGTGGGCGCCGTCGTGGCGCCGGGCGACAGCGGCTCGCCCGCGATCGACACGGCGCCGGGCGGACCTTCCGCCGCCTCGATGGCGCCGACGACGTCCGGCGAGCGCGCGGCGACGAGCACCGTGCTCAGGGCGGCGACGAACCCGAGACCGATGCCCGCCCATAGCGGGCGCCGGCTGCCGAGCGCGCCGGCGCCGACGAGGGCCCGGGAGAAGGCGCCGCTCGGCTCGGACGCCCCTGCTCGCGCTCCGCGGGTCGCCATCAGGTCACTCGTAGATGTCGTCGCCCTTCGGGGGCTTCGGCGGCGGCGGCTTGGGGGGCGGCGGTGCGCCGGTGCTCGGGGGCGGCGGCTTCGGCGGCGGCGGCTTGGGGGGCGGCGGGGCCGCGGTCGGCTTCGCCGTCTCCTTCGGGGCCGCGGTCTCCTTGGGCTTCGCCGTCTCCTTGGGCGCTACCGTCGCGGTCGTCGCCGCGCTCGCGGTGGCGCTGACGCTGGGCGCAGGCTCGGCGGTCTGCACCGGGTCGGCGGTCACGGCGGTCTTCACCGGCTCCGCCGTCTTCTCCGGCGCGGCGGTCTTCGCCAGCTTCGCGGTCTCCGTCGCGTTGGTCGGCGTCGGATTCTCACCACCCGAGAACGCGAAGTAGCCAATGACCAGCAGGCCGGCCGCGGCGAGGCCGATGACCATCATCTTGCCGAACCCACCGCCGCTGCGCTCCTCGGGCTCGAGGTCGTGCGCGGGCGGCGCGGCCACCTTCGGACGCTCCGACGTGGTCTTGCGCGGGGCCGGCAGATCGTTGGCCGCCTTGGCTGCGGGGACCCCGGCTGCGGGGACGCCGACTGCGGCGGGTCGCGCCGACTCGGACTTGGACGAGGCGCCTACCGCGCGCGACTGAGGGCGATCGCTCGCGCTCGACGCAGCGGCGGCGACCGCCACCGGCTCCACCGCGGCCTTGGGGGGCGTGGACGGAAGCTTCGCCGCCTCGTCCTTCTTCACGTCGGCGGTGCCGACGTCCGCCAGGGAGCCGCCGGCCTCCGACAGGGCCTGCTGGAGCAGCTCGGCGGCCTGCTTCATGACCGTCCGCTCCTCGGCGGGCGGCATCTCCTTCTCGGGGTTGGTGGCGGGGAAGAACCCGCCACCACCGCTGCCGGCGGCCGCTGCAACGTCGGCCTTGGCGGCCTCGATGGCTGCCGCGGCCCTGGCCGCGTCGGCCGACTTGCCGCTCCCGATCGCGCCCAGCCCGAGCATCGTGCTCGCACGCTTCTCCTGGCGCGGCGCGGTCGTGGGGACGGGCAGGGTGCCGCTCGGCCCGGTGGTGCCTGCGCTCGGGGCCGCAGCTGCGGCGGCCGGCGGGCTGGACGTCGCCTTGGCGGCCGCCGGCACACCCTCGCCATCGCCGTCACGATCGTAGGCGCTGGGCGCCTCGCCGTGGTTGTCGACGAGCCGTGCGATCATCGCCTTGGACTTGTCGTCCAGCTTGATGAACTTCACGCCCATCCCCGCGGGGGTCTCGGTGGTCGACACCTGGGCGGGCTCCCGCTTCCAGACGACCCGGCCGACGCCGGCCAGCACGGACTGCTCGTCCTGGATGCGGATCTCGAACTTGAGCAGCGTCCCCGGAGGAAACGGGGACGGTGTCTTGATGAAGATGCCGCCCCTGCTCACGTCATGCGAGTGGTGCTCGATGAACTCGTCGACGGTCGCGCTCTTGTAGCGGACCGTCATGCTCAGCACCTTCGCTCGCGGATCCTTGCGTGTATCCATCGCCATCAGGCTCGCTCCCTCGCCGACCGGTCGTGCTGGGCGCGTGTGCGCCACGTGCACTCCCCAGCTCGCTTCCCGCACGCACGCGTCGCGGCGGCGGGTCGCGCGACATCGAAGCATAGACGGGGACCGTTCTGGTCCCCAATTCGTTCACTCGGGTCATCCCACCAGCTAATCTCGGCCGGTCGCGAGGGCAGGCTGCGCCGCGCCCCGGGCGGCCGTCTTCGCCCCCGCATGGGACGCGCTGGCTCCGCCTTCGGTCTGCTCCTCAGCGGCCCGCGGCGGACGGGCGGGAGCTGGCGACTGACCGGCGCCGCGATTTGGTCTAAGGTCGCGCCGGCCATGGCGTCCCGTCGCGCTGGTGCTGCCCCGCCGCGCCCGCTCCCGCATTACCGCGCCTGGGCGCGCCGCCGGATCATGCTCGGGGCCGGCGTGGTCGACCTCGACCGAGGGGCTTCGTTCGCCGGGAGGACGGTCGACCTCGCGATGGGGGGCGTCCGCGTCGACTTTCCATCGCCAGACCCGGCGATGCTCCCCGAGACCTCGGTCGAGCTGGTTCTGACGGCGCCCATGCGGTGGGACCCGCTGCGCGTGCGGGGGAAGGTGGCCTGGCGCGGCGGGAACGGCGTCTACGGCTTCCGGTTCGAGCACGTGTCGCCTTCTGGTCTCCTCGCCCTGTGGGAGGTGCTGGAGGCGACGCTGTAGCTCGGTCCTTCAGAACGCGAAGACGGGACCGATCGACGGGGCGACAACGAAGCCGGTCGTCGGGACCATGACCATCATCTTCAGCTCGGCCTGCGCGCCGACGTTCTCGATGAACATGTAGGTCACGCCGCCGCCGAACCCGAGGAAGCCGAGGCCTGACAGCTGGTACGCGTCGAGGTTCTTCGTCTCCGGGCAGCCGCTGCCGCTCTCGCTGTTGGAGATGTCGCACACGGCGACCGGCACGCTGGCGTTCACCTGCGCGATGCCGCCACCGAGGAAGGCGTAGGGATAGAGGCCGCCCATCTCCACGGCACCGTCGGCGAGGAAGTAGTAGGAGACGCGCCCCTCGAGGTGCAGCGGCAGGAAGCCGCGCGCCTTGCCCGCGGGCTCGTAGCCCAGCGGGGTCGAGTCCTCGTCGCAGGTCTCGCCCTCGAGCTGCTCGCGGCATGCCGGCGGGTCGTTCTCCGGCGAGGGGGAGCCGCCGATGGCGAAGCCGACGCGGGCGCCGATCGCCAGGCCGAGACCGTCGAGGAGCAGGCGCTCGTAGCCTGCGAGCACGCGGACGCCGGCGAGGCCGATGCCCCCCTTGATGCCGTTGGTCTCCGGCACCGCGTCGGCCAGACCGTAGTACTGGTTGCTGGTGCCGCTGTCGAAGCAGGCGTAGGCGTCGCCGTTCTCGGGGCTGCACACGCCGTCGGCGCTGGAGAGGAGAAGGAGGTCGAACTGCACCCCGACCGGGATGAGGTTCTTCGCGCCCTTTGTCGCCTTCTTGGCGTCACCGCCCTCCGACCCTTCCTCGCAGGTGCCGTTGAGGCACATGTGGCCGCTGGCGCACTCGATGTCGCGCTCGCAGCTCGCACCCCAGCCCTTGTCGCCGCGCGCGCCGCCCGCCGGCTCGCAGCCGGGCAGGCCGGGAGGGCAGTCCTCCTTCGAGATGCACTTCTTCGGCGGGTCCTCACCGGGAAGGCTCGGCGCGTCCTCGACCTTGTTCTTGATCTGGACCTTGTACGGCTGCTTGGCGGAGCCGGCGGTGGCCACCGGGCTGCCGGACTCGTCGGTCGCGATGACGTGGTATCGCACCTCGCCAGTGGTGGTGACGTCCGCGCAAGGGATGTAGCCGCCGAACCCGGCGCCGGTGCGCTCGAGGTTGACGCTCTTCCACTTGTCACCGCCGAAGGGCTTGTAGCGGACGACCACCTTGGTCGCGCCGAGCTCGTCCGGGATCTTCACGTAGATGGGCACGGGCGTGTTGACGCCCGAGTCCGACACCGGCTCGTGGGGGAAGTCACCCGCTGTCTCGCCCTCGGGCTTCGGCTCCTCGCCCTCGGGCTTGGGTGCGGCGTCGCCGCCCTTGGCTTCCTTGAACTTCTCCTCCAACTCGGGCGTGGTCAGCCCCTCGATGAGCTTGGCGTTCGGGTCCGCCGCGAGGGCCTTCTTGAAGTCCTCCAGCGCGATGTCGAGCTTGCCCTGACCGACACCGTGGACGGTGCCGAGAGCGATGTGGAGCTTGCCCAGCACCTCGGGCGAGCAGTTGCTGGCGCCGCAGGTGGTGACGGCCTTGTCGAGCTTGTCCGCGGCCTTGTCGAACTCGACGGAGAGGTAATGCTCGTCCATCGCCTGGTCATGGAGCTTCAGCGCCTCCTTGTCCTTCTTGCCTGCGGCGAATGCATCGCCAGAGACAGTGGACGCGGCGAGAAGCAGGGTCAGAGCGAGGGGGGCGCGGAGCGATCGATCGAGCACGGCGACGGGACCTCCGGTCGGGCCTCGACTGCTGGCCAGAACGCGACGCTATTAGGGCGAACCGGAACGTAGTGCAATCAAAGTCGGAAGCCGACAAAACGGAGGCGGCGGACCTCTCGGGTATTCCCTGTCGGAAAACCCGGTGGCCCGCCGCGGTACGCCGCGCGACGCCGTGGCTCGCCAGAGGCCGGGAACGTCAGAGCCGGCGGTAGACGCCGACGACGACGCCGAGCAGCATCGTCGGCTTGAAGTCGCTCGCGCGGACGAGGATGGGCGCCATCGCCCCGTTGGCGGGCTGGAAGCGGATGTAGTCACGCTGGGGGAAGTAGTACTTCACCGTCGCCTCGTCGCCGATCAGGGCGCAGACGATCTCCCCGCGGTTCGCGGTCTGCTGGCGGCGCACGAAGATCGTGTCGCCCGAGAGGATGCCGGCCTCGATCATCGAGTCGCCCTGCACCTTGAGGCCGAAGATCTCGCCGCCGGCCGAGGTCGCGTGGCCGGCGCCGCGGATCATCGAGCGATCGACCCGCATGGTGTCGATGACGTGCTCCTCCGCGAGGAGCGGCTGGCCGGCGGCGATGCGACCGACGACGTGAATGTCGAGGATGTCGCCCGCGGGGACGGTGTCGTTCGCCTCGCCGCCGCTGGGGACGATCGCGTGCCCTGCCGTGTGCGAGCCGGGAACGCCCGTCATGTCCATCGGCCGCAGGGCGCGGGACTTCATGTCCTCACGGGTGAGGTAGCCCTTGCGCTCGAGGGCCCGGAGGTGATCGTTCACCCCGTTCGTCGAGCGGATGCCCATGTGGGCCCCGATCTCTCGGAGGGTCGGCGGGTACCCCCGATCGACGATCGATTGCCGAATGTAACTGAGCACCTGCGCCTGTCGATCCGTGAGCCCCTGCATTTCCGTCCCAGCCTACTGAACGGGTGCGTGGCTGTCAAAGCACTTGCGATCGATCGATCGAAAGCACTGGAATGACTGGGTTAATTTTTCTTGGATCCACCCCACGAGCGCGGCGGGCGAGGATGTGCCCTCGATCGAAGATGGGGGTACCTCGCCCTCTCGCCAGTTCAGGGGAATTGGCGGCAGGCGCTCAGCGCCGGCGAATGGTCTGGTTGACCTGCGGCCCCTGGAGCATCTGCTTCAGCTCATCCTGATCGCTGGACGTGGCGATGCCCTCATCCATCGTGACGACGTTGCGCTGGATGAGCGACGCCAGCGCCTGGTTCATCGTCTGCATCCCGCTGTCGCCCTGGCCCATCTGCATCTGCGAGTAGATCTGATGCAGCTTGTCCTCGCGGATGAGGTTCCGGATGGCGGGGTTGGGGATCATGACCTCCATCGCCATCGCGCGGCCCTGTCCAGAGGCCTTGGACAGCAGCTGCTGGGTGATGACCGCCATCAGGGAGAAGGAGAGCTGCGCGCGGACCTGGCCCTGCTGGTGCGGCGGGAACACGTCGATCACGCGGTTGATGGTGGAGATGGCCGAGTTGGTGTGGAGCGTGGCGAAAACCAGGTGACCCGTCTCGGCGGCGGTCAGCGCGGCGCTGACCGTCTCCAGGTCACGCATCTCTCCCACCAGGATGACGTCCGGGTCCTGGCGGAGGGCGAACTTGAGCGCGGCGCCGAAGTTCGCCGTGTCCTGCCCGATCTGGCGCTGGTTCACCAGGCAGAGCTTGTGCGGATGCCAGAACTCGATGGGGTCCTCGATGGTGAGGATGTGCATCCGCTGCTCGCTGTTGATCTTGTCGATCATGGCGGCGAGCGTCGTCGACTTGCCGGAGCCGGTGGCCCCGGTGACGAGCACCAGACCGCGGGGCTTGTTGCAGATGTCGTGGATCACCGGCGGCAGCCCGAGCTCGTCCATCGTCGGGATGCGCAAGGGGATCTGCCGGAAGACGCAGGCGGTGTTGGCGCGCTGCATGAAGGCGTTGGCGCGGAAGCGCGACACCCCGCGGATGCCGAACGAGAAGTCGACCTCGTTGGAGCGCTCGAAGTGGACCTTCTGCTCCTCGGTGAGCACCGAGTAGAGCAGCTGCTTCACCTGATCGCCGTTCAGGGGCGCTAGCTTGAGGGGCAGCACTTGCCCGTCGATGCGCAAGAGCGGCGCATTCCCGACGGTCAGGTGCATGTCGCTCGCCTGCTTGTCGACCATCACCCGGAGCAGCTGCTCCATGGTGACCTGAAGCTCCGCCGGTGCCGCTGCCGTCATATCTCTCCCTCGCGTCGATGAGCCCGCCGCGCGGCGTTCGAGTACCTCGCAGGCGGGCGGCAAGGCGGGGTTGGGGCCCCGCCGCGCAGCTTCAGTGTAGGGGGGGCTGGGGGCGAAGCCCCAGGGAACTAGTCGCCCATCGTGACGCGGCCGACTTCTTCGACCGTGGTCATGCCCTGGAGGACCTTCTCGATGCCGCTCATGCGCAGGGACTTCATCCCGTTCTTGATGGCGGCCGTCTTCAGCTCCGCGGTGGAGGCGCCCTGGAGCACCATCTCCTTCAGGGCCTCGGTGAACTTCATGACCTCGTAGAGAGCGACGCGGCCGCGGTAGCCGGAGCCGTTGCAGTTCTTGCAGCCGGCGCCCTTGACGAGTTGCTGGACCTGGCTCTGCTGCTCGTTGAAGCCGAAGTCGCGCAGCTGCTGGCTTTCGACCTTGTGGGCGCCGCGACAGTCGACACACACCTTGCGGGCGAGTCGCTGGGCCAGGACCAGGTTGACCGAAGCCGTGATGAGGAACGGCTCGACGCCCATGTTGAGGAGGCGGGAGATCGTCGCCGGAGCGTCGTTGGTGTGCAGCGTCGAGAGCACGAGGTGGCCCGTCAGCGCGGCCTTGACCGCGATCTCGGCGGTCTCGAAGTCTCGGATCTCGCCGACCATGATGATGTCCGGGTCCTGCCGGAGGAAGGAGCGCAGCGATGCGGCGAAGTTGAGGCCGATGTCGTCGTGCATCTGCACCTGGTTGATACCCTGGAGGTTGTACTCCACCGGGTCCTCCGCGGTGCTGATGTTGGTGCCGACGACGTTGAGCTCCGACAGCGCGGAGTAGAGCGTGGTCGTCTTGCCCGAGCCGGTGGGGCCGGTGACGAGCACCATGCCCCAGGGCTGGTTGATCGCCCACTTGAAGTCCTCGAGCGGGCCGGGGTCGAAGCCCAGCTTGGTCATGTCCAGCTGGAGGTTCGACTTGTCGAGGAGCCGCATGACGATCTTCTCGCCCCAGATCGTCGGCAGGACGGAGACGCGGAAGTCCATCTCCTTGCCCTTGCCCATCTTGAGCTTGATGCGCCCGTCTTGGGGAAGGCGGCGCTCGGCGATGTCGAGGGAGGCCATGATCTTCACGCGGCTGGAGAGCGCGTTCTTCATCTTGATGGGGGGCTCCATCTCCTGGAGGAGCACGCCGTCGATGCGGTAGCGGATGCGCAGCTTCTTTTCGTAGGGCTCCATGTGGATGTCGCTCGCGCCCTTCTTGATGGCGTTGAGCAGCACCGCGTTGACCAGGCGGACGACCGGGGCGCCCTCGGCGGCCTTCTCCAGCTCGGAGAGGTTGAGGTCGTCCTGCTGGGTGTCGAAGTCGACCTCCTCGTCGGCGAACTCGGCGAGGACGTCGTCGTACCCGCCGCTGGCGGTGGAGTGAGCGCGCTCGATGCCCTGGGCGATGCCGGTCTCGGAGGCGACGACCGGCTCGACGTTGAGGCCGGTGAGGAACTTGATGTCGTCGATCGCGTGGAGGTTCGTCGGGTCCGCCATCGCGACGATGAGCGCCGCCCCCGAGCGCGAGATCGGGATGCAGCGGTGCTTCTCGCAGACCTCGCGCGAGACCAGCTTGATGACCTCGGGGTCGAACTCGTACTCGTCCAGGTTGACCGCCGGGACTCGGTACTGGGCAGAGAGAAAGCTCGTGATCTCGCCGTCGGAGATGTAGCCCAGCTTGGCGAGCGTGTAGCCGAGGTTGGAGCCGGAGCGACGCTGCTCCTCCTGCGCGTGCCTCAGCTGCTGCAGTGAGATCAGTCGTTCACGGACGAGGAGCTCGCCGAGGCGGTGATTGGACATCGGAGACGAATCCTCGCTTCCCGACGCGGCCCGGTCAACGCCGAGCGCGGCCTCTCGAGGCGGCGGTCGCAGAAGATGTGTTTCCACGTTTCAGCGTCTCCTCTGCCTGGACGGACCGCGTGTCGGGTAGGGTAGGGGTGGACTCCGGATGAGCCTCCTCGGTCGCCTCTTCGGAATTCGAGGCGCCAAGCGCGCCGAGGCCAAGGCGCGGGCGCTGGAGCGGGAGGGCGAGCTCGCGCGGGCGGTCGACGCCTTCCTGGAGGCGGAGCTCGGCGACGACGCGGCGCGCGTCCTCCTCCTCCGCGCCGACGCCGAGGCCGACCCCGAGCGGCGCCTCGCGCACTGCGCGCGCGCCGCCGAGGTTGCCGCGACCGAGGGCGGAAAGAACGGGGCTCTCGGGCGCAAGGCCCGGCTCGCGCTCGACCTGGCGCTGGCGCGCAAGGTGGCGCTCCCCAGCGAGCTTCTGCGCATCGCCGGCGAGCTGGAGCTCGCCGGCGATCACGAGCGTGCGGCCGACGCCTACGCGCTGGCGCGCGATCAGGAGGGTGAGATCCGCGCGCTCACGGCGGCGGGCGCGATCGACAAGCTGGAGGACCGGCTGCGCGCGGCGGAGACCGAGGTCCGCAAGGATCGCGCGCAGACCGAGACCCTGGCGCGGGTGCGCGACCTGGAGAAGTGCTCCGAGCGGAGGGAGGCGCTGCGCGTCGCGAAGGCGTACCTGCTCACCAGCGACGACGATCGGGTGCGAGAGGCGCTTGCCGACATCGAGCGCCGCGTGCTACGCGGGCCGTCGTGCGAGCTGGCGGATGGGCCTGAGCGGCCGCCGCGCCGCTACGCCCTCGGCACCGTGGTGACGGTCGGGCGCGGTGACTCGACCATCGTCGTGCATGCCCGGGCGGCCAGCCGCCGCCACCTCGCCGTCCGTCGCACCAGGGACGGCGAGGCCCTCGAGGTCGAGGATCTCGGCACCCGCAACGGCACCCGGCTCGCCGGCGCGCGCCTAGCCGGGGCCCTCCGAGTGGAGGTCGGCGCGGTGGAGCTCGCGCTCGGCGGCGAGGTGCCCTGCCGCGTGGAGCCGCTGCGCGACGAGGGGGGCGCGCTCCGCGGCGCGCGCGTCGAGGTCGGAGGCGAGAGCTGGGAGGCGCCGCTGGGCCCGCTGCTCGTGCGACCGGGGTGGAGCATCGAGCTGAGCGGCGAGCCGGCGGTCGACCCCGACGGCGACGGTCCGCTGCGGCCCGTGGGCGAGGGGTCGTTCGTCGTCCTCGCGACGACGGCCGAGGCGCCCGGGTTCCGGGGCACGCTGCAGCTCTCCCGACGGGTGGAGCTGGCGGCGGGGGACTTCATCGCTGCCGAGCGCGGGGGGCCGATGGTCCTGGTGGTGCCGGGTCACTCCGGCGTGAGAGGCGCGTGAGCCTCTGGTCGCGGATCAAGCGGGGCCTGGGCGGAGGAGGAGAGGAGCCGACCCTGCCTGCCGAGGAGGCAACGACCGAGGGGAACGCGTCGCCGGCTCGCCCGCGGGCCGCGCCGTCGGCCACGCCGGCGGTCGACGATCTCGCGGGCTTCGCCGCGTCGATCGGCGAGCCGGGAGGCCCCGACGAAGGCCGCATCATGGCGTGGGTTCGCACCCACCGCGGGACGACCTCGGAGGGCCCGCTCGTCCGCGCGCTGGCCGAGGCGGCCCCGCGTGCGCCCGAGGTGGTGCGCGTCGCCACCGCGGAGCTGCTCGCAGCGCGCGGGGAGGAGGCGCGCGCGCTCGAGGTGCTGGAGGGGGTGTCGTCGGCGGCGGGGCTGATGATGTCGGCTGATCTGCTGGCGTCCCGCGGGCAGATCCCGCGCGCCGTCACCGCGATCGAGCGCGTCCTCGCCAAGCAGATCGACGCGCCGGGCGCGCGGGAGCGACACGAGCGATGGCGCAGCGCCCTCGGGCTCGGTCGCGTCGCGGCGGGGCGGCTCGACGAGGCGACGGTCGTCCAGCCGACGGGGGCGGACTCACCGTTCCGGGTGCTGCGCGAGATCGCGCGGGGTGGCGCTGGCACCGTCTACGAGGCGGAGGATGAGCTGCTCGGGCGCCGAGTGGCGTTCAAGGTCTACCACGGGCGCGGCGCCGACCGCGCCGCACTGGAGCGCGAGGTGCGCGCCACCAGCGCCCTCGCCGGGCCGGGCGTCCTGCGCCTGTTCGACGCGAGCCCGCCAGAGGGCTGGATGTCGCTCGAGTGGGTCGCGCGGGGATCGATCCGTGACGTCCTTCGCCGCGGGGACGCGTCGATCCT
>JBKJLX010000667.1:0-3468 GCA_046596645.1 Polyangiaceae bacterium
GTACATGCTCCAGCCGTCCTTGCGGCCGAAGTCGCTGCCGAGCTCGCGCCCCGCGAGCGACGCGTCCGGCCCCAGGTGCTCGTTGCCCGCGGGGTAGGCGTCGTCGTGGTGGACGCAGAAGAGGAACGGGTCCTGGGTCTTCCAGGGGAAGCCCAGCGGCTCGATGCGCAGGACGGACATGGACTGCAGCGTAAGCAGCGCGACCCCTTCAGGTCAGCGGGTCGGTCCGGAATGGATCGTCTTCGGCGTGGCAACAGTCGTCCCCGCGCTAGGCTCCGCCGCCCATGCCGCCGTCGAGAACCAAGAAGGCCCCCAAGAGTCTGGTGGTGCGCCAGCTGACCCTGGACGACGGCCCCGCTGTCCACCGGCTCCAGCTCGAGTGCTTCCCCAAGATGGATCCGTGGAGCCCCGCCCAGTGGGCCAGCATGCTGGGCACCTTCCCCGAGGGTCAGATCGGGGTGGAGATCGACGGCGAGGTCGTCGCCAGCTCGGCCAGCCTGATCGTCGACTACTCCGAGTACGCGGCCTGGCACGACTGGCGCTCGATCTCAGACAATGGATACATCCGCAACCACGATCCCGAGGGCGACACCCTCTACGGGATCGAGATCCAGGTCTCGCCGCGCTACCGGGGGATGAAGCTGGCCCGCCGCCTCTACGAGGCGCGCAAGCGAGTCTGCCGCGAGCACAACCTGAACCGCATCGTCGTCGGCGGGCGCATCCCCGGCTTCGCGGCCCACAAGGGGGAGATGACGGCCCAGGAGTACGTGGGTCGCGTCATCCACAAGCAGCTCCATGATCCGGTGCTCACGGCCCAGCTCGCCAACGGCTTCATCGTGGAGCAGATCATCCCCGAGTACCTGCCGAGCGACGAGGACTCGGCCGGCTTCGCCACCTGCCTGGAGTGGCACAACCTCGACTACGTGCCCCCGCTCTCGCCGCGTGGGCGTCACTCCTACGAGCCGGTCCGCGTGGCGACCGCCCAGTACAAGATGCGCCCGGTCGCCACGTTCGAGGACTTCGCCAAGCAGGTGGAGTTCATGGTCGACACCGCGAGCGACGCCAAGGCCGACTTCCTCTGCTTCCCGGAGCTCTTCACGCTGCAGCTCCTGTCCCTGGTGAAGCCGGACCGCCCCGGCGCCGCCGCGCGGGAGCTGGCCGGCTTCACTCCGCGATACCTGGATCTGATGCGCGGGCTGGCCATGCGCTACGACGTTCACATCATCGGCGGCTCGCAGTTCCACCTCGACGGCGAGGTGCTGCGCAACTCGGCCTGGCTCTTCCGCCGCGACGGCACGGTGGAGCGGCAGGACAAGATCCACGTGACGCCCAACGAGTCGCGCTGGTGGGGCGTATCCGGGGGCGACTCGTTGCAGGTGTTCGACACCGACCACGGCAAGATCGCAATCGCCGTCTGCTACGACGTCGAGTTCCCCGAGCTGGTGCGGGTGCTGGTGGAGCGCGGCGCGCGCATGCTCTTCGTCCCCTTCAACACCAACGATCGCCACGGCCACATCCGCGTGCGGACCTGCGCCCAGGCGCGCTGCATCGAGAACCAGATCTACGTCGTCACCAGCGGCTGCGTCGGCAACCTCCCGGGGGTGGAGAACGCCGACATCCACTACGCGCAGTCGGGAATTTTCACGCCGTCCGACATCCCCTTCTCGCGCGACGGCGTGGCGGCGGAGGCGCACCCCAACGTCGAGACGGTGCTCATTCACGATCTCGACCTGCAGCTGCTGCGTCGCGCGCGGCGCAGCGGCACCGTGCGCAACTGGGCCGACCGCCGCACCGACCTCTACCGCGTGCAGTGGACTGGACTCGAGCGCGCCTCGCCGCGTCAGGAGCCCTCGGCGCCGGTCGGTGACGCGCCGGTCGGAAATGACATCCCGACCGGCTGACCGGCGTTGCGGCTACTGGTGGCTCTCGAAGACGCGGAAGCGGCGCTCGAGCTCCCACTGCGCGCGCGCGCGCTCGCTGCCTCCGAGGAAGGCCTCGCAGGTGGCGTCGGGCTCCTGACCCACGCCCATGTCCGCAGTCGGAGCGCAGTCGTCGACCGTCTCGCCGCCGGCCACCGAGACCCACAGGCTGTCGCCGGGGAGGAACGCGTGCTCCAGGCTGTCGCGCGCCATCCTCTTCAGCTGTCGGTACGAGAGCTGCTGATCGGTCGCCGCCAGCAGGTACTCGCCCGCCAGGCTGGAGCGAGACACGCCCTGGTCGTCGGTCGCAAGCGCCACCGGGACCCCGGCCTCGATGTACGCGGCGAGCGGGTGTTCGTTGCCGCTCACCTCGAGGATCTGAACGTTGCTGCTGAGGCACACCTCCACCAGCACCCCGAGGTCGGCCATGTCCGCCATGAGACCTGCAGGATCGGTCTCGGAGAAAATGTCGAGCCCGTGCCCGATGCGGTCGGCGTGCGCCACCTCCACCGCGGCGCGGATGTGGAACGTGTTGGCGTCCGACCCGTCGGGGAGGAACTCTGCCGTCAGCTCGCCGGCGTGCAGCGTGATCTCGAGCGGGCTGTCGCCGGTCTCGATGTACCGCTCGTGCAGGAAATCGAGCATCGCCATGTGCAGGTTGTAGTTGTTGATCGACGTGGTGTCGTCCTCCGGGGAGGAGAGGTTGGCGGCGACCAGATACGGCGTCCTCTTCGCCATCTCGAAGGCGCTGATCAGCTGACCGAAGACGATGGGCTTGCCGCCCACGCGCGAGACCTGGGCGACGAAGCGCATGCTGACGTCGCACGCCGCCGGCGGGTTGGCACCGCTGCAGCCCAGCACCGAGCGGTACGAGCTGTAGGCGCCGGTCACGGTGTTGACGTCGTTGTCGATCTCCTGGTCGAACGACGGGTCGTTGATGATGTCGTCGTAGAGGCCAGGCAGGTCGGCCTCGGTGAGGGTGCCGACCCAGATGTCGTCCGACAGCTCGCCGATGTTGCGGCCCAGGTTGAACATCGTCTCCAGGTGGACGATGTTCTCGCTCGCTGCGCGGGTGGCGATGTCGGCCAGGCTGTCGCTGCGCCGGGTGCCGGCGATGGCGCCGAATTTACCGAAGGTCGCGAAGAAGTGGTCGTGGCCGCTCTCCGCGCCCGCAACGAAGTTCTCCATCGACCAGGCCTCGACGGTGTCCTGGTAGAACGCGTCGCCCGGGGCGGGCGCCGGGTCGTTGCTGGCGTCGCACGTGGTCTCGGCCCGGAAGGTGTCGGGCTCGATGCAGATGTCGTCGCGCTCGGCCCAGCCCAGGTACGTCTCCGCGTAGACGGCGCCTGAAAGGTGGTTGTGCAGATCGGCGCCCTTGGGGACGTCACGGAGGAACGCCTCGAGGTCGTCGGGATCGCCCGTCACCAGGTCGTCGAAGGCATCCGACGCGTTCTGCTCCCAGTCCGCCGCGCAGTCCGCGGGCAGGCCGTCGCACGCCTCCTCGCCGCTGCCGCCGGTGCCGCCGCCGCCGGTGCCGCCGCCGCCGCCG
>JBKJLX010000785.1:0-6501 GCA_046596645.1 Polyangiaceae bacterium
GGGTGTCATCCCGCGACCGGGAGGGAGTGTCCCCCCGCGACCTGGAGGAGCTGCATGCGCGCGAGCCGCCGCTGGCTGGGGATGGTGGGAGCCGCCGTGGTGGGGGTCGCTGCGGCCTCGGCGCCACCCCGGGCGACCGAGGCGTGCATCAACGGCGTCGAATTCGAGGTCGACCCGCGCGTTCAGGTGGTCGCGCGCGCGGAGGGCGACGCGAACGAGGGCCGCCTCGTCAGCGCGCTGAAGGACGTCGCGCACGCGTTCCACGCGCCGCCGGCGGTGGGCAGAAGCCCGCTCTCCGACCGGGCGCTGCTGGTCGCGGCCCGCGCCATCGCGCGGACGCGGGGACGCCTGGGCTGGGCCGCGAAGGAAGCCACCGGCGGCGAGACGGCGATCGCGGAGAACGTCGCCTTTGCGGCGCGCGTGATCGAGGAGCGGGTGAAGCGCGAGGCGAGCAACGGCACCCTGCGCACCGACCTCGGCGAGATCCTGGCCAGCGTCCCGGCCCGTCGCGCCGAGGCGAGGACGATCCTCGAGGACCTGGAGCAGCGGAAGCTGATGGCCTCGGCGCACGGCTACGCGGCGCTGGTGCGCCTGCGCGACGACGCCGGCCAGGGCGCGCCGGGCTGGGCGAGCCCCGCGCTGGCGGCGATGCAGAAGGCCCCACGCGCGCTGGCCATGGCGCGCTGCCTCTCGATGGCGAAGGAGAAGAGCATCTGCGACGCCTCGACCTCGCGCTCGGCGCCCTCGGGCTGAAGAGGTGACCGCAAAAAGCGCTGCCCCCCGGATGGGCGCGTGAGGCGGTCACCTCTTCAGCTTGTTTCCGAGAGGGCCGGTGGCTGCGCCGGCCCTCTCCCCCAGCTTCGCTGGGGCCCCCACACCCACCCGCTCGCCTCCGCGGAGCGTCCCGGATGCGCCTGGAACGGGTTGCCGGGCTGCCGACCTTGCACTCACGCGCATCCGGGCCGGTCCGCTACGCGTGCTCCGCTGGCGCTCCGCGGAGTTCAAGCAGAGGCGTCGGCTCAGCAGGTCGGTCCGTTTTCCGGTCAGACGCACGTGGGCGAGGACGCCTCGGATCCCCGCCGGTACCGGTCTCCCCGCGCACAGGCGCCTCACCGTCCTCGCCGACGGCGAGGAGGTGAAGATCATCGACCGCCCGCGGCCGCGTCCCATCCCAACCGAGAACACGTCGATCGCGGTGAACGAGGAGGGGCGAGCCGTGACCTAGGCATGGTGTCACCCGCGTGCGATCATCGGCCCGACGTGGCCAAGTCCAGCGCACTTTACGGAGGCCGCGATCCCGCAGACGTGCCGGCGTACACGCTGCCGGAAGCGGCGGCCCTGGTGGGGCTCCACCCGTCGACGCTGCGATCCTGGATCCGTGGGCGGCGGTTCCCCGTCCGTGGCGGGCACCGGACCTCGCCCTCGATCATCGAGGCACCGAAGGGCTCCGATGCCCTGTCGTTCACCAACGTCGTCGAAGCTCACGTCCTCGCGGCGATGCGCCGGAGGTACAAGCTCGACCTCGACACCGTCCGGTCGGCGGTCTCGTGGGTCAGCCGCGTCATGCGCGTTGACCACCCACTCGCCCGCGTTCGCTTCAAGACGGACAAGCTGAACCTCTTCGTCGAGCACCTGGGCGAGCTCATCAGCGCCAGCGAGGCCGGTCAGCTCGCCATGAAGGCAGTCTTCGACACGTACCTCGAGCGCGTCGAGTACGGCGACAATGGGCACGCGATACGATTCTTCCCGCTGTACCGGGACGACGCGCCGCGAGTCGTCGTCGTCGACCCGCGACGGGCCTTCGGTCGCCCGGTCGTCGAGGGCACGTCGGCGCCGATCGCGGACATTCGATCGCGCTTCGACCACGGCGACTCGGTGCGCGCTCTCGCGAAGGATTACGGCATCAGCGGCGAGAAGATCGAGGAAGCCATCCGTGCGGCGGCGCCGGCCGCCTGAGCCGTTCGTCTTCTTCGTCGACGAGTGCCTGGGCGCCCTGGAGGTCCCGGGGGCTCTTCGCCTGGTGCTCGAGAACGGCGAGACGGTCATTGCGCCGAGCGCGGGCACCCTCGACGAGAGCTGGCTCCCGGCCGCGGGGCGAGCCGGGTGGATCTGCTTCTCGAAGGACCGCTCGATGCAGCGGCGAAAGAACCACCTGGGCGCCATCCTCGAGCACGGCGTCACGCTGGTCACGGTCGGCGAGGCGAACGGGAAGGAGCACGCGCGTCGCATCGCCGGCGCGCTGCCCCTCGTCCGTCGCATCGCCCGCCAGACGGATCTTGCGTTCGTCGCCAGGATCGAGCCGACGGGCGACGTCGTCCTCATGATCGCGGGGAGCACCAAGCTCGAGCGCGTGAAGACCGTGAAGCCGAAGATCCAGGAGCGAGGCCGGTAGTTCGCCCGCGCGCCCTGGCCACGGCGAGCCGGGACCTGCTCCTCGGTCACCCATGCCACTGGCGCCTAGCCCACCTCGGCGCTTGACGGGGGGGGGGGGGCCATGCGAGCGTGCGGCGACGATGGGGCGATTCAGCCGAGCGGTCCATGGAGCCGTGTGCTGCGGTTTCCTCCTCATTGGATGTGCCCCCTCCCTGCCGAGGGAGCCATCGATCATTCCCAAGGACCCGACGGCCGGCGCGAAGTGCTCGGTGGCGGCGAGCTCGCTCTCGCCGCTCGTCACCGAGTGGCCGGCGACCGAGAAGGGCAACCTCGAGGCGCGGCTCCGCGAGGGCGGCATCGCGGTCGAGTACTCGGGCTGCGAGATGACGGTCCTCTCTCGGTGCGCAGTCGCGGGCACCTACGCGTTCACCCGGACCACCGCGGGCACCGATCGCGTCGACATCGCGGATGCCGACCAGCTCTACGCGCGCTTGCCCCTGGGCGCCGTCAGCCTCGAGGCCGATCTGCAGCGGTCGGGCCGCCTCGCCGTGCAGACCACCGCGGCAGGCCAGCTCACCTTGCGCGAGGCCGGCCCGGGCGACGTCAGCAACGAGGGCGAGTGCGCACGCGCCACGCACCTGGTCACGGGTGTCAGCATCGGCGCCTTCAAGCTCATCGCCGGCGGCGCCCAGTCGGTGGGTGCCGGCGCCAGCGGCTTCGGGGCCGCGGTCGGGGGTCGTGATCAGCGCTCGGAGTCCATTGTGCGCGAAGCCGGCGACCCGCTGGCATGCAGCGCCTCCACCGACGAGGCACCGGCGCCGGGGTGCAGCTCGCCGCTCCAGGTCTTCCTCGCGCCCATCCCGGGTCGCGAGCCCCCTGACGTGTCGCGAACCGCGCGCGCCGAGGAGCGGCCGCCGGATGGCGCCGTACGGGTCCGCTTTCGCGCCGGGGACGAGGATGAGCGGTGGTCTCTCCTCGACGCGAGCGGTCTCCTCTGCGATCTGCCCTGCACGCGATGGGTCGGACCGCGGAGTGGTCTGACGCTCAAGCTCGATGCTTCGCGTTCGGAGGACGTGAAGACCGTCGCGGTGCCCGAAGACCTCGGATACACCGCAGGCCGCGTCCTCGACGCGCTCGTCCAGCGGCAACCGGCCTACGATGTCAGCATCCCCGTGCTCAGCGGCGGCCTGCTTGGGGCAGCGATCGGCGGGGCAATGATCGGCGTCGCCGCAACCTCGGACGGCAATCCTGGTCCTGAAGTTCCGAATGCCATGGGCGCCGTGTTCCTGTCTGCCGGCGGCGCCCTAGCGATCGTTGGCGTGGCGCTTCTCGTGGCACCGCTGCGGGTGACCGAACCGAGCCTAGTCCTCAGCCTCGCCACCGACCAGTCCGCGCGCGTGGACCTCCAGCCCGGCGTAATCACGGTCGAGACGGCGACGACCGACATCGTCCTCACGCCTGTCGGCGCCGCCGGAACGTTCTGACAGTACGCGGCGCGCGGACGCGCCCGCGCTCGACCCATCGACTACCGAACTCGGGAGAGAACCTTGCGAGTGAGCGCCGCCCTGTTGTTCGTCGCCTTTGCCTTGTTGTCGGGTACCGCGATCGCCCAGGAAGGCCCCGCCCCGGACGAAGCGCGCGAGCGCGGCAAGGAGCAAGGGCGTGCGGAAGCCGCCGAGGCGATCAAGAAGGCCGAGAACAAGCAGGGCGTCGCCGAGGCCGCCGCGCAGGAGGCGAAGGAGCAGGCGGCCGAGGCGAAGCGCACCGCCGCGGACGTCCGCTCGGGAAAGTTGATCGAGTACGGCGTCACCGCCGGAGTGGCCGTCGGCTTCCACACTCCGCTCCCTCGCGCGAGCGGGGGAACTGGCCTCGACACGGTCGCCGTCGCGACCATCCCGTACGTGATGCTGGTTCCCGCGTACATCGGGGGTGATGACGCCACGAACGCCTACTGCGCGCGGAGCTGGGTCGGCGGTGAGTTCTCCGACGCCGCCGACGCCGCGAAGCTCAAGGCGCGGCGCAGGTCGGAGCAGCATTCCAGGCGGTCGAGGAGCGGCTGGTTGCGAGCGGCCAGGCGAACCAGGCGACCTTCGACGCCATCGTGTTCTGCGCTCAGGACGGTGACGGCGACGTCGAGGACGGCTTCTGCGCAGAGCTGGGCGTGACCACCGAGCACGCGCGCGCCATCTACGAGTGGAGGCGGATGTCCGAGGACAGCGCCTCCGACGTGGCGAAGAGGAAGGAGCGGCGCGAGGCGATCGTCGGCGACATGTCGCTGAACAAGTGGGATCCGACTCTCCGCGGGAGCTGCTGGAAGCATCGATGGGGCTTCTGGCTCGGCCGGCCGCTCAACTTCTCCGCGGAGGTTCACCTGGCGGGTCCCTCTCCGGTCGTCGACGGCGAGCGCGACGTCGAGGCCTACCTCGCGACGGGTATCGCCTGGATTCCGAATGCGTATTTCGCGGTGCTCGGAGGCGTGACCCACGGAACCGTCCGGGCCGACCGGACGGACGGCGACACGACGGAGGGTGTCTGGGCCGGCACGTTCGCCGTCGGCGGGAACCTCGACCTCGCCTCGCTGTTCGTGAAGTAGTGCGACCTTTTGGTGCCCAGCCATCGGGCCGCCCACGGGGTCGAGGCGCTGTGGTCGGACTGCTCGCACTGGTCACCGGGTGCGCCGCGGCGTCGCCTCCGCCGCCGACCTCCGCCCGTCACGCGCTCCTCGGGGCGGCCCTGCCGACCTTCACTCGGCAGACCCTCCAGGGCGGCACTGTGTCGACCGGGGCATTGCGGGGCCGCGTCGTCGTCGTCGAGGTTGCAGCGTCGTACTGCAAGAGCTGCCCGGAGCGCCTGCGCGAGGCGTTGGCGCTCCGGCGCGAGCACCCCGAGGTGGTGATCCTCGTCATCAACGAGGACGAGCGCGAGTCGACCGCGCGGGCGTTCCTCGCCCCGTTCGCCGAGCTGACCGCGGTGCACGACCGCCAGCAGGTCTTGCTTGGCAGGCTCCGGGTGCCCTCGATGCCCTTCGCGTTCGTGGCCGATCGCGCCGGTGTCATCCGGTTCGTCCTCGACGAGGAGGCTCCACCCGGAGCTCTCGAGGGCGCCGTCAACGCGCTCCGCGAGTAGATCCCGCACGCTGCGGTGGTGAATGGCGTCCGGCAAGAGGGCCCACGTGCTCGGGCAGTCGGGCGCGCTTCGCCTCCGGCGCGTGGGGACCTCGACGGTTCTTGTCTCGCATGCCGCCGCCCTGCCGCGCGACCCGTTCGCCGTCGCCTCTGGGCCGGGCGTCGACGTCGACGAACGGGCGAGTGTCGCGTAGCCCGGGTGGGTGAGCGAGACCGCGCCGCGCGAGGTCTTCGAGTGCTCGTTCGAAGGTGGCGACGCCGTCCACGTGACGGTGGTGAGCTTCACGGGCAAGGAGCAGCTCTCGCGTCCCTTCCGCTTCGACGTCACGGTCGCGGTCTCCTCCCCCGACACGGCCGGCTTCGCGACCAGCATCCTCGGAGCCGCAGGCGTGCTCACCATGAACGCGCAGGGCGGTGCGCGTCGCGTTCAGGGCATCGTGAGCCGGGTCGCGGTTGCGGCGGTCGACGAGGAGAAGCACCTCTCGACGTACGTCGTGCGCCTGGTGCCCAGGCTCTGGACACTCGGGATCCGCAAGAACAGCCGCATCTTCCAGGACAGGACGGTCCTCGAGATCGTGACCGAGGTCCTCGACGGCGCCGGCGTCGCGCATGCGTGGCGGGTCGCTGGCCGGCACGGAAAGCGCCCCTATTCCGTGCAGTACCACGAGACGGACCTCGACTACGTCGCGCGCCTCCTGGCAGAGGAGGGAATCTACTACTTCTTCCCTCGGTCCAGTACGCACGCGCGCTCTCCCAGTCGTCCGCAGTGAGACGGCGCTCCGCCAGCTCTCGAGAGACGGTCTCCTCGCCCCGCAGCCAGGTTCGGCCGAGGATCTCGGCGTAACGCTCCGATGTCGACGTCGGGGAGGGCGGCGGCGGCGTCACGAGCCATCGGTAGATGGCTTGCACGTTTTCCCGGCGACGATGGCGTGGGTTCGCGCCTTCCCGACCCATCGTCTCGACCCGCGGAACCTCGGGACCGACCTGGTGTCATTCCGCGACC
>JBKJLX010000873.1:0-6436 GCA_046596645.1 Polyangiaceae bacterium
GTCTGGCCGCGGGCTGCACGTGCTGCTGGCGTGCCCTACCTGCACGGAGCCGAGGGCGGTGCTCTACGAAAACGGCCGCGGCGGACTCGGCTGTCGACGCTGTGTCCGGCACCGGACCCGCCACCAGCGTCAGGCGCGCACCACCGAGTACCGCTCGCACGGGGGGCGGGAGTTCGACCGCCTCATGAGGCTCGCAGCAACAGGCCCGAGGTCGAGCTCCGTTCCGGTGCTGGCGTCCGCCGCTGAGCGGCTGATGAAGGGCACCCGTGCACTCAGGGACTCTGCCCTCGACCTGGCGTCAGCGGCGATCAGCGCCACGGAGGTGGAACATGCCGAGCAGGAATGAGCACGCGCGTGAGGGCCGGGGCCGTCGCCCCCGGCCGGCAAGACGTCAGCCCACGCATGGGCAACCCACCACCATCGGGGCCGTGCTCGGCGAGCTGGAGCGGAACCAGCACATGAAGGTCGTCCTCGAGCATCTGGTCGGCCTGCTGATGACCGAGTTCACCGGTGTCGGTGATGCCGCTCCAAGGATCAGGATCGGTGTCGATGATGTCGGCGCCGTGCCCGCTCGCGAGGACGTCCTCGATGAGGTGCACAATCTCCTCGTCGCCGCCCTCCGCGAGGCGGAGACGCGGCAGCGGATTCTGCTCGACGCCGAGGTGAGCGTCGGTGTGCTTGTTCCTCCGAAGGACCCTGCGTCTCTGCCGATCGCGGCTCTGTCGACGACGTCGATCGACTCTCCCTCACCGGCTGCTGCCGGGCCCCGAAGTCGCAGGAGCATCGTCTGATCATCTGCGGATTGAGCGGGGCTAAGACGAGGCGCCTGGGGCGCCTCGTACCCCGCTCATGCAGCGCGGTCCGACATGGTCCTCGACAGGTGGTGGCTCACTTTCAGACCGTAGCGCCGGTGATCTTCGAGCACCTGCCCGAGAGCTCACGCGCCCCTTTGACGACAGTTCGCGATCGCGGCGAAGTTGCGGCTCCCCGGCGACGTCGCCCGGCGAGGCTCGCTCCGCGAGCCAGGGCCAGCGTTGAACGGCAGAAGGCGGCGGGCTGAAACGGGGCTAGGAAGGAGGCGCCGGGGCGCCTCGAACCCCGACCGCATCTGCGCCCTACCGAGGGTGGCAGTCGTCGGGCCAGTCCTTCTCCTCCGGGTAGGTGCCACGGACCTCCTTGAGCGCGGCTTCGTTGGATGTCGTGCCAGCGAGCACATCCTCCATCAAGGCAACACACTTCTTCGCAGCCGGAGCGTGCTCCTGTGACAAACGGTACGCCTCAAGAACGCGATGTGAGAGGTGCATGGCCGAGCTGCAGCACCGACGAAGCGGTCGCGCGGCGGCCGCCCTCGTCTGGCGCTCGAGTTCCGGCGCCCTCCATCCGGCGACGCCCTCGATGACCTCGACCACGTCGCTTGCGGGCCACTCCTCCCCGTAGGACAGCGTGCCGGGCATGACTTCCGATGCCAGGAGCGACACGCGGTGGGGCTTTCCGTCCTTGACCATGTCGTAGAGCGACTTCCCGCTCTTCGTGTCGCGCGACGCGACGACGGTGAGCGACCTCGCGTTCCCATCGTCGAGACGCGCTGTGAAGTAGTGCGACGAGTTGTACCCGCTGACCTCTTGGTCGAGAAGGCTGAGGCGCCCCCTAAGGAGAACGACCTTCCCAGCGAGGCCCTTGTCGGCAATTGCGGCGGCGCTCACGTCGCTCACGCCGTAGCTGCAACCAGCGTCGATCTTGAACTCCGACTCGCCCACCTTGTTCAGGCAGAACGGGGAGTCACGGCCCTTCAGAATCACCTCGCACGTGGAGCCCACTTTCGCGGTCTCGCAGGCCTTCGCATCGACCTCGGGCTTCTTCTTGGCGACGCAGCTGGACCCGCCTTCCTGCGGTGAACGCCACCATGTCGCCGAGGCATCGACGGGGGCAACGAGCCCCGCCCTCTGATCACACTCGCTGTCGAGCCAGCTCTCGACGGCCTTCTCCGCTGGCGTCTTGCAGGCGACCAGCAGCGGAAGGACGGACAGGAGAAGCGCTCTCACCATGATTGTTCACCTTCGCAGGCTGGAGGAATGGCAGCAGATGAAACACACGATCGTGTTGGTCAGCAACACCGACGTGCGTGGTGCTCATGCGGCGACGCCCGGACGCTCACGCTCGTGCAGTTCGGGCGCGAGGTACGTAGGCGGCGAGAGACCGCGAAGATGACGCTGGAGAAGCTCGCGGAAGCTTCTGGGCTCACGCCCAACTACGTCGGCAGCATCGAAGGCGGCGCGCGCGACCCGAGCCTCAGCACCGTGCTGAAGCTGGCCAAGGGCTTGAAGGTGCCGCCGTCGGAACTGCTGGGTGGATTCCAGGGCTTGAGCGCACCGGCCCTGGAGGGCGCGCGACTCCTGGATCAGCTCCAGCCGGCAGTTCGGGACGGCGTACTTCAGCTCCTTCGCTCCCTGCCCCGGCGGCGCTGACGCGCCACGGTTTCCGCCGCGGCATCGTCGAGGGCGGCGAGGAGCCTGGACGGGGTCAGGCCGGGCCGGGCGACCCCCACGAAGAGGTCGCCCCGGAGCTCGGCCGCGAGGGCGCCCAGGAGCCGTTTGGCGCGCTCCGAGCACTCCAGCCCGTCCACGCCCACGTACACGCGGCCATCCGTCGCCAGGGCGGCGGCAGCACGGCTCAGCGGCATGCGTAATTTTGGGGGCAGCTCCGGCAGGCCCAGCCCCGGACCGGGTGGTCAACGCCGGCCTGGACCCCCCGCACCACGCTGACGGCGGTCGCGACCAGGTCCGTCTCGTCGGAGGTGCCCCGAGTGGGCCGCTCCAGGACGAGCTGGGGCACCTTGGTCTTCGTCGTGACCGCGAGGAGCAGGGCGACATCGCCGTAGTCCTCCCGCATCGCGACGGTGTAGGCGCTGAGCTGGAGGTCGAAGGCGAGCTGGTCCGGCGACCACCTCCGCTTCGAAGTCTTGAGCTCGAGCACGGTTGTCTGGCCCTGCTCGACCACGACGGCGTCGACGGCGCCGATCAGGGGCATCTCGACGACCTCACCGGTGCCGGGGTCCACGAGCTCGAGCTCGAACGGCTGCTCCACCGCCTTTACCGAGTCGAAAGTTGGAACGCCTGTGAGGAAGGCGTCCAGCATGGCAGACGCGGCCCCCAGCAGCTTCTCCTCGTCCTCGGCATCGTCGAAGAGGACGGGGGGACCGTTGTCGCGAAGCGTGTGGACCAGCTCGTCGCGAAGCAGGTGCTGGAGCTGGTCCCGACACGCCGGTTCGTGGGCGTCGACGTCGACGAAGTACGCGGCGACGGCGTGGTGCATCGCAGATCCCAGCACCAGGCTCACCGGCCTGAACGCGGGCTCGACCCTGTCGATGTACTGCAGCCTGTAGCGTCGCGGGCAGATCAAGAAGGACTTGAGCTGCGAGACGCTGAGGTGGGGCTGCTGCCGGAGTACCTGGAGCGAGGGGCCGCGGTACCTCGCGCTCTCCTGGTGATGCGCGGCCTCACCCATGGCCGCCGCCGTTCGTGTTGGTCAGCTCGGAGATGAGGTCGCTGGCTTCGCGACGTGACAGCAGCTCCGGCTTGGGCTTGCCGGTTCTCTCGTTCACGAGACGTTCGAGGAGACCGCGCTGCATCCCCTTGCGGCGCGCCGCCCCGTACATCGCGGCGAGCTGGCGCTGCGTGAGTCGATCCGCAGGCGCCAGGTGGTGCGCCGGTACCTGCTCGGTGCGGTCCATGTGCTGCACCGGGACATGACGCTGGGGCTCGCCGGCACCCCCGTACAGCTCGAGGGCGACGCCGAGGAGGGAGGCCGCCTTCTTCAGCGCGTCACTGCCCGCCGACTTCAGGTCGTCGGCGACGGAGACGGCACGGCCTTCCCGGTCCCGCGTGATGCTGGAGCCGCCGAACGCCATCTTGATGACGCCGTCGGCGGTCAGCTTGCCGACGACGATGACCTCGTCCTCGAGCAGCTGGTGCTGCACGATCACGAAGTCCCAGGCGTCGCAGCCCTCGTTCAGCCTCGCGATGACGGCGTGCGTCTCGACGTAGCTGAGCGTCTTTCCGCCCTGGCCCTGCCGCTGCTTCACCTGCTCCGGCAGGAAGGGTCGCCTCAGGAGGTCCGGCTTCATCACGACCTCCCGACGTGGCGGTGCAGGACGTGTCCGGCCACGGACTCCAGCTCGAGCCTCCGAGCCGGTGCCGCCGACTTCGCGGACGATGTAAGGGCGTTCACGAAGTCGTAGAGCCGCACGCTGCTCGGGAGCGACGCCGTCCTCGCCTCGGTCTGCAGCTCGTTCTCGAAGGCCTTCCTCTCGGGGATCGTGAGTTCACGCAGCTCCTCGACCTGGCGCTGCACGTCCTCGACCATGAAGGACACCGCCCTCTTCCACTGCGTCATCACGCCACGGGCGTGGACGAGGGCAGAGGGGATCGCTTCGGCCACGCCTTCGCGGAGCCGCTGAGGATCGCCGACGTGCCTGAACGACATGGCGCCGCGACGTTCCGCAGCCCTCATCCCGTTCCTGCACACCAACCGGTAGATCACCGGCGAGACGTGGATCGCAGACTTGGCGAAACTGGATCCGACGATGTCGATGCCGACCGCACTGACATCACCCACCTCGATCGCGGTGGTCTCGCTGGGGAAGATCAGGCGGAGGTGATCAACGAGGCCGGAGGCCCAGGACTTAACGCGCACGTCCTTGAGCACGCCGAAGCGGACGAGGCCGGCGCGGACCGTCTCCATGAGTTCCTGCGAATCCATCGGACAATACCGACCTGAAACCACGGCTGCGATCTCGTCACCGCGCAGCCGAAGCGTGGTCGCGGCCCCCTCGTCTCGGTCGCAGAGCAGGTAGTTGAGCGTCGCGAGCTGCAGGGGTGCCGGCAGCCTCCGGATGAAGTCGGCGGGCGCGCTCAGGCGAGCCGCGAGATGCGAGAACGCGGAGCCGCGGAGCACCCTGGGCTCGTGGTGACGTGCGAGCGGCACGAGGGCGAAGCGGCCGTCACGGGCCGACACCGCCCACGTCTTCAAGTCACCGACGGGGAGGTCGCGATGTGCGCCATCGATGCGATGGGCGGCAACGATCTTTTCAGCGGCGTCGTCGAACCCAAGATCGCCGTCGGTCCACGTGGACGCCATGTCGGAGCTGGTGCGTAGCGGCGCCGGGAGCTGTGGCGGAGCGATGGTGGAAGCAGCCTGCATGGGGAACCTCTTGGGTCATGCGGTGAGGCCGAGGTCGTGAAGAACCTCGGCGAGGAGGACTGGTTGGCGCGCCACACGCGGCTCGAGCCGCACCACGAAGGCGGGCTGGTCTCGCGGGGCAGGCGGGTTGCAGCGCAGGTCGAGGCCGCCACGTTCACCGCGCCACCGGAGGTGGAGCGCGGCAGCGTCGAGATGGGCCGTGGGGCTGGGGAGTCGCGCGAGGACAGCGCGGGTGCGGGCGAGCAGCGCGCGATCGAGGTGAACCCCGAAGTCCGGCGTCTCGAGGCGCAACACGGGCGCGATGGCGGAGCTTGCGAGCGCGAACAGCTCGGGGAGCGGCAGCTCGATGACGTTGCCCTTCCACCGAGCCGCTGATGCGAGAGATCGTCCGCGGGTGTGCCGGCGACGATCTGCTTCGACCAGTCGCGTTGCTGCTTCCTGGTTCGTGGCCCGAGTCACTGCGGCGGTGAGGCGGCCGCGGACTTCAGGAGCGTCGAGGTCGAGAGCGGCGAGAGCGGCAGTGTTGGTGCCGAGGGCCGCAGCGATGTCCTCCGCGTGGTCGGCGACGAACCCGCTAAGGAGTCCGTCGCCCGACCTGGAGACCCTCAGAATGTGCCGCAGCTGGACGAGGGGGCTACGCGGCACGGCCCTGCGCGGGCAGCGTGAGGAGTGCGGTACCGATGCGGGCGGCTCGACGAAACCGACGAGCCACGATGTAGGGGTTCTCGGTCCGCGGCACCCGGTAGCAGTCGGAGCCGAGTGACAGGAGCAGGCGCCGCTCGGCAAGCGTGCTGGGCCTGAGAATTCTTCCGATGATGCGCATGGCTGAACCTCCGGGCCGTAGGAACGGCCAGTAGAAGGAGAGGGCCGGCCCACGGAACGAGCCCTGTGGCGCGCACAACGTGGACCGACGGATTTACTGGTGCGGGTGCTCGTCGTCCCACACGCGGAGCGCAGCGGCCCCCGCAGGAGACAGTGGCTCCGGCTGGGACCACCGCCGCGGAGGCGGCTCGTGACGCGCCACGATCATCAGGACGGGCCGATTGTCGCTCACGATTACGATGCCGGTGATCAGGGCGCCGTTGGGGACCATCAGCTCAACGCCTGGGATGGGGCGGACCTGGTCGCGGATCGCGGTGACGAGCCGGGGTCGTGCGGGACCGGTGCGCCAGAGCGCGGCGACGATGGCGAGGAAGAGATCGGCGAGGCCGCTCAGCTCGCCGGGGTGGGCCACGTG
>JBKJLX010000262.1:0-10128 GCA_046596645.1 Polyangiaceae bacterium
GAGCAGCGCGACCTCGTCGGCGCGCGCATCGCCGAGTTCCTCGGCGCCCGCCTCGCCGAGGAGGCGTCGCGGTCGGCCGCCGCCGGCGAGGAGTCCGCGCGTGCCCCGTCCTGAGGCCGGCCCGGCCGCCGATCCCGCACCGTCAGGTGCAGAAGTTATCCCGCGAGCGGCGATGCTCGTGTGGGCGCACGACGCCCGCAACCCGCTCTCCGCGCTGGTGACCAACCTCCACCACGTGCGCGAGGCGCTGGCCGCCCAGGGCGATCCCGACGCGTCGGAGGCGGCGGCGGAGTGCCTGGCGCTCTGCACCGTGATGGAGCGCTACGTGGCCAACCTCGAGGTGCTTCTCGATGGCCGCGGCCCACGAAGCGACTCGCTGGTGCGCCTGCGCGACGTCGCCGGCGAGGTCGCGCGTCGCGTCGCGCCCTACGCCGCCGTGGTCGGGCAGACGGTGGAGGTGACCGCATCGGGCGACGTCGATCCGCTGGTGCTGGGCGACGCGTCGTACCTCCGCATCGCGCTGGAGAACCTGGTCGCCAGCGCCATCGAGACGTCGCCGCCCGGCCTGGTGCAGATCCTCGTCGAGGTTCGCAACGGCGAGGGCGTGCTCGCCATCGTCGATCGCGGCGCGCCGTGGGCGGCCGACCACGCGAGCGTCTTCGACGTCGACGCGGCGGGCGAACGGGGCGTGCGGCCGAGCCGTGGCCTGTCGCTCCCGTCGGCGGCCACGGCGGCGCGTGCCGCGGGCTTCCGCATCGCCATCGAGCGGGCCGAGGGCGACGCGGCGCTCCGGGTCGCGCTGGTGGCTCCGCTGGCGCCGCCCCCACCCGCTCCGAGGCCGACTTGACCGACTCGAGGACCATCGGCGGCTACATCGCGTCGATGGGGTGGACGGTGAAGCGGGGACGGACCACCGGCGTGCTCCTGGTCGCCCCGCCGGAGGAGCCGGACGTCGGCCCTCGCTTGCCGCCGTTCCGCATCGAGGTCGGTGACCACTGGGTGCAGCTGGTGCTGGGGCCGGTGCTGGCGCCGGGCGAGAGCGGGGCGCAGGATATGGCGCTGCGCCTGCTCACCGTGAACCGCGATCTGCGCATCGCGAAGTTCGCCATCGACGACCGCGACGCCGTCGTGCTCTGCGCGGAGCTTCCGATGGAGTCGCTCGACAAGGAGGAGGTCGTCGACGCGGCGACCCGCCTCGTCCGCTACTTCCGCCACTACCACGCGTTCATCACCGGGGCCTCGTGAGGCTGCGGTCTCCGGGCGCTCATTCCTGGGTGACGACGACACCCAGCTCGACCGAGACAGGACCACAATGAGGGTGAACCTAGCGAGCATGCGGTCCGCATTGAACGCGGGCCAAGCAGAGCGCATCGTCCGCGACCTGCTGGCAGGCGCCGACATCGAGGTCGGCGGCAAGCGGCCCCACGACATCCAGGTGCATGACCCGGCGTTTTACACGCGTGCACTGCGCGACGGGCGCCTGGGCGTCGGCGAGTCGTACCTGGACGGCCAGTGGGACGCCATTGCGCTCGATCAGTTCATCGCGCGACTGCTGGAAGCTCGCTTGAACGAGCAGGTCACCGATTGGCGCGCGGTGCTGTACGTCGCGGCGGCCCGCACCTTCAATCTGCAGAATGCGTCGCGTGTCTTTCAGTCCGTCGAGCACCACTACGACATCGGCAACGACCTGTACGAGGCCATGCTGGGCGAGTCCATGTCGTACACCTGCGCCTACTGGAAGGGTGCGAAGAACCTGGACGAGGCGCAGCGCGCCAAGCTCGACCTCGTATGCAGGAAGATCGGGCTGAGCCCGGGCATGAAGGTGCTGGAGCTCGGCTGCGGGTGGGGCACCTTCGCCAAGTTCGCAGCGGAGAATTACGGCGCCGAAGTCACCGGTTACACCGTGTCCAGGGAGCAGATCGCCCTTGGCAACAAGCTATGCAAGGGTCTGCCCGTCGAGTTCCGCCTGGAGGACTACCGCAAGGCCAGCGGACAGTACGACCGCGTGGTCTCGATCGGCATGATGGAGCACGTCGGACACAAGAACCACCGCGCGTACTTCGACACGGTGGATCGATGTCTCAAGCCGGACGGCCTCGCCTTCGTGCACACGATTGGCAGCAACGTCAGCGAGACGATTATCGACTCTTTCTATCACAAGTACTTATTTCCCAACGCGCTCATCCCCTCGCTCGCGCAGATTGCACTGGCGGCGGAGAAGACCTTCGTCATCGAGGACGTGCACAACATCGGTCCGAGCTACGACCCCACGCTCATGGCCTGGCACGACAACTTCGAAGCCGCGTGGCCGCAGCTCCGCTCGCGTTATGACGACCGTTTCTACCGGCTGTGGCGCTTCTACCTGCTGTCCTCGGCCGGCTCGTTTCGGGCGCGCTTCACGCAGCTGTATCAGACGGTGCTGAGCCGCCCGGGCCGGCCGCAGCCCGAGTGCCGGATCGGCTGAATACACGGCCTCGTGACGGTGCGGGCGCCGCGCGCTCACTCCTGGGTGACGACGACGCGGTTCTCCTCGCGGTAGACGATGTTGCCCCACTCGCCCGGGCACTCCCAGCAGGCGGCCCAGGTGAGGCGCCGCTTCACGTAGCCGTTGAAGCCCAGCGCGATCGGCCCCTTCTCCTTGCGGAGCACGAGCGAGCTGCCGACGCGGTGGCGCTCGCCCGGCAGGCGGTAGAACGCGACGACGAACGCGTCCTCCCCCGCGGCGCCGGTCACCACCAGGATCTCCTCCCCCGGCACCGGGTTCCAGAGGAGCGGCGCGGTGGTCAGGAGCACGTTCGCCGGAGGCGCTCCGGCGTCGGCGCGCGCCAGCACCACCTCCTTCGCGGCCGTCTCGTCGAAGTACTTCACGTCCGCCGTCAGCTTGCGGAGCTGCGGCACGCTCCGCAGCATCTCCTCCAGCGCGGCGGGGGCGAGGTCGACCTTGCGGAAGGTCGGCTTCCAGGTGGGTGAGGGCAGCGCCTGGGCGTTGGGCTCGCCGCCGCAGCAGCGGAAGCCGACGTCGTCACCGGGGACCTTGGGGTCGACCGCGGAGCGCTTGGCACAGCGGTGATCGGTCGCGCTGGCGTCGGCGCGCGCGCCGCGCACCGCGGCGGCGCCGGCGACCACCTCCTCCACCGGGGCCACGTCGCTCGCCGTCCACTCGCGGAGCGCGGCGCCCATGCCCAGCACGCCGAAGCCGCTCGGGCACTCCTGGGGCCTGGCCGCGCAGTCGGGCGCCCACGCGGCGCGACCCGCGAAGACGTCGTTCTCCGGGCCCTTGCAGGCGCGCTCCCACTCCACCTCGGTGCACAGTCGGCGCCCGCGCTCCGCGCATTTCGCCTGCGCCGCCGCGCGGTCCACCCCCACCAGGGGGCGCTCACCGGGCTGGTTGGGGAAGAGATCGCGGTCGATGTCGAAGGCCCCGAGGTCGAGCTCGAGCTGCGCAGGCTCGAGCGTGGGGTCGCGGCCGGGGTCGCCGGGCGTGCTGCCCGCGCGGAGCGCGCCCGCGGGGATCGATACGACGTCCTTCTCCGCCGCACGGGCGCTCGACGAGGTCGCCGGCGCGGCCTCGTTCTCGGCGGCCTCCAGCACGCTGCCGCTCGGGGCGACGACGGTCGAGGGCGGCGCGCCGGCGTCGGGGTCGCTCGAGCCGCTGGAGCACCCGCCCGCCGCGGCCCCGGCGAGGACCAGCGCGAGCCGCGCCAGGTGGGACCGGGGAGCACGCGACATCCTCCGAGCGGATGCCAAACATGCGACCGGGCGTCAAAAGCGGGAGGGCGACGGCCACTCCGGCGGGTCGCACCCGAGCGGACCCGCCGCGAGGGTCCACGTGGGCGTCAGCCCCTCGATCCCGCCTGGACACCGCACGCGGCGCGCCGGTCCGAACCCGGTGGCTGCGTCCTCGAGCCAGGGCTCTGCGTCCGCCGCGGTGAAGTCGGCGCCGGGCGGCTCGTCGTCCACCCACGCCGCGAGGATGTGCGCCGTGCGCGCCAGCGAGAGGCGCGCCTCGCACACCTCGTCGCTTCGGACGCGCCGCGCGAGCAGCGAGCACGCGGCCGCCGCGATCAGGTAGCCCGTGGCGTGGTCGAGCGCCTGCGCCGGCAGCGGGTGCGGGCGCTCCCCGCCGCCGATCCGACGGCCGCCGTCGGCGAGGCCGCAGCTCATCTGCACCAGGCTGTCGAAGCCGCGACGCTCGCGCCAGGGACCACTCCACCCGTAGGCGTCGTGGCGGATGATCACCAGCGAGGGCGAGATCGCCCGCAGCGCGGCGACGCCGAGGCCGAGCTTCTCCAGCGCGTCCGGCCGGTAGCCGAGGACGACCAGGTGGGCCTCGCGAACCAGGCGCTCGAAGGTCTGCCGGTCCGCCTGCGCGCGCAGGTCCAGCGCCGCCCGGCGCTTGCCCGCGGTGGTCTCGGCCATCAGCGCGCCGATTTCCTCGAAGCCGGGGGGATCGATGCGCAGGACGTCCGCACCCCAGGCGGCGAGGACGCGCGTGGCGATGGGGCCGGCGATGACGCGGGTCAGATCGAGCACGCGGAGGCCCCCCAGCGGCGCGCCTGGGGGCGCCGGCGGGAGCGGCCGCGACGACGCCCTCGCGGGGGCGATCTCCACCGCGATCGCGGGCTCGCGTGCGACCGCCTCGCCCTGGGGGTGCGCGGCCCAGGCCGCCGCCGACCGCATCGCCGCCGCGGCGCCGCCGCCGGCCACCACGGCGTCCTCGAGCTCCTCCACACCTCGCTCGGCGACCGCCGCCTCGACCCGCGCCCGCTCGCAGGGAACCCCCAGCGCCGCGAGGGCGGCTGCGCGGTGGGAGGCATAATTTGTGTGCAAACGGATGCACCCGTCGCGGGCGCGATAGTCGCCGGCGATCGGATCCCAGGGCGGCGGGATCTCCCACCCGATCGACGTCAAGTAGCGCTCGCTGCGGAAGGCCGCGATCGCGTGGCGCCGGTCCACGCGCACCGCGCGGCGGGCCTCGCCGCGACGGGCCGCAAGGAGATCGGCCACCGCGGCGGTCGCCGCGGCCACGCTCGCGGCGGCCAGCGCCGTAACGTCGACCACCGACGGCAGGAGGCGCTCCGGCCCCTCGATCGCGATCGCGTCGAGCAGGTCCGGGGGCCAGCCGAGCCGCAGGCCGATCTCCTCCAGCAGGGCCCCTTCGCGGGCGGTCGGACGCACGGCCGGCAAGATGGGGTCGAGATCCGCCACCGTCCAGCTGGCCCGACGGCCCGCGACAATCCAGTCTGTCCAACCGCGTCCCGCCGCGCGACCCTCCCCGCGATGCGCCTCCGTCTCCCCGTGGTCTGGACCGTCGCCGCCCTGCTGAGCTGCGGCGGCGCCGAGCGCGCCGCGTTGCCGCCCGCCGAGCCGCCCCCGGCGCCCCCGGCCGTGGCTGCTTCCCCCGCGCCTGCGCCGCCGGCCGAGCCGCCGCTGGCGGCGTACTGGGACCACGACCGCATCCAGCCGATCCTCGACAAGACGCTGACCGTGCGGCTCGACGTCGCGCTCGACGGCCTCTCGCCCGGCGAGATGCGCGCGGCCGCCCTCCTGCTCGAGGTGGGCGCGATCTTCCAGACGCTGCACGAGCGCATGCGCCACGTCGAGGCCCTGGTCACCCGGGCGCGGCTCCGCGCGCTGCGCGAGAGCCCGGCCGTCGATCGCAAGCGGGTCGACGGGCTGCTCACGCTCTACGACCTGTTCGACGGCCCGATCGCGGTGACGCTCGACAACGAGCGCCAGCCCTTCGCGCCAGTCCAGGCGTCGCCGCCGGGGCGCGCCGTGTACCCATGGGGAATCGAGCGAAAGGAGCTCGAGTCGTTCCTCGCTGCGAGCCCGGAGTCGAAGGACGAGATCCTCGCCGTCCGCTCGGTGGTGCGCCGCCGCGGCGACAGCCTTCTCGTGGCCGACCAGGCCGCGCTCGACCGGCACCCGGTGCTCGCCGGGCTGTTCCCGGGGCTGCGCGAGCGCCTCGGCGCGGACGGACCGGCCCTGGTCGCGGTGCCCTACTCGGTGGCCTACGCCGACGAGATGGTGAAGGCCCACGGGCTCCTCCTACAGGCCTCGGTCGCGGTCGCGGCCGACGACCCCGATCTCTCGCGCTACTTCGCGCTCCGCGCGCGGGACCTGCTCACCAGCGACTACGAGGCGGGCGACGCCGCCTGGGTGCGCGGGAGCTTCAGGAACCTCAACGCTCAGATCGGCGCCTACGAGACCTACGACGACGAGCTCATGGGCGTGAAGGCGTTCTACAGCCTGTCCCTCCTCGTTCGCGATCGCACCCGGGGAGGCGAGCTCGCCACGGTGACCCGCGGCCTCCAGGCGATCGAGGAGAAGCTGCCCTACGAGAGCAAGAAGCGCGTGCGGGAGGACATTCCCATCGGGGTCTACCAGGTGGTCGCCGACTTCGGACAGGCGCGCGGCACGAACACCGCGAGCATCTTGCCCAACGAGGACCACATCGCTCGCAAGTACGGCCGCACCATCCTGCTCCGCCACAGCATCCTCACCCACCCCGAGCTGTTCGCGAGCGCGCGCGCGTCGTACCAGGCGGCGCTGGCGCCCGCGCACCACGCCGACCTGGCGCTGGAGGGCAACCTCGACCGCACGCTGTGGCACGAGATCGGCCACTACCTCGGCCCCGATCGAACCCATGACGGCCGCACCTTCGACCAGGCGCTCGCCGACACCAGCTCGCTGTTCGAGGAGCTGAAGGCGGACCTGATCGCGCTCCACGCGACCTCGATCCTGGAGCGCGACCGCCGCTACGACGGGCGGCGCTCGCGCGCGGTCTACGCGAGCGGGATCCTGCGCACGCTGAACAAGGTGAAGCCGCGCCGTGACCAGGCCTACCAGACGATGCAGCTCATGCAGCTCAATCACTTCCTCGAGCAGCGCCTGGTTCGCTTCGACGCCCAGACGCGGGTGCTCCACGTCGACTGGGCGCGCTTCCCGGCTGCGGTGCGCTCCATGCTGACCGAGGTGCTGACGCTGCAGGAGAAGGGCGACGTGGTCGCGGCGCGCGCCTACGTCGATCGCCTCACCACCTGGAAGGACGAGCTCCACGGCGCGCTGGCCGAGGCGATGCGCAAGACCGAGACCCACCGCTTCCGTCGCGTGGACTACGGCGCGCATCAGGCCGCGGCGCGGTGACGGCGGCCATGACGCTCGCCGATCTGCCGCTCTGGTTTCTCCGAACCTTCGCCGTCGTCTTCGGGCTTCTGTGGGGCAGCTTCCTCAACGTCGTCATCTGGCGCGTCCCCCGCGGGCAGAGCGTGGTCTCGCCGCCGTCGCACTGCCCCGCGTGCGGCACGCCGGTGCGCGCCTGGCAGAACGTGCCGGTGCTGTCGTGGGTGCTCCTGCGCGGGCGCACCAGCTGCTGCGGCCAGCCCCTGTCGATGCGCTACCCGCTGGTGGAGGCGATCGGCGGCGGGCTCTCGCTGGCCCTGATGGAGGCGCGGGTCCTGTCGCTCTCGCCGACGACCAGCGTCCCCTTCGCCCTCGCGGCGTACGTCGGGTGGCTGGCGCTGGGCCTGGGGCTGGTGGCGGCCGCCTTCATCGACTTCGAGCACCTCTACCTGCCCGACGCGATCACCCTGGGCGGGGCGGTGCTGGGCATCGCGACCGCCTCGCTCCGCTCGATGTCCTTCGTCGACGCCGGCCTCGGCGCGGCGGTCGGCTTCGTCGCGGTGTGGCTACCGTTCATCTTCCTCTACGAGAAGGTGCGCGGGCAGCCGGGCATGGGGCAGGGAGACGCGAAGCTGCTGGCCCTCGCCGGGGCCTGGTTCGGCTTGCCGGGTGTCGCCTTCACCCTGGGCGCAGGCGCCATCCAGGGGGCGGTGGGGACGGGGCTCGTCATGCTGGTCCGCGGTCGCATCGACGAGCCGGAGGCGGTGAAGCGCGAGCGCGAGGAGCTGCTCGCCGAGATCGCGGCCATCGAGGACCCGGAAGCGCGCGAGCGCGAGCTGGAGGAGGCGCGCAAGGACCCCATCTTCGAGGAGGGCGGGCAGGGGATGTCGGCGCGCGTCCCCTTCGGCCCCTTCCTGGTGCTCGCCATCCTCGAGCTGGCGCTGTTCGAGCGCACCATCGTCGACTTGCTCCTGCCTGGAGGCTCGCCGTGGTGAGGGCGATCGGAGGGCGTGGCGGCTGGCTCGTGGTGCTCCTCGCGCTGGCGCCGCTGGCGTGCAGCAACGCCACGCTCCCGGAGCCGACGCACGGCGCCCACCTCGAAGGCGATCCGGTGCCGGTCCCCTTCCCGCCGCCGCCGGCGCGCCCCGACGTGATCGGCTCCCCGCCCGAAGACGCGAAGGACCCGGTGTGGGTCGACGGCCAGTGGATGTGGCGGGGCCGGCTCTGGGTCTGGCAGCCGGGCCAGTGGTGGGAGCGCCCGCCGGACCAGGTGTGGGCGGCGCCCGCCCTCGTCCGCCGCGCCGACGGGCAGCTCGTCTGGTTCGAGGGAACGTGGCGGGCGGAGGTCGCGCTTCCCCTGGCGAGCAGTTCGCGACAGCCTGCGCCGCGATGATGCAGGGCTGGTCCTTCGCGGCGCGCATGGTGGACGAGGTCGCGCGCGTGCTGCGTGCCCTGGGGAAGAACCGCTACACGCGAGAGGTGGAGCACCGCATCCACTGGGCGGTCGACGCGGCGCTCGCCGAGGATCCTCTCTTCGCCGAGCACGCGCGTCGCTTCGCGGCCCGCCGCGTCGGCGACCCCGCGCTGGAGCCGGGGTCGCGAGATCCGTCGCTTTGGCGCTCTGCGACCATGGACGAGGTGGCGAGCGCCCTCGGCGCCTTCTGGGGGGGCGGGCCCGCGGCCGCCGCTTGCCACGACGCGCTTCGCCGTGCGCTCGAGGGCGCCGGGATCGCCTACCCCGCTCACCGACCGTTCGCGAGCGATCCGGAGGAGCCGCCGTTCCCCGAGCTCATCCTCTCGGACTGGGTGCTGCTCGCGGTGGACGAGCTCGACGCCGACCAGCACGCCGGCGCGCTCGCGGCGCTGGAGTCGGCGGGAGAGGCGACCGAGACCCCGAGCGATCCGGTGTACGTGGAGGCGCCGGCGCTGGGCCCGGTCGAGCTGTGCGAGGGCGCGCCGCGCGGGGTCCTGGTCGACGACTGGCTGGTGTGGGCGGACGGGGCATACCCCTACGTCGACTACGTGTTTCGCGGCGTCTCCAAGGTCGCCCGCCTGGTCGACCCCCCACAAGGGCCGAGAGATCTCGACGCATCGCCCGCCGAGGCCGAGGATCCCGCCGGATGACGCGAAACCAGCGGCCTCGCCGCCCGTCATGCCAGGGACGGGTTCATCCATGCTCGCCCAGACCATGCTCGCCCTGGGGGAGACTGCCGCGCCTCCTCGCCCCTTCCTGGAGAGCCTGCGTCTGCTGCTGGCGTCCGGTCGCGTGCGGAGCGTGCCGTTGACCGCCCCGGTGGACCCGACGGCAGCCGTCGACGCTGCGATGAGCCGCTACGCCGAGGGAGAAGACGGCGCGTTCGCGGCCATCCATGCCGGGCTCGCACCGCGCCTGCGCCTCTTCCTCCTCCGGCTGGCCAAGTCGCCGCCCGTCGCCGACGATCTCCTGCAGGACACCTTCCTGCGCATTCACCGTGCTCGTGCCTCGTTCGCCGTCGGGGCACGCGCCCTGCCGTGGGCGTACGCCATCGCCCGCAGCGTCTACATCGATCACGTCCGCGCGCGCGCCGTGCGCAAGGAGTCGCTCACCGATCGCGACGAGCCACCGGGGCTCGACATGCCGGCGAGCCACGACACCGATGGCGAGCAGCTCTCCATCGCCCGGCAGACCGCGGCGCGCGTCGAGGCGGCGCTGGCGCGCCTCCCGGTGAACCAGCGCGAAGCCTTCATCCTCCTCCGTTATGAGGGGCTCAGCGTCGCCGATGCTTCGCGCATCCTCGGCGCCACCGAGGGCGCGGTGAAGCTGCGCGCGTTCCACGCCTACGAGGCGCTGCGAAAGGCCCTCGATATGGAAAACCGCAAGCGAGGAGCCGGCACGTGAGCGGCGAAGACGACCACGATCTCGCGAAGCTCGCGGAGATCCCCGACCCCCTCGACGACGCCGCGCTCCGCGGCGACGCCACGGCGCGCCCCGCCCCGAAGGCCGTGATCCTGGGTGCGTCGGCC
>JBKJLX010000276.1:0-3924 GCA_046596645.1 Polyangiaceae bacterium
TGACGGGGATGGAATTTGCTGCGTTCCAGCGCCGTCAGGCGCCGGGAATTGCTCCTGTTCCGCCACCCGACGGTGCTGGAGGGGCTTCCGGCGCGGCGCCACGTCGTGTAGTTCCGCGCGCGATGGGTGCTGTTCTCCGGTGGGTCTTGCCGCTCCTCCTCGCGGTTGGCGCGACCTCCGCCTGCGCCTTGGAGGAGACGGTCGTCGGCGAGCCTCCGCCGACCGAGATCGCGGTCGATCCGCTCGAGTTCCTGGGCGATCTACCCTGCTCGGAGGACGCGGGCGCCGCCAGGGCCTACGTGGCGGCGGCGACCGACGTGACGGCAGGCTTCGTGCTGGCGGCGGCGCCGCCCGCGCCCTGCTCCACCCGCGTCGCGTTTCGCTACATCGTCATCGGCCACGCCTACTCGGCCGAGGTAGACGTGTACGATCGGCCGGTCGCGGAGCTGTTCCCGGCCGGCGGCGCCAGCTCGGGCAGCCGGGTGATGCTCGACGCGGAGGGCGCCGTGGTCGCCCCGCGCTGGCGCACCCGCTGCGGCGCCTCCACCTCGGGCCCCGCGGTCGCGGTGGACGACACCTCGGTCGTCGTCTCCGGCTGCGATGCGCTCGCCGCGGACGGCGGGGCCACCACCGCCCTGGTCGTCGACCCCAGCGGCGCGCTGGGCGGCCTCGCCTGCGACGACGACGGCGGCGAGGTCGACCGGGTGCGGGTCGTGCCGGTCGCCCCCGACGGGGTGGAGCTGCCGACGGTGACCGTCGCGTGCGGCGCCGACCCCGTCACCTTCCGCGAGGGGATCGAGCCCGGCACCCTCTACGAGTTCCGCCTGGAAGGCCTCGCCGAGGGGGAGGACGAGCCGCGCTGGGGCTCCAGCTGCGTCGTCATCGCCGCAGAGGGGGTGGAGCGTCGCGCTTCCTGCGATCCGCTGACCGACGCCGCCGCGATCCTGGTCGACCCCTCCGCGCTGGAGGGCCCCGGCTTCGCCTGCGGCGTGGACTACGACGCCTTCTCGGTGGCTCTCGACGGGCCGGTCACGGTCTCGCTGCCGCGCACGCCCTGCGGCAAGGCCGCTCGCCTCGCCCCGCTCCCGGCCGGGCACTACGAGGGCACGCTCAGCACGTTCGAGGACGAACAGATCGAGCGCACCGCGCGCTGCGAGGTCGATGTCGCCCCCGCGGAGACCGCCCGCCTCGACTGCACGTTCGACTGAAGGACCATGGAAGAGACACCGCAGACTCCGCCTCCCCCGGCCGCGCCTCCCCCGGCGGCGCCGCCTCCCCCCGCGAACCCGCATCGCGTCCCCGTCAGCATCCAGGACGAGCTCCGCACGAGCTACCTGGACTACGCGATGAGCGTCATCATTGGGCGCGCGATCCCGGACGTGCGCGACGGCCTCAAGCCGGTGCACCGCCGCATCCTGTACGCGATGAGCGAGCAGAAGATCGGCCCCGGCGGGGCACACAAGAAGTGTGCGCGCGTGGTCGGCGAGACGCTGGGCAAGTACCACCCGCACGGTGACGCCTCGGTCTACGACGCGCTCGTGCGCATGGCGCAGCCCTTCAGCCTGCGTTACCCGCTCATCGACGGTCAGGGGAACTTCGGCTCGGTGGACGGCGATTCGCCGGCCGCCATGCGCTACACCGAGGCCCGCCTGTCGCGCATGGCCGTCGACCTGCTCGACGACCTCGACAAGGAGACGGTCGACTTCGTCCCCAACTACGACGACAGCGAGCGGGAGCCGAGCGTCCTGCCGGCGAAGTTCCCCAACCTCCTCGTCAACGGCTCGGGCGGCATCGCCGTAGGCATGGCGACCAACATCCCGCCCCACAACCTGGGCGAGATCATCGACGCCACCATCGCCCTCATCCTCAAGCCGGAGATCACGGTCGACGACCTGATCCACATCGTCCCCGGCCCGGACTTCCCCACCGGGGGCTTCATCTACGGCCGCAGCGGCATCGAGCAGGCCTACCGCACCGGGCGCGGGTCGGTCGTCATGCGGGGCCGGTCGAACATCGAGAAGACGGCGAAGGGCGACCGGGAGCAGATCGTCATCTACGAGATTCCCTACCAGGTGAACAAGGCGCGCATGGTCGCCAAGATCGCCGAGTGCATCCGCGATAAAAGGGTGGAGGGCATCAGCGAGGTGCGCGACGAGAGCGACCGCGACGGCATGCGCGTCGTCGTCGAGCTGAAGAAGGACGTCTTCCCCCAGGTCATCCTGAACCAGCTGTTCCGCCTCACCGATCTGCAGAGCACCTTCGGCGTCATCAACCTCTCCATCGCCAACGGTCGCCCGGAGATCCTCGATCTCAAGCAGACGCTGGAGCACTTCGTCGAGCACCGGCGCGAGGTGGTCACCCGCCGCACCCGCTTCGAGCTGCGGCAGGCCGAGAGTCAGCGCGAGATCGTCGAGGGCCTGGGCGTCGCCACCGACCAGATCGACCTCATCGTCAGCACCATCCGCAAGAGCCCGGACTCCGAGACCGCCAAGAGCAACCTGATGGCGCTCGAGCTGGGGGGCCTCCCCAGCCTCCTCCAGCGCGCCGGCCGCCCCGAGGCGGAGATCGCGGCCGCAAGGGACAAGGGGGTCTACTTCCTGTCCGACCGCCAGGCCAAGGCCATCATGGAGATGCGTCTCAGCCGCCTCACCGGCCTGGAGCAGGACAAGCTCGCCAAGGAGTACGACGAGCTCTGCCGCACCATCGATCGCCTGCGCGGCATCCTCGCCGACGAGAAGATCCTGATGAATGTCATCACCGGCGAGCTGGAGGACATCAAGGCCCGCTTCGCCGACGCGCGCCGCACCGAGATCGTCGCCACCGAGGCCGAGATCGATCTCGAGGACCTGATCCAGGAGGAGGACATGGTCGTGACCGTGTCTCACCTCGGCTACGTCAAGCGCACGCCGGTCACCGGCTACCGGGCGCAGCGGCGCGGCGGCAAGGGCTCGCGCGGGATGGAGGCGCGGGAGGAGGACTGGGTGGCGCGGCTCTTCGTCGCCTCGACCCACGCCTACGTCTTCTTCCTCAGCGACAAGGGGAAGCTCTACGTCAAGAAGGTCTACGAGATCCCGGAGGGGGTCCGCGCGGCGAAGGGTCGCGCCATCGTGAACTTCGTGGGCATGGAGCCTGGCGAGCGCGTGGCGGCCATCACCTCGGTGCCCAAGTTCGAGGCGCCCTGGCACCTGGTCACCATCACCAAGCTCGGACAGATCAAGAAGACGGCGATCGAGGAGTACGAGAACTACCGCGAGAAGGGCATCATCGGCGTCAAGATCGAGGACGGCGACGAGCTCCTGGCAGCGGCCCTCACCGACGGCACGAAGGAGATCGTCATCGCCACCCGCACCGGCATGTCGATCCGCTTCGCGGAGGACCAGGTCCGCGCCACCGGCCGCGCCACCATGGGCGTGAAGGGCATCGAGCTCGACGAGGGCGACAAGGTGGTCGGCCTCGAGGTGGTGAGCAGCGAGGAGGAGCGCATCCTCGCGGTGTGCGAGCGCGGCTACGGCAAGCGCACGGTCATCAGCGAGTTTCGCAAGCAGAGCCGAGGCGGCAAAGGCGTCATCCTCATCGACGCAAGCGACCGCAACGGCCCGGTGGTGGGCATCGCGTCGGTCGGCCCGGAGCACGAGGTGCTGCTCGTCACCAACCGCGGCCAACTCATCCGCACCAAGGCCAGCGAGATCCGGGAGACTGGTCGCAACGCCCAGGGCGTGCGCCTGATGAACGTCGACGACGACGAGCGCGTCGTCGGGCTCGAGGTCTTCGAGGCCCAGTTCGGCGAAGAAGGCTCGGTCGCCACCAACCCGCCCCCGCCAAGCGATCCGTCGGGGCTCGTCCCCAACTCCGCGCCCGGTTCAGCGGCCGACGGCGCCGCCGAGACCAACGGCGCCGCCGACACGAGCGACGCAGGCTCCGACG
>JBKJLX010000280.1:0-6246 GCA_046596645.1 Polyangiaceae bacterium
CTGACACTCTCGGCGCGCCCCGAGCGGTGCAGCCCGGGGGATGGAGACCGAACGACGTCGCCGGTCAGCGGTTGCCGATGTGGATCGCGTGCCCGAGGGCGTGGGCTGCCGCCTCCATCAGGGCCTCGCCCAGCGTCGGATGCGGGTGCACCGTCAGCGAGAGATCATCGAGGAACGCCGCCATCTCCAGGCCCAGCGCGGCCTCGCTGATCATGGCGCTCGCCTCGGGCCCGACGATGTGGACGCCGACCAGCTGCTTGGTCTTCTTGTCGGCGACGACCTTCACGAAGCCGTCGGTGTCGCCCATGGCCATCGCCTTGCCGAGCGCGGCGAAGGGGAACTTGCCGACGAGCACCTCCATGCCCTGGGCCTTGGCCTCGGCCTCGGTCAGGCCCGCGGTCGCGATCTCGGGGTCGGTGAAGATGGCGCCGGGCATGGTGACCCAATCCATCGACGCCTTGTGCCCGGCGATCACCTCCGCGACGATCTCGCCCTCCTTCGTCGCCTTGTGGGCGAGGAGCGGAGGACCGGAGATGTCACCCACTGCGTACACGCCGGGCACGTTGGTGCGCCCCTGCTTGTCGATGGGGACGAAGCCGCGCTCGTTCACCTTCACGCCTGCCTCCTCCAGGCCGAGGCCCCTGGAGCTGGGGCGCATGCCGACGGCGACCAGGACCACGTCGACGACCACGGTGTCTCGCTTGCCGTCCTTCTCGAAGGCGACGGCGAGCGAGCCGTCCTTCTGGGTCTCGTAGCCGAGCGCCTTGGCGCCCACGTGGATGGTGCCGCCGTGCTTGGTGATGCGGCGCTCGACGACCTTCGCGCAGTCGGGATCGATGCCGTTGAGTATCGCGGGCAGCGCCTCCAGCACCGTCAGCTGGGAGCCGAACTTCTGGTAGACCATGCCCAGCTCGAGGCCGATGATCCCGCCGCCGATCACCAGCAGGCGCTTGGGGATCTCGCGCAGGCTGACCGCCTCGCGCGCGCCGATGATCTTCTTGCCGTCGAACTTGAAGGTGGGGATCTCGATGGTCTGCGCGCCGGTGGCGATGACCACCGCCTTGTCGGCCTTGTAGGTCTCCTTCTTGCCGTCGGCCGCGGTGACCTCGACGGTGTTGGGGGACAGCAGGCGTGCCGCGCCCATGGTCAGCTCGGCGCCGTTCAGCTTGAGCAGTCCCTTCACCCCGGTGGTGAGCTTGTTGACGATGCCGCCCTTCCAGTCCTGGAGCTGGTTGGCATCGAGCGTCACATCGGACGCCTTGATCCCCATCGGGTTGCTCTTCGCCTTCTCGTAGGTGTGAGCCGCCGAGATCAGCGCCTTGGACGGGATGCAGCCCCAGTTGAGGCACACGCCGCCGGCGTACTCCTTGTCGATGACGAGGGTCTTCTGCTTGAGCTGACCGAGGCGGATGCCGCAGGGGTAGCCGCCGGGGCCGGCGCCGATGACGATCGCGTCGTAGGTCTTCATGGGGGCTCTCGCTCTAGTCTCTGGGGGCGGTCGCGTCAGCCGTGAATTGTCTGCTTTCAGCACCTAACGGTGCTGAATTCCATCGGCGTCAGCCGTGGATGGAAGGTGCGGGCGGCAGGGCCAGGAGCTCGTCGCGCTGCTCGGCGATATGCCACGGCATGTCGCGGTAGACGTCGTCGAACAGCGAGGCACGCGCGGGGGGCGGGGCCGCCTCGACCTCGGCGATGGCGGCGCCGATCTCGTCGTTCAGCACCTTCTCCAGCGCGTCCTCCCGCTCGTCGTCCCACGCCGGGGTGCTGCCGGGGCCGAGGAGGGTCTCCAGGTGGCGACGCAGGCGGAGAAGCGGGTCCTTCTGCATCCAGCGGTCGACCTCGTCCTGGCTGCGATAGCGCGATGCGTCGTCGCTCGTGGAGTGGGCCCCGATGCGGTAGGTGACGCACTCGAGGAAGGTCGGGCCACCGCCGGCGCGCGCGCGGTCGACCGCGGTCTTCACCGCGGAGTACACCGCCAGGACGTCGTTGCCGTCGACACGGATCGAGGGAACGCCGTAGGCGCGCCCCTTCACCGCGAAGGTGGCGGAAGCGCTCTGCCTGGCCGCGGGCACGCTGATCGCCCAGTGGTTGTTCTGGCAGATCATCACGCACGGGACCTGGAAGACGCCGGCGAACGTCATCGCCGAGTGGAAGTCGGGCTGGCTGGTGGCGCCGTCGCCCATGAAGCCGAGGACCACGTCCTTCGTCTTCTGCATCTTCGCGGCCCAGGCGGCGCCGACGGCCTGCGGGATCTGGGGGCCGATGCAGCTCGACCAGGAGACCTGGTTCACCGCGCGCCCCGCCATGTGCGACGGCATGTTGCGGCCCTTCAGCACGTCCACCGAGTTGCCGAAGATCTGGGCGATGTAGAGCTTCAGCGGGAAGCCACGCACCAGCATGATCGAGCTCTCGCGCAGGGCCGGGAACACCCAGTCGCCCTGCTCCAGGGCGAGGCCGCTGGCGATGGGCGTCGCCTCCTGCCCGGTGCACGCCCCGTAGAAGCCGACGCGACCCTGGCGCTGGAGCAGGATCATGCGCGCGTCGAGGACGCGCAGGCGCTTGATCTCGCGGTAGGCGCGGAGGACCAGCTCGAGCGGCAGCCGGGGATCGGTCGCCGGGTCGGTGGTGCCGTCCTCGCGCAGCACCTCGAGGAGCCCCAGGTCCGCGGGGGTGACGACGTCCCCTGCGCCGGAAACACCTGCGCCAGGGTCACGGAGCGTGGGTCCATCCATCGCGGCGGACTCTAGCGCACTCTCCGCGAGGACCACCTCGGCCTGTGCAGGGACCGTCAGCCTGGACCGGGACGCCTCATCCGCTGCAGAGACCGAGGCCGACGAAGCCGACCTCGGGCGAGGTCTCGCAGGTCTGGCCCACCAGGCAGCCACCGAAGCCGGGGGGCTGGCTGTTTTCCTCCAGCATGCAGATGTACCGGCAGACGCCGTCGCTGCTGGCGCACTGCTGCATGTTGCCGCAGTCGTTCAGCGCCGCGCACTCCTCCCCCTCGGCGACGTTGCTGCCGCTGCCTGGGACGCAGGTCGCGACCTGCGGCTCCTCGAAGTGGCAGGCGGTGTCCTCCGGGCAGGCGTCCGCCGTGAGGGGGATGCACTGCTTGGAGTACGTGCAGAGGCGGATGGAGTCGTTGGCGTCGACCGAGAAGGTGAGGTTGCAGTTGCCGCCGTTGCACGGCTCGTCGGTCGAGGGGCAGCACACCGGCGTGCACACGCTGAAGACGCAGAACAGGCCGGACTCGCACTCCGCGTCCTCCCCGCACTCGGCGCCCAGGTTCTTGAGGCCGGCGCGCGCCTCGCACTCGGTGGTCCAGTTGCCGGAGCCGGCGCTCTTGAAGTTGCAGTGCATGCCGTCGGGGCAGTCCTGATGGAGCAGGTTGCAGGGCCCGCCGTCGAAGGTCGCGTGATCGGCGAGGCAGCTGATCGGCGCGCCGCCCGTGCTGGCGCTGCTCGACGCGACGCTGGAGACCACGACGCTGGACGCCGGGCCGTCGCCCGCGCCGCCGTCGCCCGTCTCGCCCCCGTCACCGCTGGTGGTCGCCGAGGTGGAGCCGCCGCCCGTTCCGCTGCCGCCGTCGCCACATCCGCCCGACGCGAGCGCGAGCGACAGGGCGACGAGCAGGGCCGACGACCAGCGAACCATCGCGCGAAACGTATCAGCCACGCGGCCCGGGCGGCAGGGGAGCCGGCGCGTCGTCGTCGTCGTCGTCGTCATCCTCCGGCCGCGGGCGTGAGAGGGTGAGCACGTTGAGGACGACGACGGCGATCGCCAGCGCCGCCTCGGCGCGGCCGAGCCCGCTGGCCCGCGCATGAATGGCCTCGAGGCGCTGCCCTGCGTCGCCGACGCCGCGCTCGGCGCCCCCACGGTGTAGGCCCATGATCGCGGGCGTCACCACCATGCCCTGGTAGGCGACGGCGCCCGCGAGCAGGACGGCGGCGATGCGGCGGGCCCGCGGCAGCATCTGGCGCGCCCGCCGCCGGCGGGCGAGCCAGGTGCGCACGATCTCGGCGAAGAGCACGACGCCGACGCAGGCCAGGGCGATGCGATCGAAGCGCGCGAAGGCGGCTCCCATCGCGTCCCCCGAGTAGGGCGCCGGCGTCAGCCGGAAGACGAACGGCGCCGCGCAAGCGCCGAGCGCCACCAGACCGCCGGGCAGCACGCCCGCCGCCACCGCGGCGAAGCACGCCGCGACGCGGTCGGTGCGCTGACGGCTCGCGGCGCGGCGCTCGTCGTCGCTCGGCTCGAGATCGGCCTCGGAGAACGTCTCGCTCACCTGGTCCCCCCCTCCCCGGAGCCGGCCTCGGGCGGCGCCTCGACGCGCGCGATGGCGTCGAGCGCTCGCGCCACCACCGACGGATCGACGCCGCGCGGTGCACTCCGCAATCGCAGGAGCGCGGGCCTGGCGTCCACCAGGCGGGCGCGGCCGGCGGCGACCACCGCCAGCGTGGCGCGCGTGCGGTCGCCGGCGTCGAGCTCGCGGAGGATCTCGTGGCGGGCCCGGGCGTGCCCGAGGCGCGCCAGCGCGGTGCGGGCGTGCCACGACCACGCGTCTCGCCCGAAGCCGAGCAGTCCGCCGAAGGCGCGGCGCTCGAGCGCCGAGGTCGCGCGGGTGAGGCCGCGGCGGCCGGCCAGCTCGATGGCGGACGAGACGTCCTCCGCCTCGGGGGTGGCGACCGAGCCGTCGACGACGCCGACGATCACGGCGTCGCCCCCGGCGTCGCCGGCGCGGGCGAGCACCACCGCCGCCACCGCGCGCACCCGGGGCGCCTCGTGGGTGAGCAGCGAGCGGGCGCGCTCGAGGAGGGACGGCGGCGCCACGCTGGCGCCGTCCTCGTCCTCCTCCTCGGCGAGGATCATCGCGTCGTCCGCCTCGAGGGAGGCGGTGCGCGACGGGGCGCCGCCGATCTCCTCCGCCATGCGGAGCGCGACGTGCACCACGTGCTGGTCGGCATCGCGCGTGGCGCGCTCCAGCACCGCCACCACGTCGTCGCGCGTGCTGCAGACGCGCGGGTAGGCCATCACCGCCTGGAAGCGGACCTCGGGCCGGCCGTCGACCAGCGCGCGCTCCAGCTTGCCGCAGGCGCGCTCGTCCCCCACCTCGCCGAGGGCGGCGATCGCCTCCTGGCGGACGGTCGCGTCGTCGTCCTCGCAGGCGACCAGCAGCGCCGGCAGCACCTCGTGGGCGCCGATCGCGCCCAGCGCCCGCAGCGCGGCGGCGCGCACCCGCGCGTCCCCGTCGCTCAGCGCCTTGTCGAGCGCGCCGAGCACGCGCTCGCGGCTGTCATCGGCGTGAGCGACCAGGTCGGAGATGGCGTCGACCCGGACCGCCGGCTTCTCCTCGACCGCGTCGCGGAGGGCCGCCTCCAGGGTGCGGGGGAGCGGCGGTGCGCGGAACACGGCAGGCTCGTCCGGGGCGCCCGGCTCAGGGGCCGCAGACGGCGGGCGCGGCGTCGGGCGAGGAAGTGTCGGCGACGGTGCCGATGGGGAAGCACGCCCTGGAGTCGGCGAGCTCATTCTCGCGGTCGATCGACACGGCGCGGCGGTCGGCGGGCGAGGCGCAAACGTAGCCGGGCCGGCAGTCGTCCTGCTCCTCGCAGCCGAGCATGCAGAAGGTCCTCTCGAAGCGGGACCAGCGAGGGTCCTCCACCCCCGAGCACGCGGGGTCGATGTCGAAGCCGAAGCCCACGCAGACCGCCTCTTCAGGGCACTGATCGGGCTCGCAGTTGAAGATGGTGCAGTAGCCGTCGGGCTGGCTGGTGTCGCACAGGCGATCGCCGAGCTGCGAACAGTCGATCGAGGTCGTGCAGTCGTCCCCGATCTCCGGGGCGCAACCGGTGGCGACGGTCAGCAGCGCCACCAGCGCAAGCCAGCGACGCGGCAGCGCCAGCCGGCGACGGGGCCAGCGCAGGGATGGCGGGGGCGCGGGAAGCATCGGCCGGGGGCCTCATAGTCCAGGTTCTCACGGGCCGCGAGGTTGACTTCGGCCGGGGCGGTCCCTACACCAAGCTCCCGCCCTCCCCATGGGCCCAGGAGCCGCATTTGCAGCACCTCAGGTGCCGCAACGGAAAACTCGCATGGCCACGTACATCACCGAGGACTGTATCAACTGCGGGGCGTGCGAGCCTGAGTGCCCGAACGACGCCATCAGCGAGGGCGACGAGATCTACGTGATCGACCCCGACCTCTGCACCGAGTGCGTCGGCTTCTACGATCACGAAGCTTGTCAGGCCGTCTGCC
>JBKJLX010000305.1:0-5950 GCA_046596645.1 Polyangiaceae bacterium
GGCGGGGTGCCGCACGGATCCGACGCCACCGGCGACACGGGGGATCGCCCCGGCGGACACGCAGGGGACGAGGCTCGACGCCTCGTCGCCCCTCAGGAGGTTCGCCATGCTGCCCGCGCTCCGCTCGCCCAAGGTCCTCGTCCTCGCTGCGCTGCTGCTCCCGGTCCTCGCCGGCGCGGAGGGCGGCGGCTGCGGTGACGACGTGTCGCTGGGAGGTGACGCGGCCTGCGAGATCGACGGCGTGGAGTACCCGGTCGACGACTCGTTCATCGGCCCCGACGACTGCAACACCTGCTTCTGCGATGCCGATGGGAGCTGGGGCTGCACGGAGAAATATTGCTTTCCGGCAGGCACATGCCTCGACGAGGCCGGCATCGAGCACGCGCCCGGCGAGTCGTTCCCCTCGTCCGACGGCTGCAACACCTGTGACTGCCTGGAGGACGGGACGATCGCCTGCACCGACATGGCGTGCTCCCCGGCCGACGGCTGCGACTACGGCGGGCAGCACTACGCGGTGGGCGACTCCTTCCCCTCCATCGACGGCTGCAACGGCTGCTCGTGCGACGCGAGCGGCAGCGTCGCCTGCACCGAGATGGCGTGCGCGTGCGACCCCGAGGTCACCTGCACCCAGGTGCTCACCTGCTTCGGCGATCTGCTCTACCCCACCGGCTGCGGCCCCGCGAACTGCGACGCGCCCCTCGGCCCGTGCGTCGAGCCCGGCTGCGACCCCGAGGCGATCTGCGGCGACGCCATCACCTGCGTCGACGGTCTGCTCTACCCCACGACCTGCGGGCCCGCCAGCTGCGACGACGCGCTCGGCCCCTGCTCCGAGCCGCCGTGCGACGAGGCCGACGACGGCTGCGAGCCGGGCTGCGATCCGACGTTGGTCTGCACCGAGGCCCAGACCTGCTTCGAGGGGCAGCTCTACCCGACCGGCTGCGGCCCGGCGAACTGCGACGACCCGCTCGGTCCCTGCGACGGCGCGTGCGACCCGACCCTGGGCTGCGGGGACGCCATCGTCTGCGTCGACGGCCAGCAGTACCCGACCACCTGCGGCCCCGCGAACTGCGACGAGCCGATCGGTCCCTGCCAGGACGGTTGAGGGATCGACTAGGCTGCGACGTCGCCATGAGCGACGTCGCCGTCCTGTTCGTGTGCCTCGGCAACATTTGCCGCTCGCCCACCGCCGAGGGGGTGTTTCGCCACCTGGTGCGCGAGCGCGGCCTCGAGGGGCGCATCACCATCGACAGCGCCGGCACCAGCGGCTGGCACCAGGGCGAGCGCGCGGACGCCCGCACCGTCGCTGCCGCCCGCCGCCGCGGCATCTCGTGGGATCATCGCGCCCGCCAGACCGTCGCCGCCGACTTCGCGCGCTTCGACCTGCTGGTGGCGATGGACCGCAAGAACCTGGGCGACCTCCTCTCCGCCGCCCCGGACGAGGCGGCGCGGGCGAAGGTGGTGCTCCTGCGCTCGTTCGATCCGACGCTGCCTCCGGGCGACGATCTCGACGTCCCCGATCCCTACTACGGCGGTGAGGAGGGGTTCGAGACCGTGCTCGACCTCTGTGCGCGCGCCTGCGGCGGCCTGCTCGACGCGCTGGTGCGCGAGCGCGGGCTCGGCGCCACCGCCGGGCGATGACATCGGCCGGGGGTGCTGGCCGCCTCGGTCGGAGCTGGCGAGGAGGGCTTCCTGCTCCTCTCCTGGATCGAGCGCGCCGGCGTGTGCCGCTGTGGCAGCTCGCGCCCCTCCTCGTGCACGTCGTCCTCTTCGGTGGCGGCTACGTCGTTAGCGTGGAGGATGCGCTGGCCCGCCTGCGCTGAATTCAGGAACGGCGGCGCAGCCGGCGCGCCGCGATGGCCGCCAGCGCGCCGATGGCGACCATCGCGCCGCCGACGGGGCCCTGATCGCGGGCGGTGCGACAGCCGCACCCGTCGCCCTCGGCCTCCACGCCGTCGCCGCTGCCACCCTCTCCGCCGCCGGCCGCGGCGCTGCTCCCGACGGTGGCGTTGCCGGCGCCGACCGTGGCCGCCTGCTCGCCGCCGACGCCGCTGGTCGCCCCACCACCACCCTCGCCGGTGCGGTCCACTAGGCGGATGTCGGCGCTCAGCGTGGCGCAGCTCGAGCTCATCACCACCGCGAAGTATGTGGCGGACGGATCGAAGGGAGGATCGCTGGCAGCGTCGACCACGAGGTCGAGCGACGGTGTGGACGCCTCGAGGTCGTAGTCGAACACGTCGGGGCTGGGCAGCCCGGTCATGCCGCCGTCGTCGAAGCCGACGTGCTGCCCGTTGCGGACGAAGAGGCGGTAGCTCACCTCACCGGCGCCGAGGGGCTCCACGTCCAGATGAAATTGCGCCGCGGCGCCGCCCGGCGCCTCAGCGGAGAAGTGAAAGATCGACTGGATGGCGATGCCGAACGACTGCAGCTGGGCGCAGTCGGCGCCGAACGCCTGGCCGACCACGTCGAGCCCGATGATCGTCATGTGCACCGGGTCCTCGCCATCGAGGGGCAGCACGTCGTCGCATGCGTCGAGACCGCGCGCGGCGATGAGGCCCTCCAGCGTCACGAGATCGGCGGCCTCCAGCTCGCCCTCGTCGACGAGACCGCTGGCGGTCTCGGAGAGGCCGGTCGCGAAGTCGCCCAGGGTGCCGCCCACGGGCATCAAGGCGACCGCACCCCACACCATGCGGTCGGCCACCTCGCGCCCGAACTCCTCGCGGATCGTCCACGCGAGGCTTCCGACGATCTCCCCGTCGGCGTGCACCTCGCCGACCATGTCGCCGGGGCAGGTCTTCGCGGTGTCGGTCAGGTCGCGCGCCGCCGAGAGGACCGCGAGCGTCGCCTCGCCGAGGATGGGATCGTCGTTCTCGCTGCAGGCGAAATAGTCGGCGATGCCCTCGTCGACGCTGCCGGAGTGGGGGCTGAACCCGTACTCGGTGATGCCGACCTGGCCCAGGTTGTAACCGACGGCGTTGTGGCTGATGTAGTGGCCGAACTCGTGCTTGAAGACGTCGGAGTCGTACGCGAAGTCGACGCTCCCCTGTCCGATGCCGATGAGGTTGGGCGCGTCGAGCTCGCCGTTGCCGGAGAGGCCCTGCGGGGAGAAGAACGCGTTGTCCAGCGGCTGCCCCGACTCCTGCATGTTGGCGACTGCCGTCACCTGCCAGGCGGCGTCGTCCACATCGACGCCGAGGTCGTCGCGAAAGAACTCGCGGTGCGTGGTCAGATGGTGGAACAGGTTCACCTGCGCAAACTCGTCGATCGCCGACTCGAGATCGACCGGCGGGTCGTAGAGGAAGTTCTCGCCCGCGCTGGGCTCCACCGTCTGCTCGACCTCGTAGCCGTCCTGCTGCCCGCCCGAGACGTAGTTGGTCACCTGCAGCAGCCCATTCCACCCGTCGAGGTGGATGGGGGTCACGGTGGTGTCGAGGGTCGAGAGCTCGACGTCCGCCGGGGTGGGGGTGACCACCGAGCTGATGGTGTAGACGCGGCCCATCGCGTCGCTCACCACCGGGCGCTGCCCGAGCAGGGTGCCGTCGTGCGCGTCGACGAGCAGGCGCACGCCGCCGCGGGGGTCGCGCGCGTCGATGCGCCAGGCCAGGCGACCCTGCGCGCCGTCGGCGAAGACGACCAGCTCGGAAGCCAGCTCGCGGCCGATGGGGAAGAAGAGGGTCGCGCGCGCCGCCTCCAGCCCGGCGTCGGCGTCGAGGGCGGGCGTCGTGTCGACGTCGAGATCGCGCGCCACGTCGACCATGGCGACGCGAACGCGCCCGTCACCGGTCACACGCAGCGCGGCGCTCCGGGCCTCCACCACCAGCCCGCGGTGGCGCTGCTCGAAGCGCACCACCGACTGCCGCCCCATGGGCAGCGCCCGCGTGCGCACCAGCTGCGCGTCGCCCAGGCGCAGCGGGTCGCGCCCCGCGCCGGCGACGAAGGCCTCGGCGATGGCCTCTGCCGGCTCGGCGCTCGGTGGAGTCGTCGTCCGGATCCACTCCGCTGCGTCGGCGATGCCCGGCGAGGTGACGACGGCCAGGGCGAGCGCAGCGGGGGAGACGAGGAATCGGCGCATGGGGCGCGCAGTCTACGCATGGAGCCCGACCACCGGGGGTTCGCCGAGGTCAGCCCGCCCGCGCTTCCAACGCGCCAGCGCGGGCGCGTCAGAACGAGACGCGTCGCATCACGGCCCGGGGCAGCGCGCGGATGGTCGCCATGATCGGGCCCCACGCTGCCGGGGCGTAGACCACCGGCGTCCCGCGATCGATGGCCCGCAGCGCGAGCTGCGCGACCTGGTCTGGCTCCCCCGCAAACGGCGGCGGCTTGAGCCCCTGCGTCATCGCCGTCTTCACGAAGCCCGGCTTGACGGTGACCACCCGCAACCCGTCGGCGCGGTGCTTGTGATCGAGCCCCTCCAGGTAGGCCGAGAGCCCGGCCTTGGCGGCGCCGTAGAGCACCACCGGCTTGCGCCCGCGCTCGCCGGCGACGCTGGAGAAGACGCACAGGGTGCCGCCACCTCGCGCGAGGAGCCGGCGCTTCGCCTCCTCGCAGAAGATCACGGTGTTGGTGAAGTCGACGGTGAGGACGCGCGCGCAGAGCGCGAGGTCCTCCTCCAGCCGATCCTGGGTCGCGAACATCCCCGCCGTCACCACCACGGCGTCGAGCCCACCCAGCGCGCCAACGGCTGCGTCGAGCGCAGCGCCGAAGGTGGACGGATCCTCCAGATCGGCGTGGGCGGTGCCGCGCGGCGCCCGCCCGTCGGCGCCGAGATCGGCCGAGGAGCGCGCGAGATCTTCGGCGTCACGCCCCAGAAGGAAGAGCTCGTCTCCGCGTCGGGCCATGGCGCGGGCGAGCGCGCGGCCCATCCCCTTGGTGGCGCCGAGGAATGCGACCTTCATCGCGCCACCCCGTTCACGGCGTGGCCGCCTGGGCTCTTGCCGCTGGAGGCCGACGTCGTCGGCCGCGCCGCCGGCGCGTGCGCGGGGTCGCCGAAGAGGCGCACGCTCTGCGCGCTGCGGATGCGCAGCTCGGGGTCCCACTTGCGGCGCACGCCGAGGAAGCGTTCGAGCCGCGGCTCCATCGCCCGGAAGTGCTCGGGCCGGGTGAACGAGTCCTTCGCCAGATAGATGCGACCGCCCTCGGCCAGGACCTGCTCGTTGAGCGCGTCCACCAGGGACTGGGTGTCGTCGCGCACCGGGATGTCGAGCGCGATCGAGATTCCCTTCAGCGGGAAGGAGAGCAGCCCGCGGCCCTCGGGACCGCAGTCCTTGATGACGCACAGGAAGGAGGCACCGCCACGGCGGGTGAGGATCTCGAGCACCCGCCGCGCCGCTCCGCGCCCGGCCGAGTCGGGCAGGACGCACTGGTACTGGGTGAACCCGCGCTTGCCGTACATGCGGTTCCAGTTGGCGATCATGTCGAGCGGGTAGAAGAACGTCTGCCAGTGCGCCGTGCCGCGCATCGTCCTTGGAAGGTGCTTCCAGTAGTAGGCGAAGTTGAACGCCTGGATGCTCGGCCGCCCGAGCACGAAGCCGGGCAGCTCGAACGGCATCGGCAGCGTGGGGAGCGGCCTCGGGTACCGCTTCGGTGCCTCCTCCGGCTTCGCCCAGTCGCCCGCCATGAGGATGCCGCGGCCCATGCCCTTGCCCTGGGTCAGGCAGTCGAGCCAGCCGACGGTGTACGGCCAGCGACCGGCCGCGTCCTTCAACGCGTCCAGGTAGGCCTCGATGTCGTCGACCCGCCACGTCTCCTGACGGATCCACGGCGAGGGGACCGACTTCATCGAGAGCTCGACCTCGAGGATGTGACCGGTGAGGCCCATGCCCCCGATGGTCGCCCAGAACAGGTCCGCCTCCTCGGTGGGCGAGCACCACAGCACGTCGCCGCTGGCCACCCGCATGCGGAGGCGCGACACGTGCTCGCCGAAGCAGCCGGCGACGTGGTGGTTCTTGCCGTG
>JBKJLX010000472.1:0-4709 GCA_046596645.1 Polyangiaceae bacterium
CCGCGATGGGCGCCTTGCCCTGGAACTCGATGGTTCCGCCGCAGGCGGCGAGCGTCACGAGCGCGGCCACGGCCAAGACCGAGGACGAAACGAACTTCCGAGACAGGTGCATGGTTCTCGCTCCGGTTCGGCCGCCGTCATTCGACGCGGCCAGGTGACGGTGTGGCTTCGCCACGACCGCCTGCGATGATCCGCAGGGCCGCCGGCGAAAGGTGGTTTCTTCGTTCCAGCCCCTGATAGCGCTGGAGATGAGTCAGATTGCCGTAGACGCTGGACGGGTCCGACTTCGACCGCGTCCTACGCCCCCGCTGCGCCCTTCTGCCGCGAAAACAAGATGTTCTCCACGTAGAAGAGCTGCCGCGAGGCGAGCCCCCCGACTCCAGGCGCGCGCACCTTAGATCGGGACGGGGTGGGAGTTCCAGCCCGATGTACCAGCCGGGGAAGTGGTTTCCACCCCGGTCCAATTGAGCAGCGCGGCCACGACACACGGGCCCCGCCTCCGCCAGACGCGGCGACCGGCCAGAACGGCTCACGACCCGGATGGGCGCTGCTTGGCCGGGCTATCGGTGCCGCGCGACCAGCGACTCCAGCCGGCGGAGGGCGCGGGCCAGGACCTCCTCCGAGGGGCCGAAGGAGAAGCGGAGGTGTCGCGCGAAGCGCGAAGCGCGGCTGGCGCGACGCTTCCCGGGGTTCACGTCGAAGAACTGGCCGGGGACGACGATCACCTTTTGATCCAGGGCGGCGCGGAAGAAGGACGGCCCGTCGTCGAGGCCCTCGGGGAGCTCGGCGACCGACCCCCAGCAGTAGAAGGTGCCCTCCGGCTCGACGTCGATCGAGACCCCGAGCTTGCGAAGGCCCTCCAGCATCAGCGTCCGCTTGCGGGCGAACGTGGACTGGATGGCGGCCGTCTCCGCGCGGGCGGCCTCGACCTCGAGGAGCGGTATGGCCGCGCGCTGCATGGGCTTGGAGCCGCCGCCGTCCAGGAAGCTGCCGGCGCTGGCCACGGCGTCGATCACCTGGCGGGGGCCCACGGTCCACGTCACGCGCCAGCCGGGGTAGCGCCAGTTCTTGGTGAGGCCGTCGACGATGACGACCGGGTCGGAGTCGACGTCCTCGACGTAGCGCGCGGCGCTCTCCATCGGCGCGGGGCCGCCGAGGCCGTAGACGTAGTGGCTGTAGAACTCGTCGAGGATGAGGGTGCAGTCGAGCTCCTTCGCGCTGCGCACCCAGGCTGCCAGCTCCTCGCCGCGCACGTGCTTGCCGGTGGGGTTGCACGGGTTGGAGAGGAGGATGGCCCCCAGCCCGCGCCCCTGGATCTCGCGGCGGAGATCGCCGACCGAGAAGGCGTAGCCGCGCTCGCCTTCGAGGAGGATGGGGATGGGGGAGAAGAGGCGGAAGACGTCGAGCAGCTCCTCGTACGCCGTGTAGTCGGGGAGGAAGTGGCCGAGGTTGATGTGCCCGAGCGACGCCGCGATGCGCGTCAGCGCGGTGCGACCGCCGCCGGAGATGGCGACGTTCTCCGCGCTGTACTTGGTCGGCATGCCGCGGCGGTAGGCGCGGTTGTAGAAGTCGGCGACTGCTTCGCGCAGCTCCCAGGTGCCGGCGACCGGGGCGTACTCCTGATCGTCGACGTCCATGGTGATGGTGTCGACGCGTGGTGGAGCGCCGGGCAAGGGGCCCGTCTCCGGCATGCCCTGGCCGAGGTTGCACCAGTCCTCCTCGCCCGGGCTCGACGTGTAGCGGTAGCCGAGACGCTGGGCCTCGCCCATGACGTAGATGACGCCGGTGCGCGGCACGCGGCGGAACGCGCTGATCGCGCGGTCCTCGCCGCTGGCGCCGACGGGCGCGCCGCTGTGCGGCACGCTGTCGGCCTGGGGTTGCGGTCGGTCGGCCACCCGCAGCTCAGCCCTTCTTCGCCGGCCCGGGTGACGCCGCCTTGGCCGGTGCGACACCGGGGATCGGCTGCGCCGGGCGCGCGATGCGCAGCAGGCCCGATGCTTCCAGGAACGAGCGCGGCGAGAACAGCACCAGGAGGCCGTAGCAGAACGCCAGGGTCATCAACGTGAGGGCGGTGTAGCGGTCGTCGTTCCACGTCATGCTCATCCAGATCACCTGGGTGAGCGCGGCCAGGCCGAAGAGCCAGGGCTCGATCTGCGGCTTCACCTTGGTGAGCGGCGCCGTCAGGATCATGAACGAGTAGTAGTAACAAGTGAGCTGCGACAGGAGGATGATCCAGATCTGCCCCAGACACTGGGCGATCCACAGGGACTTCACCCGCCGCGTCACCCACACGAAGAGCCCGAAGCTCGCCGCGATGATGGCGTAGGCGACGTACTTGTACTTCGCGTAGCGCTCGTTGCGCATCGACTTCCAGCGCTCGAACGGGTCCACGAGGCTCACGTCCTTCGTGTACTTCATGCGACCCGACTCCTTGCCCTGGCCCACGTTGTGGCCGACGAGCACGCGCAGGCCCATGTGGTTGGTGAGCGGCGTCATGTCGTGGACCTTGATCGTGTGCTGGTAGAACTCCTGGTAGGAGTTCTTGCCGACGACCACCAGGCTGGCCGCGATCAGGATCGCTGCAGCGACGCAGCCGCCGACGATGGCCCGCAGGTGCTCGGGGCGGAAGCGCCGGTGCCGCAGCAGGTAGGTGCCGCACACGACCAGCCACCCGATCACGATGAGGCCGGGGAAGATGCGGAGCAGGCCGCAGTACACCATCGCCGCGCCGGCCAGCGCGAAGTACCGCTTCCGCGCGAGGCACGCGGAGAGGACCATGAAGAACAGCCAGTCCTGGCGGAGGAAGGCGCCTCCGGTCCAGTAGAAGGGCGCCGAGGCCTGGGTGCCCCAGAAGATCGCGCCCACCGCGGCGACGCGCCAGCCGAACGCCCACCACAGCGCGCCGAACACGCCCAGCAGGTAGGCGATGTCGATCATCGCGATCGCCTGCATGAACCACACGTCCGCGTCGTGCAGGTTCGAGATCAGGTAGCCCGCGAGCGTCCAGACCGGGGGCGGGTTGTACCCATGGTCCCGCTGCATGTCCTCCCAGTATTTCTTGTCGGACACGATGCGGAAGAACTGCACGTCCTTCTTGTATTGCTCCCAGCGCGCGGGGCTGAACCGGCTCTCGCACTGCGCGGGGTTGGCGATGAGGTCGTCGACCTTCATCAGCAGGTTGTCGCCGCCGAGGTTGCGGACCGTCTTGGCCTTGGCCTCGAGCTCCGCCTTCATGTCGATGCGCCGCGTGCGCATCTGGAGCTTGATCTCCGGGCCACCGAACATGTCGGAGAACACCTGCAGGAGCCCGAGCTTCGCCTGCTGCTCGATGGTCAGCTCGACCGGCTCCTCGTAGGTGACGACGCCGAGCTGGTGCTGCGCGATCGCGCTGCACTTGTAGAGGCCGTCGTACTTGATCTCGGGGAAGTACTTGGCCCCCATGTAGTAGTGGTACTGGTCCCAGCGGTGCCAGTACTTGGGGTAGCCGAACTTGAAGGCGTGGAAGTAGAGGCAGATGGCGATGACGCCGAGCCCCACGCCGACGAACTTCTTCCAGCGCTCGGCGATGGCGCGACCCTGCTGGGCGCGGTGCCACTCGTAGAAGACGCAGGCGGCAGCGGTCAGCGCGACCGCCGCCTTCATCACGTCGAGCGCGCGCGCGTAGTCGGGCACGATCTTCCCGACGCCCCAGGCCAGGCCGAACGCCGCAGCGAGGCCGGCGACCCAGCGGAAGATCGATCGCGTGCGGCCAGTGAGCTGCCGGTCGATGAAGCTGACGGCGATGGAGGCGATGAAGCCGATCGCGACGGCCCACCCAACCTGGTTCGGATCGGGCTTCACAGCGGTCTCCCTGGTCTCGGTCTCACGAGCGGCGCGCACGTTAGCCGCGGGCAGACCCTCTTGCATAGAGGCCCAGCAGGGAGGCGACGAGGCGACGGCGCGCGCCGCCCCGGGGGCAGCCGGCGGAGGGGACGGCGTCCGTGGCCGCCCGCCACGTTGCCGAACCGCGCGGGGATGTTACGTTCTTGGAGTCGTTGCTCACGGAGGGGCGAGAGCCCCGGGGATGGTCCTGTCGGAGAGCACTCCGGCCCCGCGGGCGAAGTCGATCGACGAGGCAGCCGCCCCGTCTCCTCCGAGAGGCCACCTCACGGGGCCTCTCTTCCAGAGAAGGCGCGGAGATCTCGGAGACCGATAGCGGAACACCCAGTGAGGCCGAGCAGCGGCGCAGCCATCCCACCTCCTCACGGGAGTGGGGGTGCTTCGTCTCCTCGCCTCGGCCCCAGGGTGCCGGCACGCCGGAGGAGGATGGTCACCATGCAGAACGTTCTGGGCTCTCACGCGGAGACTACGCTCTGAGGTAGGACCAACCGCGCGCGCGCGCGCTCGGGCCCCGGCGAGGGTCCTTGCTCTTCGGCAGCCGACGGTGCGGGTCACCGTCGTACGACGACAGAGGCGAGGGCCATCGGGGCGACGGGAGCGGGCGATGACGCTCGGGGGGCCTCCGCGTGAGGCCAGGTGGGCCGGGGGGGTGACCTCCCGGCCCGCTTTCTCTTTGTCGCCCGCGACTTCGTCACCCCGACTTCGTCACCCCGAAGTTGGCCGCGCAGAGGCCGCGGCGGCACGACGACGGCGATGATCGCGCCGTCGACCTCGCCGCTTCGCGTTGTGACCCTGGCCGCCGCGGTCCTCGCGCTCGGCGGCTGCGACCC
>JBKJLX010000548.1:0-7905 GCA_046596645.1 Polyangiaceae bacterium
CGCGACCTCGGAGCTTCACTGCGGCGGCTGCGGCCGGCCGTGCACCAACATCCACGGCGCCACGTCGTGCGTCGACGGCGCCTGCATGCCGGTGTGTGACGACGACTGGGAGACCTGCGACGGCAACCCCAACAACGGTTGCGAAACGACGACCACCACCGTCGCCAACTGCAACGGCTGCGACATCGCGTGCGACTTCACCCAGGCGAGCGAGACCTGCCCGGCGGGCGTCTGCACCTTCGTCAGCTGCAACCCGGGCTACGAGAGCTGCGACGGCAGCCTGGGCAACGGCTGCGAGACCGACACCACCACCTCCAACAGCCACTGCGGCGACTGCAACCAGCCGTGCACCGGCCAGGAGATCTGCTCGAACTCCGCCTGTAATGCGGCGTGCGCCGTCGGCACCGGCAACTGCGACGGGCTGACTGCCAACGGCTGCGAGACCGACACCAGCGCCGACGCGCTGCGCTGCGGCGACTGCGACACCGCCTGCACCCTCGCCCAATCCTGCGCCTCCGGCTCGTGCACCGCCTGCGCGGGCTCGCTGCGCGACTGCGATCGCGCGGGCGGCAACGCCTGCGAGGTCGACACTGCGACCAACCCGCTGAGCTGCGGCGCGTGTGGCACCACCTGCGGCTCGGACGGGACGTGCGGCTGCGCATCGTCGGCCTGCAGCGGCGGCACCATCTACTTCTCCGAGGACTTCTCCGACAACTCACGGTCCTGGGCGATGGAGGGGGAGTGGGCCATCGGCCCCACCAGCACCAGCGTCGGCCAGCAGCGGGGCTTCCCCGACCCGGCGAACGACCACTCCGCCTCCGCCGACAACGGGATCGCCGGCGTGGTGCTCGGCGGAAACTACGACATCCAGGTGCACGGGTTCGACTACCTGACCAGCCCCGCGGTGAACCTGCCCGGCGCGAGCGGCACGGTGAACTTCACCTACTGGCGCCAGATCAACGCCGACTGGGATCCCTTCGCCACCGAGACGGTGGAGGTGTGGAACGGCTCGATATGGGTGCTTCTGTGGAGCAACGAGTCGCTTGGCAACAACCTCCTCACCGAGAACGGCTGGGTGCGGGTGACCCACGACGTGACGGCGCACAAGAACGCCGCCTTCCGCATGCGCTTCGGCCACAAGACCGGCAAGCAGGGGGCGTTCCTGTCGTGGGTCATGAGCGGGTGGAACCTCGACGACGTGTCGCTGACCAGCGGGGTGTGCCAGTGAGGTCGGCCCGCGGCACCGTCCGTGCGCTGCTCGCGGCGGCGGCGGTCGCGCTGGCGTCGACGGCGATCGCGCCGCCCGCGTGGGCGGAGGAGCCGTCGCCGGAGGCGCTCGCCCGCGCGCGAGAGGAGTATCGGCGCGGCCTGGCCCTGGAGCAGGCCGGCGACTGGGAGGGCGCGCTGGTGGTGTTCAAGGGCGTCGCCCTGGTCAAGAGCACGCCCCAGGTGCGCTTTCACATCGCCCAGTGCGAAGAGAAGGTCGGCAACTGGGTGGAGGCGCTGGGCTCCTACCGGCTCGCGCTGTCGGAGGCGGAGCAGGGCAACGTCGCGGAGGTCCAGAAGGAGGCGGCGGCGGCGATCGAGAAGCTCGAGCCGCGCCTGCCCAAGCTGACCATCTTCCGCGGAACCGGCGCTGCCGCGGCGCGCGTCGTCCTCGATGGCCGCGAGCTCGGGCCGGCGTCGGTGGGCACGCCCATCTCGGTCAACCCCGGGCCGCACCGGGTCGAGGCGAGCTCACCCGGGCGCGAGAGCACCGCCGTCGAGGTGGTGGCGGAGGAGGGGCAGACCGCCGAGGTGGCCCTCGCGCTGAAGACGCAGGCGGGCGCCCCGGCGCCGACCGCGCCCCCGGCGCAGGGCGACGAAGGCGGCGGCAACGCCCTGGTGCCTGTGGGGCTCGTGACCCTCGGCGTCGGCGTGGCCAGCCTCGGCGCGTCGGGAGTCTTCTTCGCGCTGCGCGGCTCGGCCATCAGCGATCTCGACGCGGCGTGCGGACCCGACGGCCGGAGCTGCCCCGCGGACCTCCAGGACACCGCCGACAGCGGTGCGACCTACGCGACGCTCTCCACCGTCACCTTCGTCGCCGGCCTCGCTTGCGTGGGGCTCGGTGGCACGCTGCTCATCGTCGATCTGACCTCCAGCCCCGACGCAACCGCCGCCGTCACACCGCCGCGGGCGCAGGTGGGCGTGGGGCCGGGCTCGGTCGCGCTGACTGGAAGGTTCTGAGCCCGTCATGGCGACGCTCGGCGACGTCGGCGCAGGTCACACGCTCGGTCGCTACGAGCTGCTGACGCCGATCGCCCAGGGAGGGATGGCCCTGGTGTGGGCGGCGCGCAGCCGCGGCTCGCGCAACTTCCAGAAGATCGTGGCCATCAAATCGATGCTGCCGCAGCTCTCGGACGATCCCCAGTTCGAGAAGATGTTCCTCGCCGAGGCCGAGCTCACCGCGCGCATCAAGCACCCCAACGTGTGCGAGGTGCTCGATCTCGGGGAGGAGGACGGCACCCTTTACATCGTCATGGAGTGGGTGAACGGCGAGTCGCTGAGCACCCTGATGAAGACGGCTGCGCAGGCGAGCGGCATTCCGGTGGCGGTGGCGGTGTCGCTGGCGCGCGACGCCGCGCTCGGCCTGCACGCGGCGCACGAGCTGCGCGGGGAGGACGGTGAGCTCATCGGCCTCGTGCACCGCGACGTGTCACCACAGAACATCCTCGTGACGTTCGACGGCGTCGTGAAGATCGTCGACTTCGGTATCGCCAAGGCGACCGCGCAGACCGATGACGAGGGCAAGACGCAGGCGGGGCAGGTGAAGGGGAAGATCCCCTACATGGCGCCAGAGCAGCCGGCGGGCATCAACATCGATCGGCGCACCGACATCTTCGCGCTGGGCACGATCCTCTACCAGATGGTGACGGGCAAGCACCCGTTCCGGCAAGAGCACGAGATGGCGACGCTGCGCCGCCTCTGCGAGCCGACGCCGCTGGCCCGCGCGTCGACCGTCGCCCCTGGTCTCCCCCCGCAGCTCGACGACGTGATCGCGCGCGCCACCGAGAAGTCGCCGCGCAAGCGTTACCAGACCATGGCCGAGTTCGCGGCAGCGCTCGACGATGTGCGCCGTGAGCTCGCGGGGGCCGGCGGCGAGACCGACGCCGCGGCGTTCGTCCAGGGGGCCCTCGGCGGCCGGCTGAAGAAGAAGAAGGCGGTCATCAAGGAGGCGCTGCGCCTCGCCGACAACCGGGCCACCGCGCCCTTCGAGCCCATGACGACCGGGACCCACAGCGCGGTGACCGGGACCAGCGGCGTCTCTTTACCCGGCGAGTTCACGGGACCCGGGTCGGTGTCGGGATCGAACAGCGGGCCTCTCTCCGGTCTGTCCGGCGTGTCGGGTCTGTCCGGCCTATCGGGTCTGTCCGGCGTGTCGGGACTGTCGAGCTCCGCGGGCGCCGTTGCGCCGGGGGGTCTCGCCGAGGCCCCGAGCTCGTTGTCGACCTCTGGCCTGGTCGGCTCGCATGGTGCCGTCGTGGCGGATGCCGAGCTGGTCGCGCCGCCTCGTCGCGTCGGCCTGTGGATCGGTGTCGCCGCGCTCGCCGCCGGGCTGGCAGGCGCGTCGGCGTTCGCGCTCCGTGGTCCTGCGATGCCCGCGCCGGCCGCGTCCGTCGTGGCGACGGTCGCGCGGGACATGCCCGGCGCACCGACAAGCGCGGCCGTGGCGCCGTCGACCGCGGCCGCTCCCTCCGCTGCGCCGCTGGATGCTCCTGCGACGCCCCCCACCGAGCCATCGGCCTCGGCGTCCAGCAGCGCGCGGGCGGCCGTTCGCGGACCGCGGCGCGCGCCCACCGCGCCTCCGACGGCCCCGACCGCGCCGCCGGCGAACGCGCCGAAGGTGAGCGACCCCGGCTTCTGAGCCGCGGCGCTGGCGCAGCCCCAGCGCGGCCACCCTCGCCACCCGCGGCGCTGGTCGTTACATCGCGGCGCGCCGCGGCTTCTGCCCCTGCTGCCTCGGTCGCGCCGCATGGCCGACACCACCGACGCGCCGACCGCGATCCGACCAAGCGATCAGTGCGGAGCGCGCTTGAAGGCAGACCCATCGTAGCGGTGGGTCTCGGTCACGCCCCTGAGCGGATACGTGTGGGCGCGGATGTCCCGCACGCCATGATGGCGCGAAGGCGCCAGCGCGATCTGGTAGCCGTCGACGAAGCCCACGAAGCGCAAGCAATCCCCGTCCCGGATGAACCAGATGTGGCGCCAGAAGTCGACGGACCCGTGGGTCAACACGACATCAGGGGTCCTGTCTCCATCGAGATCGAGATCTCCGATCACACCCTCGCCGAGGAGCATGTCCCCCAGCCGACCGTCGATACGGCGAGCCAGCTCGAGATCGCGAGCCTCTCTCGGCCGACACCGGGGCTCGCTGAAGACCCTGTCCTGCGCTTCGAACTGCCCGAGGAGTCGATCGAGCTCGGTGCTCGGGCAGAACGACTCGGTGTTGGCGCTCGCAGGCGCGCACTCGCGGCTCGTGCCGACTTCGGCTGGACCGCCCGCGTCGACGACCGGGGGGCCCTCGGCCGCTCTCGCGGTCGCGAGCGCGGGAGCAGCATCCTGACCGTCGCCGCCTGGCGTCGCCCGGGCGAGCGGGGGCGCGTGGGGTGCGGTCGAAGGGGCGCAGCTCACCAGCAGCGCCAAAAAACAGCAGTATCGGGTGATGGGTCGTGAGATCATTGAGACGGCGTAACGACGAAGCGCGTTTTGTAGTCGAACCATGTCGGCGCGTGGCAGGGAGAACGCCAGAGCGGCTCCCGGGCTTCCTCGAGGTGATGCGGGCGAGAGCCCATCTCCGCGAGCAGGTTCCACAGGTCACCCCCACGAGCTGTTAGCCTCGCGAGGCCCATCGGCGTCTTCTGGCCGGAGCTCGCAGGGAGGTTCCATGGCAGCCATCCACACGACCGCCGGCTTCGTCCTCTGGCTTGCGCTCGCCGGTTGCGACTCGACGAGCAGCACCCACAACGCCCCGCCCGACCCGGCGTCGGCCGCCGCGAACGCCACCGCCGTGACGAGCTCGGCGGCGACCGCGGGGCCGGCGCGCGAGTGCACGCTGCGCCTCAAGCCGCTCGGCTTCGTGAAGTTCAGCCCTGACGGCAGGATTCTCCTCACTGGCGGTGAGGTCACGGGCGACCACAAGCCCCCGAACGACGACAAGCCGACCGAGGACGGCTCTTTCGACGGCTGGGATCTCGTGAAGGGCGAGCGGAGCTTCACGCTCCACGTTGGATCCTATTCGGCGGGCGCCGGCGTCTTCGTGGAGTTCGTCCCCGGCGGCAAGGCCGCCGTCGCGTCGGCCCGGCCACATGGGCCGAGCTGGCCCATCGCATACTGGGACCTTGCTTCGGGCTCGACCCGGTTCGCCGGCGCGACGATCTACTATCCCGAGGGAATCGTGGTGAGCCACGATGGCAAGCTTGCGGTGGCTGACGGCGGGGGCAGCAATGCGGTGGTGCTCGAGCTGCCGTCGCTGAAGGTCCTTCATCACACCGCCAACGACACCGCCGCATCGGGCTCGATGGAGTTCAGCGCGGATGATGCCTCGATCGTCGACTTCGCGGACGGGGGCGTCTTCCTCATGGCGCCCCGCTCGCTGAAGACGAAGAAGACGTGGGTCGTCGCCGGCGCCGCGCTCTCCCCCGACGGAACCGCGCTTGCGATCGTCGGCCCAGACTTTTCGGGAATCGTCGACGCGAGCTCCGGCAGGAAGCTCCGAGCCTTCGAGAGCCCGCCTGCTGCGGGTGACCGCTCCAGCTGGAGAGGACGCCTGGGGTACTCGCTCGATGGAAAGCGCGTGGAGTTCGCCGATTCTCGCGACTCGACCAGGACCGAATGGGACGCCTCAACGGGCGAGAAGATCGTCGTCGCGACCGACGCGCCCGATCGTGTTTCGTGGACGCGCGATTCGACCGGCGTCATCGCAGGCCCACCTTCGGGCCGGCTCCTCGCTGGCGCGGGCGGTACCATCATCGCGGTCGGCAACCAACGCGCCACTGAGCTCGACGGCTCCAACGCGGAGCCCAGCGGACGCGCGTGGGAGCTGCCCGGCGGGTGTCAGGAGGAAGTGTGCGAGGGCGCGGCCATGAGCCCGGACCTGCGCTTCCTCGCGTATGCGCGCGAGGACGTGGGGACGATCCGGATCGTCCGCCTCGCGGATGGCGCGACGCTCGATCTCGGAGTCGCCTGGGTCGGCAAGGATCAGCGGGGTTTCGCCATCGGGGAGGACGGCTCCTTCTCGGGTCCGGACGAGGCGGCGCCGTGCGCGGCGAAGGCGAGCGGCAAGCCGACGAAGCCTTCGCAAGCGATCATTCGCGTGTTCTTCGCGAAGTAGGTCGACTCGCGCGACGAGTCGATGTCGCACCGGGGAGGCTCAGGACTGCTCAACACGTTGGTCATTGGCCCCAGCAACCGGCAAGTTCGGTCCGCTCCAGCTCGAGGTGAAATGTGAAACGAACGAACTCGATGATCTTCTTGGTGGTCGTCGTCGCTGTCGCCTGCGGCAAGTCCGGCAAGCCCAGCGTGGGTTCGGAAACACCGTCGGGTCCCGAGGGTCCTCGATCGGCAGCCGCTGACGCCAGACCCGGAGCCAGTCCCGGATCCGCCGCCATTCCGGTGTCATCGGAGCCGAGTCCCTCGGGAACCGCGTCTCCATCACAGGGCAAGGCGGCGATCGTCCAAGCAAGCGACTGTCCGAGCGCCATGTCCAGGGTCACGGAGCCGATCAGGATCGCCGGCGCTACGCTCAGCTTCGAGCGCGATCGCGGTGGTGGCTGCGCGACGAGGCCGGTCTACACCGCCATCTTCCAGAAGGCAGCTCCGATGCCGGTTGGGGTCTGCTTCGATCCGGGGGCCGATGTGTGCGAGATGTTCATCAAGGGCGAGAAGGTCTCGATCGATCTGGCCGACGCCCTCGAGTCGTCCGGCGCGAGGTCGGCAAGCGTGATGAAGTAGTCAACATCCCCCAGAGCCGGCCGCTCTCGCCGCCGGGCTGCCGACCGAACCGTCGTCCAGGGTCAGCGACGCGGGCTTCTGACGCGCGTCGCGCTCGGCTACTTTCGGCCGCCCATCGCGGCGCACTCGTACTTGGGTCCCTTCGTCGCGCTGCGCACGCACTGGTTGTATGCCTCGCGCGCCTCCGGCCACTTGCCGGTGTTGGTGAGCGCGTCGCCCAGGTAGAGGTAGGGGAGCGCGTCGTCGGGGTCGGCAGCGATCGCCTCGCGCAGGGCAGGGATCGCGTCCTTCAGCTTGCCGCTGTTGTAGAGCTTGCTCGCCGTCTTCTTGAGCTCGGCGATCTCCTCGGTCGACTTCGCGGCGGGAGCGGCGGCAGCCTTGGCGGCCTCCCCGGCCTTCTTCGCCTCTTCCTCCTGGGCGGCCTTCTTCGCCTCCTCCTCCCTGGCGGTCCTGGCGGCGTCGTCCGCCTCTTCCGGCTTGGCGGCAGGCTTGGCGGCGACCGGCGCGGTGGCGACGACCACTTCGGGCTTCGGCGACTCGGCGGGGCCGAGCGTGACGGCGCTGCTGGAGGCGGGGGCGCTCTCGGTGGGGCTGGCACGGTCGACCAGCGTCTTGCCAGCGACGAGGACGACCACGAGCGCGGCGGCGGCGCAGACGCCGCCCACGATGCGGCGGAGCTTCGCCTTGCGCTCGAGGAGCTCGGGGGTCAGCGCCACCGGTCGCGCGACCTCCACCTCGTCCTCGTGGGAATCGTGGTGGACGTGCGCCGGCGGGAGCGACTCGTAGAAGCCGCGCGCCAATGGCTCGTTCAGGCTGAGCGCGCCGGAGTCGCTGCGCGGATCCGGCTCCTTCACGATCTTCGGCGTGATGATCGGGTCGGCAGCCCTGGCGGCCTTGGACTTCTTCTTCTTCTGG
>JBKJLX010000784.1:0-12388 GCA_046596645.1 Polyangiaceae bacterium
GTCGATCCGCACGTCCTTGCCGGCGTCGGGCCCCTCGACGACGTGCGCACGGGGTCGGGCATCCTCGCCCTCCGCCGCGAGGGCCTCCACCACCAGGTCGATGGCCGCCTCCTTCGCCGCGGCGGGGCGGGTGGGCACGTCCGATCCCAGGCGTAGCTCGAGGAAGACCCGACCCACCCGCACCAGGTCGCCGTCCGAGACGACCCGCGGCGACTGGGGGGCCAGCGAGACCCGCTCCACCACGGTGCCGTTGGCGCTGCCCTCGTCGACGATCAGCCAGTCTCCCCCCCGCTGGCGGAGAGAAAGGTGGCGGTGGCTCACGCTGCGGTCCGGCAGGCGCACCTCGCAGCTCTCCCCCCGGCCCACCACCACGCGGGGCGCGTCGAAGGTCAGGCGCGGGCCCGACGGCCGCTCGGTGCTCGCCTCGCCGCGACCGGCGGGATCGGTGCCGAGGATGACGACGGTGAGGGCCACGCGCCGGGGGAGTGTGGGTGGTCCCAGGCGGCCAGGTCAAACTCCGCGGGGAGACGACCCGGCCGGGAATGGCCTCCCGACCGGTCGCGTTCGGCCCCCGGTGCCGACCACCCCCGACGTTGTCACGGCCGGCAGGGCCGCCTATCCTCCGGGGCTCCGATGGCGCGCTTGATCCTCCTCACGAACGAGGGACAGCAGGCCATCGAGCTGCGGCCGGTGAACTCGCTCGGCCGCCACCCGTCGAACACCATCCAGCTGCTCGACAAGATCGTCTCCAAGGAGCACTGCATCATCGAGCAGCGCGGCGACCAGTTCGTCCTGCGCGATCTCGGCAGCCTCAACGGGACCTACATCAACAACGAGCGTGTCCGCGGCGAGCAGGGCATGAAGCACGGCGACGAGATCGCGCTCGGCGCGACCCGCGCTCGCTTCGAGGACGGCGGCCCGACGCAGAACCTGGGCGCTGGTCCCCAGGCCGGCGGGCAGGCCCCCGCGTGGGGCGCCGCGCCGCCCTCCCCGGCAGCCCCCAACTCGCCGGGTTTCAACCGCGGCTACGGCCCCCCGAGCCAGGCCTACCCGCCGAGCAGCGGCGGCTACGGGCAGCCGCCCGGCTCCTACCCGCAGCCGGGCCAGCAGCCGCAAGGCGCGGTCGGTCCGGGGCACGCCGGGGGGCAGCCGGCGCCGGGCTACGGCCAGCAGCCGCCTTCGCGCGCCTACCCGGTCGGCCCGCCGGGCTCGCAGCAGGGCGGCCCGCAGGCGGGCGCCGGTGCGCCGGGCAGCTATGGCTACCCGGCGTCGGCTGCGCAGCCCCAGGGCGGACATCCGCCCTCGGCCGGCCACCCGGCGGGCTCGCAAGGTCACCCCGGCCAGCACCCCGGCTACCCGCCGCAGGGCTCCCCGGCGATGGGCCAGCCGATGGGCCAGCCGATGGGATCGGGCAGCGGCGCCACCCCCGGCCACGGCGTCCCCAACCCCTTCGGTCCATCGCCCGCCGGCTTCCCGGGAGGGCAGGGTTTTCCGGGAGGGCAGGGTTTTCCGGGTGGGCAGGGCTTCCCCGGCGGCTTCCAGCCGCCCGCGGGCGGCACCGCGCCGCTGCCCCTCCTCCGCCCGCAGACGCCCGGCCCCGGGCTGGCCGCCAGCTACCTGGCACAGGGCACCCGCATCGACCTGTCGGATCAGGCCCGGCAGATCGGCACCCAGATCAACGCGGTCGACAAGGGCTTTCAGCCGTTCGAGCGCATCGGAAACGACGTCAACCAGCTCCGCGCCGACTACGAGCGCCTGCGCATGTCGCACGAGCTGACGCGCGACATCGGCATCGAGCGCGACACCCAGAAGCTCCTCGACAAGGTGCTCAACAGCATCCTCAAGTTCGTCAGCGCCGACCGGGCCGTCATCTTCCTGCGCGACGACACCGGCGAGCTCACGCCGCAGGCCATGCAGCGCCGCGACGGGACGCAGGCGCCCATCACCGTCTCGCAGACGATCATGAACCACGTGGTGAAGGAGCGCGCGGCGGTGCTCACCCACGACGCCGCGATGGATTTTGCCGCCTCCAAGGGCAAGAGCATGATCCTGAACCGGATCAGCTCGGCCATCGTCGCGCCGCTGCTGCAGCACGACAACGAGGTGCTCGGCGTCCTCTGGCTCGACTCGGAGACGCTGGCGCGCTTCCAGGCGAAGGACCTGGAGCTGGTGCAGACGGTGGCCAACCAGGCCGCTCGCTTCATCGAGATCAACATCCTCGGCAAGAAGGTCGAGGCCGAGATCGTCATGCGCGAGCGCTTCAGCCGCCTCCTGTCGCCGAACATCGCGGAGCAGGTCATCGCCGGGAAGCTCGAGATCAAGCAGGGCGGCACGCGCGTGGAGGACTGCACCGTCTTCAACAGCGACATCCGCGGCTTCACTCGCATGAGCGAGGGAACGACCCCCGAGATCCTCGTCGAGATGATGAACGAGTACTTCGAGCTGATGGTCGACACGATCTTCAAGTTCGAGGGCACGCTCGACAAGTTCATGGGCGACGGGATCCTGGCGCTCTGGGGCGCGCCGGTGCAGGCCGCGGACGACGTGGTCCGCTGCATCGACTGCGCGCTGGAGCAGGGCCAGGTCCTGGGCGCCTTCAACCGCCGCCGCCTGGAGCGCGATCAGGCGCCGCTGGCGGTGGGCATCGGCATCCACACCGGGCCGCTGGTCGCTGGCTACATCGGTAGCTCCAAGGCGCTCAGCTACACCGTCATCGGCGACACCGCGAACACCTCGGCCCGCCTGTGCAGCGTCGCGCTGGCCGGGCAGATCATCGTCAGCGAGGTCACGCTGTCCAAGCTGAAGGGCCGCTTCGACGTGGAGGAGCTGCAGGCCGCCAAGGTGAAGGGCAAGGAGAAGCCCCTCCGCATCTACAACGTGCTGCGGCGCGCGACCCAGGTGCAGGTGCCGGGCAGCAGCGGCAACCTTGCGAGCCCCTTCGGTCACGAGCCGACCAGCGCGTCGCAGGGCTGAGGCGGCGGTCGGGGCTAGAATCGCACGGTCAGGGAGGCGCCGCCGCCCTCGGCGCGCGCGGTGACCACCGGCTGATCCTCGAACACCAGCACCAGGCCGGGGACGAGGAGGAGCAGACCGACCCCGCCCGCGATGCCGGCGGTGATGCCGAAGGTGGTCGCCGCCTCCTCCGCGCTCTGGGAGTCGCCCTCGTCCGAGTCGCGATGGCCTGCCGCGTCGGTCGCGACGCCGGCCAGGATGGCGGAGCCAGCGAGTACCGGAAGTCCGACCCAGATCAGGACCAGGCCGGTGTCGCGCCGGGTCCACGGCTCACCGTCCGTGTTCGAGGTCGCGGTGGGCCCGGAGGCGGCGACCCGCGAGTCGAGCGCCAGGTCGGGTGCGCCACCGCGCATGTCGACCGCTCGGTCGGACGGCGAGCGGGGGGCGCGGCCCTGCGCGGAAGCGAGACTCGCGCTCGCGAGCAGCGCGACCAGACAGGCGGCCGGCACGACGCGGCGGGTCATCGCGTCGCAGCGTACTCCAGCGCCGGCACGCCGCACGGCGGCCGCTCCACCCTCCCCCCCGGAAGGGCCCTGGGGTAGCGTCCGGCCGTCATGCACGTCCTGCCGTTCGAGAAGCCGGTCGCCGAGCTCGTGGAGAAGGTCCGCCAGCTGCGCGCGCTCGCCGAGGGCGACCCGGGCCTCCAGCCGCAACTCGCCGAGCTCGAGGCGCAGACGGCGAAGACGGCGCGCGAGCTCTTCGCGGAGCTGTCGCCCATGCAGAAGGTGCTGCTGTCGCGCCACCCGGCCCGGCCCTACCTGCTCGACTACGTGAAGCGGCTGATGACCGACTTCGTCGAGCTCAAGGGCGACCGTCGCTTCGCCGACGATGCGGCCATCGTCTCCGGCCTCGCCAAGTACCGCGGGCGGAGCGTCGTCCTCGTCGGCCACCAGAAGGGCCGGGGGACGAAGGAGAACATGAAGCGGAACTTCGGGATGCCGCATCCGGAGGGCTATCGCAAGGCGATCCGGATGTACGAGATGGCCGACCGCTTCGGCCTGCCCATCCTCACCTTCATCGACACGCCCGGGGCTTACCCCGGCATCGGCGCCGAGGAGCGCGGGCAGAGCGAGGCGATCGGCGCCGCGCTCGCCGCCATGGCGCGCGTGAGGGTGCCGATCATCGCCACCATCGTCGGCGAGGGAGGCTCGGGCGGCGCGCTCGCGCTGGGCCTGGCCAACCGCGTGCTGGTGTTGGAGTTCGGCTGCTACTCGGTGATCTCGCCCGAGGGTTGCGCGGCCATCCTGTGGAAGGACGGCGCGCGCGCCGACGAGGCGGCGATGCGGCTCAAGCTGACCGCGCCCGATCTCCTGCGTCTCGGCGTCGTCGACGGCGTGATCCCCGAGCCGCCGGGCGGCGCCCACCAGGACCCCGACATCGCGGCGCAGCTGCTCGACGCCGCGCTCGACAAGCACCTGACCGAGCTCGCCGCTCTCTCCCCCGACGCGCTGGCCGAGGATCGTTACCGGCGCTTCCGGGCGCTCGGGGCGTTCCGCGAGTGAGCACGGGGGAGACAGAGACTCCGCTGCCGTCGTCCCGACGCACGCCTCTTCTTCCACGCTGGGCGAGCGGCCCGTCGCCGGGGCCGCCGCGCCACGAGATGCTCGTCGCGACGCAGCCGGGCTCGCGGCGGTGGATGCTCGGTGCGACCGCGCTCGGGCTCCTGTTCGTGGCGGTGTTCACCCTCGCGCCGCTGGGCGGACCGATCATCCTCGCCGCGTGGATGGCCCACCTGCTGCGCCCCACCTACCGCCGCGCGGTGCGCTGGACCAGGGGGCGCGATCGGGCCGCGGCGTTCCTCACCGTCGCCTTGGTGCTGGCGCTGCTCATCCCCGTCGCCGCCGCCGCCGCGACGCTGGTCACCGGCGGCCGCGACCTGGTCGCGCTCGTGATGAAATCGGAGGGCGGCCGGGGCGCGCTCAAGGCGCTGGTGTCGAGCGGCGCGAACGGCGCTGGCGGGCCGACCCTGCCCACGCTCGACGTTCCCGCGCTGCTGCGTGAGTACGGGGGCGGCGCGTGGACGGCGATCAGCCAGGTGGCAAACGCCTCGGCCGACATCGCCCTGGCGATCTTCGTCTTCTATGCGGCGTTCTTTGCCTCGCTCGTACACGCGCACCGCCCGCACCGCTGGCTCCTACGCCACGCGCCGCTGGGCCCGCGCACGGTGACCCGCTTCGTCCGCGCGTTCCACGAGGCTGGGCGGGGCCTGCTGGTCGGCACCGGCCTCACCGCGCTGGTGCAGGGCGCGCTGGCCACCATCGCCTACCTCGCGCTCGGCGTGCCGCGCGCCTTCGTGCTCGGGCTGTTCACGATGATCGCGGCTGTCATTCCGTCGGTCGGCACCGCGCTCATCTGGGTGCCGATCGCGGCTGGCCTCGCGCTCACCGGGAGCGTGATCAAGGCCGTGATCCTGGCCGGCATCGGGATCGGCGTGATCGGGGTCGCCGACAACGTCCTCCGCCCGGTCCTCACCCATACGGCCCACCTGGAGATGGACCCGACCCTGGTCCTCCTCGCGATGCTGGGTGGCCTCTCCGCCTTCGGCACCTTCGGCCTGTTCCTCGGCCCGCTGCTGGTCCGCCTCGCGATGGAGGCGCTGGCCGTCGCGCGCGAGGCCGACGTCTTCGATCGCAACCGGTGAAACGTTCCCCGTCTCGCCCTCGGCCCTGCGCGCCTCCGGCGGCGGTCGGTCAGCCGCGGGTGAGCCGCACCACGGTGATCTCGGGCGGCGCTCCGAAGCGGAGCGGCGGCCCCGTGGTCCCCAGCCCCGGGCTGATGACGAGCGTCGCGTCGCCGTCCCGATGCTCGCCCGAGTGGAACGCGTAGGCGATAAGGCCGAGGTTCAGCCGTGTGGGGATGAAGGGCATCGCCACCTGCCCCCAGTGGGTGTGCCCGCTGAGAACCACCGCCGCGCCGCGCTTCGCGAGCGAGGGGAACAGCTTGGGGTCGTGCGCCAGCGCCACCACCGGCCGCAGCGCGCCGACGCCGTCCATCGTCGCCTCGACGTCGGCGCGACGAGTCCACGTGTCGTCGACGCCAGCCAACGCGAACGCCGCGCCGCCCCGTTCGAGCACCACGTGCTCGTTGCGCAGCACGCGGATCCCGCGCGCGCGTAGCCGGCCGAACAAGGGCTCGCCGTCGCCGAAGTAGTCGTGGTTGCCGGGCACGGCGAAGACACCCATCGGCGCCTCCAGCGCCCCCAGCACCTCGGCGATGTCGTCGTGGAACTTCTCGCCGCTGGTCACGTAGTCGCCGGTGAGCGCGACCAGATCGGCCTTCACCGCGTTCGCCCGCCGCGCCCAGCGCAGCCCGCGACGCGCCGGCGTCATGGCGCCGATGTGGAGGTCGCTGAGCTGCACGATGCGCAGCCCCTCCAGGCCTTCGGGAAGGTCGACCACCCGGGCCACCACCTCGCGCACGCGGACCCAGCGGCGGCGGATCACCACCGACCACGCCGCGATCGGCAGCGAGACGAGGTAGGCGACGGACGCGAGGGTGCCGACGCCGGGCCATTCCGCGAGCGAGAGCGCCGCCGCGATGCCCGCCGCGACGAGGCCGAGGACGAAGAGAAACGCGGCGAGGACGCAGGCCGCCCAGTGGACGTAGTACGGCTCCTCGCAAAGCCAGGCGCGGGCGCGACCGACGTGGCGGTCGAAGGCCGCGATGCGGATGCGCCATCGCAGCGCGACCACGACGCCGGCGCCGACCGCGAGCGCGATCGCCCAGCGGGTGACGTCACCGAGCCCGCGCGCACGACCGAGCTCGGCGAGCGCGACGACGAACGGGACCTGGAAGATCGCCGTCGCGCCGTAGAGGCCGAGGAAGAATCGCCGCCGCACGCGCCGGCGGAGTGAAGCACGGCGGCGGGCGTGGTGCCCGGACGCGCCGCGCGTCCAAGGGGTGGTTGCGCTGCGCGTCCAGGGGGTGCGTCAGCCGATCAGCCGCACATGCAGAAGCCGGCCCCCGCGGCGAAGGTCGCGAGGTCCGCGCAGCTCTGCCCCCAGGGGCCGCCACAGCAGCTCTCGTCGAAGCCGCAGACCACCCCGGCGCACGGGTCCATGCACTCGTCGGTGACCTCTCCCCCGGCGGTGCAGAAGTCCTCCGGACAGCCGGGCCCGCCGCCGCTCGGGTTGCAGTCCTGGGGACAGCTCTGGTCCTCCCCCGCGTCGCACACGCCATCGCCGCAGGCGGCCGTGCATTCGTTGCAGTCGTCGGGGCAGGTCTGGCAGGTGTCGGTGCCGTTGCACGAGCCGTCCCCGCAGACGGGGCCGCAGTCGGTGGTGCAGTCGTTGGGACAGGTCGCGCAGGTCTCGCCGGCGTCGCACACGTTGTTTCCGCAGGCGGTGGCGCCGCCGCCCTCGCCGCTGCCGCCGTCCCCGCCGGTGGAGGAGCTGGTGGTCGTCGACGTCGTCGTCGTCGTCGTCGCGCTCGACGCCCTGGTGCTAGAGCCGGACCCGCCGTCGCTGCCACCGTCACCCGAGCCGCTGGAGCCGCCGTCGCCGTTGCCGCCGGCGGTGGTCGTCCCCGTCGTCTCCGAGGTGCCCTCGGCGCACGCGGCGAAGGCTCCCCCGGCGAGGACGACCGAGACGACGAGGAGAGCCGACGTACGGGCGATGGAGCGGGCAGAGTGGGTCACGGGAACCTCGCAAAGGCTGAAGGGACTCCTTGTTCTCCCGCGAATCCGCATCGGACACAAGGCGGACTCGTTGGCGGGAGCGTCATGGCCGTGCTACCCGGCTCGACGGATCGCGTCATGCCTCAGGACCCCGCCATCACTCCGCTCGAGGTGAAGGCTCCCCACGGAGCCCGCGAGATGACGATCGCGTGGTCGGACGGTCATCGCTCGCTCCTCCCCCACCAGGTCCTGCGCGGGTACTGCCCATGCGCGCACTGCCAGGGCCACGGCAACGAGATCCACTACGTCGACGGGGGGAACGTCGATCTCCGCGAGATCGAGCGGGTGGGCAGCTACGCGCTGCAGCTGGTGTGGGCCGACCGGCACGACACCGGCCTCTACACGTTCCGCTTCCTCCGGGCGCTGTGCCAGTGCCCCGAGTGCGCTCCCCGATCCCGCTACCCGCTGCCAGCGCCAGGCATGGCGCCGCCCGCAGGCCGCCGATGAGCTCGCCGCGCCCGCTGCCGGAGGGTCTCCGCATCGTCGAGGCCGAGTTCGTCGCGGCGCAGGGCATCACCGGGGGGAGCCTGCCGGCGCCGACCTTCACCGAGATCGCCTTTGCCGGCCGGTCGAACGTCGGCAAATCGAGCCTCATCAACTCCCTGGTGGAGCGGAAGAGCCTGGTCCGCACCAGCTCGACGCCCGGCTGCACCCGCCAGGTCAACGTCTTCGAGACACGCGCCAAGGACGGCACGGTCCTGAACCTGGTCGACCTGCCGGGCTACGGCTACGCCCAGCGTTCCAAGGACGAGCGCAAGAAGTGGGCGGAGCTCATCGAGGGCTATCTCGGCGAGCGGCCCTCGCTCGCCGCGCTGTGCGTCCTGATCGACGCGCGCCGCGGTCTGGAGGACGACGATCGCGAGCTGATCGACTTCGTCCTCCGCGGGCGGCGCCCCGGCCTGCGCGAGGTGGTGCCGGTGGTGGTGGCGACGAAATCCGACAAGCTGCCCCGCTCGTCGGCCAAATCCGAGCTGGAGCGGCTCTACAAGGCCTCCGGCGTCCACGTGACGGCGTTCTCCGCCGTCACCGGCGAGGGCAGGACCGACCTGTGGCTCCGCATCCGAAAGGCGGCCCTGGGAACAGGTGGGGAGAGCGCCGGGGAGAAGAGGGCTTCCGCCGCGGACGGCCCGGGGGCATGACGCCACGGGGGGCCACGGTGGCGCGGCTCCCTCAGCGACCCGATGGTGGACGACCCGACGGCGATCGACGAGGAGGACCGCGCCGCGCGCGACGCGAGCGATCAGCTCGCGCTGTCGCGGATCTGCGGCGGCGAAGCCAGCGCCGTGGCCGTCCTCTACGACCGCTATGGCGCCACTGCGCTCGGCCTCGCCACGAGGATCGTGCGCGACGTGGAGGAGGCGGAGGACCTGGTCCACGACGCGTTCCTCGCCGTGGTCGAGCGCGCCCACCAGTACCAGCCGGAGCGAGGCAGCGTCGCTGGCTGGCTGGTCACCTCGGTGCGGAACCTTGCCCTCGATCGGGTGCGCCGTCGCACGCGGCGGGAAGGGATCACGCGCGACGAGCTCCGCCACGAGCCGGCCAGCGAGCCGGAGACGCCGGCGGGGCTCCTCGAGCTCGCAGCCGACGCGCGCAGGGTGCGCGAGGCGATGGCCCGCCTCTCCCCCGCCCAGCGACAGACCCTGGAGATCGCCTTTTACGAAGGTCTCAGCTATCCGGAGATCGCGGCGCGCGAGGGCGTGCCGCTGGGAACGGTGAAGTCGCGCGCGGCGCGAGCGCTGTGGGCCCTGCGCGCCGCGCTCGGCGTGGACGAAGCGACCATGCAGCGCCAGACTGGCGCCTCTGCCGACCGCAACGACTCCGAGCCCTGACGTCGAACATCACGGATGCCCGAGCTCTTCGGTCCGCTGCCGCGTCACGTCGTCGCCGATCTCCCCCTGATCGCCGCGGTCCTCGCGCCGTGGGCGGCGGGTGCGATCGTCGCCGTCGGCGGTGACGCGCTGGAGGAGCGGCGGCTGCTGCGCGGCCTGGCCGAGCGCGTGGGGGCGCCGCGCGTCGCGGGCCTGGTGGCCGCCGTCGGGTGCGCGCTCTCCGCGGTGGTCCTCCTGGTCGGCGCGGTGCGCGCCGCCGGGGCGTCGCCCGCGCTCCTGGTGTCACCCGCCTGGGTGATGGCGCGCGTGGGCTCGATCGACGCGGTGCTGGGCTTCGATCTCGACCTCCCGCGGGCGCTGGTCGCGCTGGCCGCGGCGCTGCTCGGCGTGGTGCACGCCTGCCGCCGCGGCGGGCGGGACGCGCGCTCCGCGGCGACCACGGCGGCCATCGTGGGCGGCGCCGTCGCCGCGGTGGCGGCCGACGGGTTCGCGACGGCGCTGCTCGCGCTGGGCGTGACGATGGCGTCCACCTCCTTCGCCGCGCGCGGCGCGCGGTGGGCGTGCGCGGCGAGCGCCATGGGCCTGGTGCTGCTCGCCGGCACCACCCTGGCGTGGAGCCTCGAGGGTCGCTGGCTCGACGGCATCGCGGGCAATTACCTCTCCGATTACGGCGTGCGATTCGCTGCCGTCCGCGACGCAGCCGCACCATCGACCCGCCCACGTGGTGCGGCTGCCGCCGAGGGGCGCGGCGCGCTCACCATGACCAGCACACCGGGCGCCGAGGTGTTCACCGGCGTGTCCGACGAGAGCTCGATGCGCGCACGACGCACGCCCCTCGGCACGTCGCCCTTCGTGGGCGCCGCGGTGCCGGCGGTGCTCCACAAGATCGCGATCATCCCCGGCGCGGCGGCCGTGGTCGGCGGCGACGGCCTGGAGATCGCCCTGCTCGACGCGGTCGACGTGCGCGCGGGCGACGACCTGGTGCTCCAACCGGTCGGCGCGACGACCACCTGGCGGGATCTCGACGCGCAGCTGTCGCTGAAGGACGCGGACGCGAAGCACCCGCTGCTCTCCGCGCTCTCGGCCAAGGCGATCAGCGGCATCCCCGCCGCAACCGTGGTGCTGGGGTTCCTCTTCGCGGCGGCGCTGCTGGTGCTCTGCGATCTGCCGCGTCGCGTGGCGCGCGCGTTCACGGGCGGGGGCCGGCTGGAGGCGGCGCTCGTCGCGGGCGCGCTGGCTGCGGCCGCGATCGCGCCGGTCGCGCGCGGCGGACGGCTCGTGCCGCTGGCGGGGGCGGTCGCGCTGCTCGCCATCGCGGCGGCGCTCGCCGCCGTCGGGGTGATCGCCCTGCGCGCGTCGGGGATCTGGCGCGCCGGGGGCGGAGCTGCGATCGCGTGCGCCGCGGCGCTGGTCGTCGTCACGGGGGACGGTGCGGCGCTGGCCATCCCCCTCGCCGCCGTCGCCGCCGCCGTCGCGGCGTGGCTGCTCGCGCGCGAGGGTGGCACCACGCCGCCGGTGTGGTTGCTCGGCGATGACGACGCGGTGACGGAGACCCCCCACGCACGCACAGTGGCGGCGGGAGTAGCTCCGCGCGCCGTTCGCACGCGGCGCGCGGCGCCGGTGGGGGTGGCCACCGCGCCGGCCGTCGCGGCGGAGCCGCCGCCGGCCCCCGAGCCGGCGGTCGCGGCCATCGCCGCGCCGCGGAGGAAGAAATCGGGCAAGGCCTCGAAGCCCAAGGGGACACGCTCGTGAAGCCCACCGTGCAACCCGCCTGGCTCGCCGGGGCCCTGACACTGGCGGCGCTGGGGCTCTCGATGGCCCTCGCGTCGCCCGCCGACGCCCATACCGAGGACCCGAAGGCCGGCGCCGTGCCGGCCGCGAGAAAGCCCGCCCCCGGCGCGCACGGCCGCATCGCCCTCGGCGCCGCCGATGGGGGGCGCATCGTGCGCCTCGCCCCGGTCGACGGCTCGCAGATGGTCGGGTCGATCATGGTGACCAACGTCGGCGATGCCCCGCTCACCGTGCGGCGCGTCGGCTTCGTCGCCGGGCCCGACGGGGCGCCGCGCACGCCCCTCGGCGCCTCGGCCGCGCTGGACAAGCAGCGCGACGCGAAGATCGCGCCGGGAGAGTCGCGCGCGATCGAGGTGCGGTGGCGGGCCGACGCCTCGCGCGCCGACGAGCTGATCGGCCTGGTCGAGGTGGAGAGCGACTCGGCCGCACGCGACGCCACCGCGTTCGATCCGCCTGCGCTGATCGGCGTCCTCGCCGATCAGCGCAAAGGGCTCGGTCGGGTGCTGGCGAGCACCCTCGTCCTGTGGCCCCTGCTCGCCGCGTTGCTGGCCGCGCTCTCGGGTCGTGTGGTCGCGCTCGGTGAGCGCGCGCTGGCGCGAGCGGCGGTGGCGGTACACGGGCTCCACCTCGTGCTCGCGGTGGTGGCCGTCGCCTGGCTCGACCCGCGGTTCGCCACGGGCGACGGCAACGACGGCATGCAGTTCGTCGAGCACCTGCCCCTGCCGGGCGGTCTCTCGTGGTCGCTGGGGCTGGACGGCGTGGCGACGCCGTTCGTCGTCGCCTCCGCGGTGGTCCTGCTCGCCGCGGCGGTGGCGGGGCGGCGGGTGCGCCTTCACGGTCGGCGGTACGTCACCGGCCTCGCGCTCCTCGCCACCGCGACCACCGGCGCCCTGCTCGCCCTCGACGTGCGGCTCCTCGTAGCCTTCCTAATCCTCGCGGCGCCCGCGGCGCACCTCCTGGTCGGCAGCAGCGACGACCCGCGCGCGCGGCGGGCTGCCGCCGGCGTCGCGGCGATCGTCCTCTCCTCGTCGCTGGTGCTCGCGGCGGCCCTCCTCGGCCTCGGCCTCGCCGCCGGGCCCGG